>CAMCJI010000401.1 GCA_945874805.1 Asaia bogorensis | reverse complement strand
CTGTTCGATGCAGGTGGCGGGATGGCCGGCATCAGTGGCGGTGCCGGTTCCGGTGGGCTTGGCAGCATCACGCAGATGTTCGGCCTGTCCGGCATCGGCGAGCAGCTGGGCCTGCCCTCCTTCGGCTCGCTGTTCGGCACCGGTGGCTTGTCCGGACTGATGCAGACCCCGCTGTGGGGTGGATCGGTCGCTGGGCCGCCCACGGCCGCCGGCATTGCGGCCAGCGGCGCCCCGACCATCGGCGGCTATCTCGGCGGCGTCGGGCTGGGGTTTGGCGCTGGCTCCATGATTGGCGGGTTGATTAACCCTCAGCATTCCTCGCAGGCGATGATCGGCGCCGGTTTGGGCGCGGCGGTCGGCTCAATCTGGGGGCCGGTCGGTGGTCTGATCGGCGGGGTCATCGGCGGCGCCGGCGGCAGCTTCTTCGGCCCCGGCGCGAAGCATCACGGCTATGCCTGGGGCATCAGCGGCGACGGCACCAACGGGTTCCGGTTCGCCGATCGCGTCTATGTCGATCCCATTGCCCAGCAGCAGTTCGCCGCCGAGCAGCAGCAGGTCGCCCAGGCCAATGCGCTGCTCTCCCGCTACGGCGTTGGTGTCTCCGGCCAGATCGAGATCGGCGGCACCGCGCCGGGGATGGGCGGCCGCAACAGCCGCCAGGTCGACTCGTTCAACGCCGGCTTCGGCGCATTCCGCTTCTCGGCCGCCAACGACAACAAGCTGGGCGGCTTCCTCGATGGTCGCGCCTTCTCGGGTCTGGATGATCTTGCCACCGGCCTGAGCTTTGTGAAGGAGACCCTGCCGGGCTTGCTGACACCGCTGGGCGCCTTCGACCAGCAGATGAAGGCGCTCGCCGACAGCTTCGACGCTGCCCAGAAGAGCGCCGAGCATTTTGGCTACGCGGAGGACGAACTCACCGCCAAGCGGGCCGAGCGGACTGCTGACCTCACCGCGCGGCGGGACAATAGTGCTGCCGCGCTGACCGCCAGCTATGCCCAGCGCTACGCCCGCGCCACCGGCGGCGACGGCCAGGCGGCGTCGCTGGCCGCGTTCGACGCTGCTGCCGCGCAGGAGCGCATCGACCTCCAGGACCGGATCCGCGACCTCGGTCTGGCCGGCACGCAGTATGCCGCCGATCGCATCCTCGACATCGAGCGCACGCTCGCCGCCGAGCGGCTGGCGATCACCAAGGCCTATGCCGACCAGTCGAAGGCCCTGCTGACGGAACTGACCCTGGGGACCAGCAGCGCGCTGGCGCCGGAGCAGCGTTATTTTGCTGGGCTGTCGCTGCTGAACCAGGCGCGGCAGAGCTTCGATGCCGGCGGGTCGGTCGATGACTTCGCCCGCGTCGCCCAGCAGGTGCTGCCGGTCGCCCGCGACTATCTCGGCACGTCCGAGCGTTATGCCTCGCTGACCGCCGAGATCGCGGCCGCGGTCACCGCACGGACCGGCGATGCCTCGGGTCTGGGGGCCATCCTGCAGGCGCAGGTCGATGGCACCGACGCCATGCGTGATGTGCTGGCCAGTCTCGGCCAGCAGCAGGTGGCCGGGATCAGCACGCTGGTGTCCGAGTTCCGCCGCCTCGCCTCCACCCTGGAAGCCCTGATCGCGCGGCAGAACGCCGCCTGACGGCGGACCGGCGCTCCCGCTTCCCGCCAGGCCACTCCACACCCGGCCCAACCGCCCCACCCCACCGCGATGCGACCCGACAGCGCCACCGGCGCTGCTGGCGAGCGGTCACTCACGCCCTGAGAACCGAGAGGTTTGCCATGCCGATCCTAGCCTACGCCACCCAGCAGACCACCAACACTACCGGCACGGGCACCCTGACCCTCAACGCCGTTGCCGCCGGAAGGCGTTCGTTCCAGGATGCCTTCGGCGTCTCCGCCCGGGTAACCCGCTATGTCATCTCGGGACCGACGTTCCGTGAGATCGGCTTCGGCACTTATGATGGCGCCTCGCCCGGCACGCTGACGCGCTCGACCGTCGTCTACAGCACGAATTCCAACGCACTGGTCTCCCTGGCCGCTGGCACCTGGGACGTGTTCCCTTGGATCGAGCCCAGCGAGCACGGCGTCGTCACCGGCTCCGGCGCGCTCACCCTGACGCTGGCTGACCTCGGCAATGCCGTGGTGTGGAGCGGTGGCAGCAACCAGACGGCAGCGCTCCCGGCAGTAGCTGGCGTGCCGGACGGCTCCGGCTATCAGTTCCGCAACGCCGGCACCGCCATCCTCACTCTCGATCCGGCCGGCACCGAGTTGGTCAACGGCTCGGTCACGCTGGCGATGGCGCCAGGCGCCGCGCTCGATGTCATCAAGCTGGCCGGGGCCTGGCATGCCTTCTTCGGCCCGGATGTCTCGGCGGCTTACAGCGCGTGGGGCGGCACGGCCGGCGGCAGCGCCAACGCCCTGACCTTCACAGTCTCGCCCGCGCCGGCGGCCTATGTCGTCGGGCAGGTACTGCGTGGCATTGCCTCGGCGCCGAACACCGGCGCCGCCACGATGAACGTGACCGGCCCCGGCGCCACCCCGCTGGGGGCGAAGAACATCAAGCGGTGGGACGGGACCACCGACATCGCCGTCGGCGACATCCCCAGCGGGGCGCTCATCGAATTGACCTATGACGGCACCAGCTTCCGGCTCCGCCCGGTGCCGCAGGGCAAGTTCATCGGCGAGGAAATCGCCTTCTTCGGTTCCACATTGCCCTCCGGCGTGCTGTGGTGCGCTGGCCAGGCGGTCAGCCGCACGACCTATGCCGCCTTGTTCGCGGTGCTTGCGACCACCTACGGCACCGGCGACGGCACCACCACCTTCAACCTGCCGGACATGCGCGGGCGGGCCGGCTTCGGCCGCGATGACATGAACGGCAGCGCGGCGAGCCGCATCACCAACGCGGTTGCGGGCATCACTGCGACGACGCTGGGCGCGGCCGGCGGCGATCAGAATGTTGGAGCGCACGGGCACACCGCGACACAGGCATCGCACACTCACACAGTCACCAGCCCGACAGGTAGTACGGCATACACCGAGACTTATGGCACGGGCGGAACAA
>CAMCJI010000400.1 GCA_945874805.1 Asaia bogorensis | reverse complement strand
CAAAAAAGACCACCTTCCTTCCCTTGCCTCCGCTGCCTACCTCCCCTGCCCCAAAACCCTTCCCCCCAAACCGAACCCGGTGTACCTCCGCGGCGAAATCCCGCCCCGGAGCGACACGTGAGCGTAGAATTCCCCGCCGCCAGCCTGCTTCCCGATGTGGCTGGCCCGTTGATCCTGGCCTTGCCGAAGGGCCGCATTCTGAAGGAATGCGCGCCGTTGCTGCATCGCGCCGGCATTCATCCGGTCCAGGGCTGGAACGATGAGGACAGCCGGCATCTGCGCTTCCCCACCGAGGAGCCCGGCCTCGACGTGGTGCGCGTCCGCAGTTTCGATGTCGCGACGTTCGTGGCCTTTGGCGGCGCCCATATCGGCATCTGCGGCGCCGATGTGCTGATGGAGTTCGACTATCCAGAGATCTACGCCCCGCTCGACCTCGGCATCGGCGCCTGCCGCGTCTCGGTCGCCGAACCCGCGGCGACGGCCGGCAGCGACGACCCGCGCGAGTGGTCGCAGGTCCGGGTCGCCACCAAATACCCCAACATCGCGCGGCGCCACTTCGCCGGCCGCGGCATCCATGCCGAGGTCGTCCACCTCAACGGCGCGATGGAGCTGGCCCCCAGCCTCGGCCTGTCGAGACTGATCGTCGATCTCGTCGCCACCGGCTCCACCCTGAAGGCCAATGGTCTCGTCGAAACCGAGGTGATCGCGAAGGTCACCTCCCGCCTGATCGTCAACCGCACCGCCCTGAAAACCCGCCCCGAAGCGATGGGCAGCCTCATCGCCCGCCTGCGCGCGGCCCTGACATGATCCATCTCGACACCACCAGCCCGGATTTCGAACCGGCTTTCGAAGCCCTCCTCAACCAGGCGCGTGAGACCACCGAACAGGTCGACGGCGTGGTCGCCGCCATCATCGCCGACGTCCGCGCCCACGGCGACGCCGCCCTGTGCGACTACACCACCCGCTTCGACCGCTTCCCCCTCACCCCCGACCGCCTGCGCATCACCGCCGAGGAAATCGAAGCCGCCCTGGCGAGCATCCCCCCCGACCTGCTCGCCGCCCTCGATCTCGCCGCCGCCCGGATCGAGCGCTTCCACCGCGCCCAGGTGCCGGACGACATCATGCTCAACGACGAGCCCGGCATCTCGATGGGCATGCGCTGGACGGCGCTCGAGGCCGTCGGCCTCTACGTCCCCGGCGGCAAGGCGGCCTATCCGTCCTCGGTGCTGATGAACGCCATCCCCGCCCGGGTCGCCGGCGTGCGGCGCATCGCCATGTGCGTCCCCACCCCGGACGGCGTGCTGAACCCCCTCGTCCTCGCCGCCGCCCACCGCGCCGGCGTGACCGAGATCTACCGCATCGGCGGCGCCCAGGCCGTCGCCGCCTTGGCCTGGGGCACCGAGACCGTCGCCGCCGTCGATCGCATCGTTGGCCCCGGCAACGCCTACGTCGCCGAAGCCAAGCGCCAGGTCTTCGGCCGCGTCGGCATCGACAGCATCGCCGGCCCCTCCGAAGTCGTCATCCTCGCCGACGAAACCCAGGATGCCCGCCGCGTCGCCGTCGATCTCCTCGCCCAGGCCGAACACGACGAGGCGGCGCAAGCCATCCTCATCACCGACTCAGCCGTCTTCGCCGCAAAAGTGGCAGCGGCCGTCGCCGCCGAGATCCCCACCCTGCCCCGCGCCGCCATCGCCGGCGCGTCCTGGGACCGGCACGGCGCGGTGATCGTGGTGCGCGACTTCTCCGAGGCCTGCGAACTTGTCGACCGCCTCGCCCCCGAGCACCTGCAGATCATGACCCCCCTGCCCGGCAGCCTGTTCACGCGCATCCGCCATGCGGGCGCGGCGTTCCTCGGCCCCTTCTGCCCGGAAGCCTTGGGCGACTACGTCGCCGGACCGAACCATGTACTGCCCACCGGCCGCACCGCCCGCTTCGCCTCAGGCCTGTCCGTCTACGACTTCCTCAAGCGCACGACATGGGTCGAAGCGAATGCCGAGGCGCTGGCCGCCATCGGCCCCGCCGCCGTGGCCCTCGCCGAAGCCGAGGGCCTCACCGCCCACGCCCGCAGCATCGCATTACGGCTTGGCCAAGGCATTTCTTGACCTTATCCCCCGGGATCATCATGTTCCGGCCCCACACAACCCAATCCCCGAGGTGAGATGTCCAAAGAAGATATGATCGAGTTCAGCGGTACCGTGATGGAGTTGCTTCCCAACGCCATGTTCCGGGTCAAGCTGGATAACGAGCACAGCATTCTCGCCCACACCAGCGGCAAGATGCGCAAGAACCGCATCCGCGTCCTCGCCGGCGATCGCGTGAATGTCGAAATGACGCCCTACGACCTGTCGAAGGGCCGGATCACCTTTCGATTCAAGTAGTTCCCCCCAGGCTTATCCTGGCCTCCGCCAGCCCCAGGCGCCTCGCCCTGCTGGCCCAGATCGGCATCACCCCCGACGCCGTCACCCCCACCGACACCGACGAGACGCCCGGCCCGCGCGAAATCCCGCGCCAGCTGGCCGAACGCCTCGCCCGTGCCAAGGCCGCCGCCGCCGCCCAACCCGGCAGCTTCGTCCTGGCGGCAGACACGGTGGTCGCCGTCGGCCGCCGCGTGCTGCCGAAGGCGGAGACCGAGTCGCAGGCGCGCGACTGCCTGAACCTGCTCTCCGGCCGGCGGCACCATGTGCTGACGGCCGTGGTGGTCACCGCACCGGACGGCCGCACCGCCGAACGCTTGATCGACAGCGCGGTGATCTTCGCCCGGCTCTCGCCGGCGCAGATCACCGCCTACCTCGCCAGCGGCGAATGGCAGGGCAAGGCCGGCGGCTACGCGATCCAGGGCCGGGCGGCAGCCCATATCCGCCAGATCACCGGCAGCTACTCGGCCGTCGTCGGCCTGCCGCTGTTCGAAACCGCCCAGCTCCTGCGCGGCCTCGGCTATCCCCTGCCGTGATGATCCGGGCCGCCTGCTCCCCCGGCGAGGTCCGCGTGGCCGCCGAGGACGGGGGCCGGCTGATCGACGTTGCCATCGAACGCGCAGGTAGTGTACATAACGTCGGCGACG
>CAMCJI010000399.1 GCA_945874805.1 Asaia bogorensis | reverse complement strand
CGGCGACGGCTGAGATGTCCCAGAAATGGGCGCTGGCGACGTTGATTTCGATGTGGTCGATCGGTTCCAGCAGGTCGATCGCGTCGGTGAAGGTGCTGGCGGAGGCGAAGAAGATCTGCCCGTCCACCCAGTAGGTGCGCGCCCGGCCGTCGGCGGAAAGTTCGGAGGTGACGCGGCTGAGGCGGGCGACTTTGCCGGCGAAGAACACGCCGGAGAGCAGCACGCCGGCGAGCACGCCGAGCGAGAGGTCTTTGGTGGCGACGACGACGATGACGGTTGCCAGCATCACCACCGAGGAGGAGCGCGGGTTGCTGCGCAGGCGCAGCAGCGAGCGCCATTGGAAGGTGTTGACGGAGACCATCACCATCACGGCGGTGAGTGCGGCGACCGGCACCACCGCCAGCAGGTCCTGCAGCAGCACCAGCAGCACCAGCAGGAAGGCGCCGGCGACGAGGGTGGAGAGCCGGCCGCGGGCGCCCGACGAGACGTTGATGCCGGACTGGCCGATCATCGCGCAGCCGCCCATGCCGCCGAACACGGCCGAGGCCATGTTGGCCACACCCTGGCCCATGCATTCGCGGTTCTTGTTGCTGGTGGTGTCCGTCATGTCATCGACGATCTGGGCGGTCAGCAGCGATTCCAGCAGGCCGACGGCGGCCAAAGTGAGGGATACGGGGGCGATGATGCGCAGCGTCTCCCAGGTCAGCGGCACGTCCGGCCAGCCGAAGCTGGGCAAGGCGGAGGGCAGTTCGCCGAGGCTGGCGACGGTGCGGACATCCAGGCCGAGGGCGGCGGTGATCGCCGTCAGCACGATGATGGCGACCAGCGGCGAGGGGATGGCGCGGGTGAGGCGGGGGAACAGGTAGATGATCGCCAGGCCCAGGGCGATCAGCGCGTAGGTGGCGGGGGTGACGCCGATGAGCTCGGGCATCTGGGCGAGGAAGATGAGGATGGCGAGTGCGTTGACGAAGCCGGTCATCACCGATTGGGAGACGAAGCGCATCAGCCAGCCCATGCGCAGGATGCCGGCGATGATTTGGAAGATGCCCATCAGGATGGTGGCCGCGAACAGGTATTGCACCCCGTGGTCGCGCACGAGATCGACCATCAGCACCGCGGTGGCGGCGGTGGCCGCCGAGATCATCGCCGGCCGGCCGCCGGCGAAGGCGATGACGCAGGCGATGACGACGGAGGCGTAGAGCCCGACTTTCGGATCGACCCCGGCGATGACGGAAAACCCGATCGCCTCCGGGATCAGTGCGAGGGCGACGACGATGCCGGAGAGCACGTCGGCGCGCGGGGTTGCGAACCAGGCACGGCGGATGGCGGACAGGGAGGTCACGGGGCGTTCCACATTTCGACCCGTTGGCCCGGCATTACCCGGGTGCGCTGTGCGGCGGGGACCATGTTATCCGGCGGATTGGCGGCCGGAAGAGCCACCCGGGGTTGCACCAGGTCCTGACGTCTGGGGGAAGGTTAACGCCGGTTCGCCCCGGCGCACAATGGGGCCTCCATTACCCTCCTCCCTTGCGCGCCAGCAGGTCGGTCTTCTGCGCGCTGCCGGCGGACGAGCCGACCCAGTAGCTGACGACGCTCGTCGCCATGGCCGCGAGCGTGCCGAGCAGCATGTTCAGGATCGTCTCGCTGCCGCTGGGCAAAGCGGAGGTGAGGGCGGCTGCCATCACCACGCCGAAGGTGGCCAGCACCAGCAGCGAGACCAGCACCGGCGCCCATTGCACGGCACTGCCGGCCTGGGCGAGGGCGACGGTCTGCCCGCGAGCGCCGGCGATGTCGGCCAGGCTTGCGCGCAGGGCCTCCAGCTCGGCGGTGCGGGCGGTGGCCTCGGCGGTGGCGGCGATTTCGGCAAGGCGGATGCGCAGGGCGGCCGCCGCCGCCGGGTCCCGCGCGATCGCCGCCCCTGCGGCAGCACTGTCGGCAGTGCCGGCCACGGCCTGCACCGCCTGGGCGACGGCGGCCGCGGTGCGTTCGCCGGCCGGGCCAAACAGCCAGCGGCCGATCTCAGGCGCGAGGGACAGCGCGAGCGGGATCAGGGCTCCCATCGGGGGGGTCTCCTATTGCTGCAGCCAGGGGAACAGCTTGTGCATCACGTCCGGCCAGACCGGGCCGACGACGAAGCCCAGCGTCAGCGCGATCGCGCCGAGGAACACGCCGAGCGAGGACAGGCGCGAGCGGGTGGCGACATACTGGTTCACCGGCTGCGCGAGGGCGGCGACATCCTTCGCCAGCCCCCGCATCGCCACCGCCAGCTCGCCGATGTCGCGTTGCAGGGCGCGCGTGTTCTCCTCGTTGCGGCGCAGGTCCGCGCGGACCTCGCTGACCTGCTCCTTGAGGAACTCGTTGGCCGACAGCATCGCGCCGAGCTGATGGCTGACGGTATGGGCGGGGGCGATGTCGCTCATCGTCAAGCCGCCAGCATCGCGTCGGCCATCGCCCGGGTCAGCGGGTTCGGCATGGCGGCGGTGGCGGCCACCGCGAGGTCGAGGAAGCCGCGCAGGCTGCCATGCGGGTCCGACAGGTCGACCAGCCCGCGCGCGCCGAGCAGCGTCAGGCCGACGAGCAGGCGCGGCTCGGCCTGGGCGGCACGGGCGACGCTGACCTGCACCTCGGCGGGCAGGCGTTGCAGCCAGACGTAGGCGTCCATCTCCACCGGCACGGCCGGCGGCTGGGTGGCGCCGCGCCAGGCGGTGGCGTCATCGGGCAGCAGCTCGGTGCCCTCCGGCGGCGCCCAGGGGCTCGCGGGATCGTGCACCACGCGGTTGATCGTGGTGCCCGCGGGCACCACGACCATGCCGCCATCGGGGCCGGGGATGGAGGAGGCGCGGGTTGTCACCACGCGATACAGGCCTGCGTTCATGTTGCTCACCATTCGATGAAAACCACCTGGCCAGCGCCGCCGGCGCCGCCGTTCCCTGGCGTGAAGCCGGCCAGGGCCGCTGCCCCGCCGCCGCCGCCGCCACCGCGCCCGCCAGCCCCGCCCGCCATGCCGTTGGCACTCGCCGAGGCGCTGCCGCCACCGCCGCCCGCTCCCGCGCCGACCGGCGGGCTCTGCCCC
>CAMCJI010000398.1 GCA_945874805.1 Asaia bogorensis | reverse complement strand
CGCCGCCGCGCTGGCGCAGGAAGCGGCGGAATTTCACGAAGCCGTCCGGTCGCGGATGCGCGGGTCGATCAGCGCGTACAGCAGGTCCACGAGCAGGTTGATCGCCGCGAAGAACAGCACGAACAGCAGTACCACCGCCATCGCCACCGGGTAGTCCCGGGCAAAGACGGAATCGATCGCCAGCCGCCCGAGGCCGGGGATGTTGAACACCGTCTCGACCACCACGGTGTTGCTCAGCAGGCTGCCGAAGATGATCCCCGCCGAGGTCGCCAGCGGCACGGTGGTATTGAGAAACGCGTGGCGCCAGATCACCAGCCGTTCGCGCAGGCCCTTGGCGCGGGCGGTGCGGACGAAATCCTGTTGCAGCACCTCCAGCATGAAGGTGCGGGAGAGCCGGGCGATATAGGCGGCCGACGGGATCGCGAGCACCAGCACCGGCAGGATGGCCTGGCGGAACGTCCCCCAGCCGGCCACCGGCAGGATCGCCAGCTTCACGCTGAGGAAATAGACGAGGAAGGTGGCGATCGCGAAGTTCGGGATCGACAGCCCGGCCACCAGCACGAGGATGATCGCGGTGTCCTGTATCTTGTTGCGATGGATCGCCGCGGTGACCCCCGCCAGCGCCCCGAGCGGCAGGGCCACGCACAGGGCGGCGATGGCGAGCACCGGGGAGACGGCGAGGCTGTCGCGCAGCACCGTGCCGACGGGTTGGTGCACGTAGCGGAAGGACAGGCCGAACTGCCCGGTGGCGATCTCGGCGATGTAGCGGACGAACTGCTCCCAGATCGGCCGGTCCAGCCCGTATTCGGCCCTCAGTCTCGCTGCCATGACGAGGTCCGCCGAATGGTCGGAGAGCATCACCGCCACCGGGTCGCCGGGGAGCGCGCGGATGGCGGCGAAAGTGACGACGATGGCCGCGGCCAGCACCGGCAGCAGGCCGAGGAGGCGGTGCCACAGAAAGCGAAGCATCAGGAAAGCAGAATCTTCTTTTTGTGAACAAAAAGAAGCAAAAAAACTTTATCCGTTGGAGCCGGGTCTACCGACCAAACGGCGCCATATGACAAAAGTTTTTTTGCTTCTTTTTTTCCAAAAAAAGAAGACACTTCTCTTGCTGCCACTTGCCTGACCTAGTCGATCTCGATCTTCGCAAACGACGAGAACCCGAACGGCGTCAGCGTCGCGCCGCGCACGTTCGGCTTGCGCAGGCCGAGCACGGCGGGCATCGGCACCGGGGCCATGCCCCAGTCGTCCAGCAGGATCTTCTCAGCCTTGTTGTAGAGGGCGAAGCGGGCGGTATCGTCGGCGACGCCGAGGGCTTCCTCGATCAGCTTGTCGTACTCGGCGTTCTTCCAGCGCGGGCGGTTGTAGGGGCTGGGGCCGTACCACATCTGGGAGAGGTAGTAGGCGGCGTCGGGGTAGTCCGCCGTCCAGCCCCAGGGGAAGAAGGCGACCTCGCCGGCGTTCATGGCGCGGATGAAGGTCGCGCGCTCCACGACTTTCACGTTCACCGGCATGCCCAGCACGCGCTGGAACTGGCTGGCGTAGTAGGTCAGCTCGTCCTTGCTCGCCTCGGTGCTGCTGATGTCGACCGGGGGCAGGCCCTTTCCATCGGGGTAGCCGGCTTCGGCCATCAGCTTCTTTGCCCGCTCGGGGTCGTAGGGGATGGTGGGCAGGTTGGGGGTGGCGCCGGGCATGCCGGGCGTCACCACGCCGTAGAGCGGGAAGGCAGCACCACCGTAGAGGCCGCGGACCATGCCGGGGCGGTCGATGGCAATCGAAATCGCCTCGCGCACGCGCTTGTCCTTGAACGGGGCGTAGAGGTTCTGGTTCATGCCAAGATAGGTGGATTGCGCGCGCGGCACGCGGATCAGCTCCTTCGCGTAGCGCTCATCGCGCAGCACGCGGCGGAAGCCGGAGGCGTAGACATCGACGAAATCGAGTTCGCCCGCGTCATACTGCGACAGGGCGGTATCGGCGGAGGGCACGATCAGGAAGCTGACGCCCTCGATCTTCGGCGCGCCGCCCCAGTAGCCGGAGTGGGCCGCGAGATCGACGGAGGTGCCGCGCTTCCAGGATTTGAACTTGTACGGGCCGGTGCCGGCGGAGACCTTGGTCATCCAGTCCGCCCCGTGTTCGGCGGTGATGCCGCTGTCCATGAAGTAGAAGGGATAGATGGGGAACAGCACATCCGGCTTGATGAAGCTGACTTCCAGCGTGTGGTCGTCGATGATCTTCACGCCGGCGAGTTCTTTTGCCGTGCCGTCCTTCATCTCCTTGGCGCCGGCGACGGTGGTGAGGTAGGTGGCGCCCAGGCCGCTTTTGCTGCCGGGGCGGAGCAGTTCCTCGAAGGTGTACTTCACGTCCCGCGCGGTGAAGGGGCGGCCGGAATGGAAGACCACGCCGCGGCGCAGATGGAAGCGGAAGCCCGGCCCGCTGGTCAGCGGCTCCCACCGTTCGGCCAGAGCGGGGATGTTGCGGCCGTCTCCGGTGTTGGCGGTGAAGCCTTCGTAGATGGTGCGGATGATGCGGCCGGAGACGATTTCCGAATAGGTGATCGGGTCCATCTGCGCGGGGTCGGCCACCACGTTGACGCGGAAGACCTTCGCTGCCGCGTCTGCCACGAGCACGGGGGCCGCCGACAGCAGGGCGACTAGGAGGAAGCTGGCAAATCGGCGCATTGGGCACTCTCCTGTATTCGGCGGGCCGGTAGTCGCGGCAATGCAGCATGGCCGTCGGCGTCCCTGTTGTGCAAGACCCGTTTCGGCGCAGGACAGCATGGGTTGGGTAGTTTCCGATTCTGTCGCAGCCCGGAAGGATTGCCTAGGTTTCGTTACGTGACGACGCCAGGCCCTGCCGCCGGACTGCCAGGCAGGCCGAGATGCGACAGGCAACCCGCCGTTGCGGCATCGCCACCAACAAAGGCCACAACATGAACAATATCATTCGTACCGCCCTGCTTCTCGCCAGCCTCGGCACGCTCGCCGCCTGCGGGCAGTCCACCGGGGATCGCGCGATCAGCGGCGCCGGCATCGGCGCCGGTGTCGGCGCCGTCGGCGGCCTGCTGGTTGGTGCCCCGCTTGAGGGTGCT
>CAMCJI010000397.1 GCA_945874805.1 Asaia bogorensis | reverse complement strand
CATAGAACCGCTTTCTCTTCCTGCTCAAGCCATGGGATTCACAACGATAAGGCCCGCCACCCTCACGGGCGGCGGGCCTTTTCCGTCTGTGGGCTTACTGGCGGGTGGCGGGTGCCATCCCGCCTTTTGTCGTGCCTGCGACGAGCGTCGCCGGGTCGCGCTGGTACGGTGCGCCGGTTTCGTCGAAGCGTTGCCAGCCTTCCTGGCGATACTCGGCGCGGCGCACAGCAGGTTCGACGCCAGTGTGAGCGGCGAGGAGGCGGTTTACCTCGGTCACGCGCTCATCAGGCACGCGTGCGGTGACCAAAGCGCCACCGCGGCGGACGCCTTCGGCGTAGACATGGGCGTCTTCCTCGGCGACGCCGTCGTTGGTGAGCGCGCCGATAAGGCCGCCGGCGGCCCCGCCGGTTGCAGCTCCGGCGACGGCGCCCAGCGCGGTGGCGGCCAGCCAGCCGGCGGCGACCACGGGGCCGATGCCGGGGATGGCAAGCAGGCCCACACCAGCCAGCAGCCCGGCGCCGGCGCCCACGGCGGTGCCGATGCCAGCCCCGGTGGCGGCACCGTTGCCAGCATCCTCGGCCGTCTCGGTCGTGGTGGTCGGCATCTCATTGCCGCGGTTGGCGACGATGCTGACCTGCTCGCCGGTCAGCCCCGCGCTGTGCAGGGCGGCGACGGCCCGCTGCGCCTGGGGGTAGCTGTCATAGAGGCGTGTGATCGTTTGCGTCATGATGGAACCTTTGCGTTTCTGGCTTGCTGTCTGCGGGCCGGTCAGCTGCCGGTGATGTCGCCCTTGTAGTCAAGGCTCACGCTGACGGACTTCGAGCCCTTCATCGCGGTGCCGCGCCAGATGCCGTCTTCGCCCTTCGTCAGGCCGCTGACGGCGGTGTAGCCGTTGTCCTCCAGGCGGGATTTCGCCTGGCCTTCGGTGAAGGAGTTCGCCCCGGCAGCGCCGCCGGTGGTCGTGCCGGTGGTGGAGGAGGTGGAGCGGGGCATCGTGGTGCTGTACGGGGCGGCGGTGCTGCCGGGGGCCGGCGGCGTCATCGCGGTGGCGCCGCTGTTCGGCGTGGTCATGGTGCTGCCCTGGGGCATCGTGCCCTGGGCGATGCCGCTGGGAACGGTGGCCGGCATGGTCGTCGCGCTGCCCATCACAGGCGGGGTCATACCGGTGCCGCCATGCGGCGCGGTCGGGGTCGTCGCGTTCGAGCCGGCGGCCGGGCCGGTGGCTCCGGGCTGTCCGGTGGTGCCTGTTTGAGCGGCGGTCTGGCTGAATGCGGGGGCGAAGAGCAGCGGCAGGGCGAGCCCGGCCAGCAGGATTCGGCGCATGTGTGGTGTCCTTTTATAGGTGCGTTGCAGCGCTGCCCCTCGAGCCGTATTGCCCGTCCGGTCGGTATTGCCGTTGCGCAAGGTTCCACTTGCGCATTGGCTAAATGTAACCCAGAGGGATCCGCCGTAAATATTCATCCGACAGCGCAATTCTGACCAAAGCAGCGTTTATATGCTTCCACAATACGTGGAGTTTACTCATGGGTATTTTCCGTGTCTGAAGAATGCAGAGCACAGCGCGAAACATGCGGCCTCGGCACTCGCGGCCGGACCGCAGTCCCCCGCACCACGCGCCGGCAAACAGGGGCATCACACAACGCACACAGCCGCCCAGCTGCGAACATTGGACCCCATCGCCGCATCCTCGCGGCACAGACGCTCCTCGCAACCCCCTCTCGCACCGCCGCGCACTGACACGCCGTCAGCACGCCGCGCCCACCCGTCACTCTATCGGATACCCCCTGACCTCCCACGACGATCTGTTCCTCCACTTCCAGTAGGACATGTTCTATGCCGGGCGTCAGTAGCTGAAGGCCCTGCCGAATATGGCCAAGGCCGCGCAGGCACCCGCCCTGCAGGAGGCCTTCTGGGTCGGCAAGTATGAGGCCGGCGCGCTTGATGACGACGTGCAGGCGGCCGACCGGTTCCAGGAGTATGAGGCCAAGATCGCTGCTCTCGAGCGGATGGTTGGGCGGCAAGCACTGGAGATCGAGCTGCTGAAGGGGGCATTGAAGCATGCTCCCCGGCCGAGAGGCGCCGCTACCTCCGTGGTCACCGCCCCCCGGCGTCTCGGCTAGCCGGGGATGCAATTCGATGGGCTTGGCACGGTCGACCTTCGCCGATAGCACGGCGCCGGCCTCGCCCGGCGATCTGCCAGGCCGAATTGGCGCGATCTGTGACGAGGTCGAGTGCTACGGCTACCGCTGGGTCGGGGCGGCACTGCGCCATCAGGGCGTCGTGGTGAACAGCAAGAAGCTCCGGCGCCTGATGCGCGAGTTCGGCCTTCAGCCCAAGCGGCGGCGGCGATACGTGGCGACGACGGACAGTGATCATGACGGGCCAATCTTCCCCGACCTGGCGAAAAGCGTAGTAGCCGAGCGGCCGAACCAGCTGTGGGTGGCGGACCGGACCTACGTCGCCATCCCAGGGGGCTTCGTCTATCTGGCCGCAATCCTGGACGCTTGGTCGCGCAAGGTGGTGGGCTACGCGATCAGCCGCTCGATGGACGCACGCATCGCCGTCGCCGGACTGAAGGCCGCACTCCGGAGCCGCGCACCGGACCCGGGCTGCATACACCACTCGGATCGCGGGTCGCAGTACGCATCGGAGGTCTACCGCGCTCTGCTCGCCGCCCATGGCCTCGTCGGCTCGATGAGCCGCCGCGGCAATCCCTACGACAATGCCAAGGCGGAAAGCTTCATGAAGACGTTGAAGGTGGAGGCCGTCTACCTGGCCGCATACAAGACGTTCTAGGACGTCACCGCCGATCTTCCGCGATTGTTCGATGAGGTTTACAACACCAAGAGATTGCACTCAGTGCTCGGCTATCTCAGCCCCGTGCAGTTCGACGATCAACAGGCCCGTCAGGGGGTCAAAGCAGCAGCTTGATTCTATCCACTGCCAGGGGCGCACTCCAAAATCTGGAAACTTTCCAGCGCTGATTGACAGCGCTGGGCTTCCGGCAGACGGCTGGAATCTCAGGTGGTGATCTCCACCTCCTACCCCACCGCGCAGGACTGGCCGGTCAGCCGCGTGGCGTGGGCCACGCGGCGCC
>CAMCJI010000396.1 GCA_945874805.1 Asaia bogorensis | reverse complement strand
CTGATGTCCGGTCTGCGCAGGGCGGACGGCACGATGAGCGGCAACTCGCATGCCGGTCGCCCGATCCAGGACTTCCGGATTCCCGACAACGTCGTGCGGATCACCCGGCACAAGGAGCGTGGCATCGAGGTCGAGCATCCCGCGGTGTTTCCGGTGAAGCTGCCGGAGTTCGTCATCCAGATGCACCCGCGCCGGAGCCACCGGCGGCGCCGATCACACGGCCCGGCGACCTGTGGCTGCTGGGCGAGCATCGACTGCTCTGTGGCGATGCGACGTCCAAGGCGGATGTCGCGCGCCTGCTTGGCGGCATGGCGCCGCACCTGATGGCGACTGACCCGCCCTATGGGGTGGAATACGATCCGGCCTGGCGCAACGCCGCTGGCGTGTCCGCCTCCGCGCGCACCGGCCGCGTGCTGAACGATCACCGCTCCGACTGGCGCGAGGCCTGGGCGCTGTTCCCCGGCGACGTGGCCTATGTCTGGCATGCCGGACGCCACACGCGGACGGTCGTGGAGAGCCTGGAGGCGGCCGGTTTCACCATCCGCTCTCAGATCATCTGGGCAAAGTCTCGGCTGGTGCTGGGTCGCGGCGATTATCACTGGCAGCACGAGCCCTGCTTCTATGCCGTGCGCGACGGCAAGACCGGGCACTGGCAGGGTGCGCGGGACCAGACCACGCTCTGGTCGATCGGCAACGGCGGCGACGAGGATGCAGCCACGGTGCACAGCACGCAGAAGCCGGTCGAGTGCATGCGCCGCCCGATGCTGAACAACAGCGAGGCGGGCGAGAGCGTCTACGAGCCGTTCAGCGGCAGCGGGACCACGATCATCGCGGCCGAGACCACGGGTCGGCACTGCCTGGCGATGGAAATCAGCCCGGCCTATTGCGATGTTGCCGTCCTGCGCTGGCAGGAGTTCACCGGGCGAGAGGCGGTGCTGGAGGATGAAGATCGGACCTTCAATGACATCGTCGCCAGTCGCGAAAACCTTGCGGCATGACGATTAGCGATGGAATGCTGTTCGATCGGCAAAGCCTGCCACTAGAGGGCCGGCCGCTCGCCAGTCGCGCGAGCCGGTTGCGACAAAAACTGCTGGTAGTCAGTCGCGAACTTGAGGTGGGGCGTGCGGCCGAACACCTCGTCTGCGCCGACCTGCTTCTTAGCGGCTGGTCTGCCTACCCGACCGCCCAGGGCATGGCATACGACCTCGCCGTCGACACGGCCGGGCGCGTTATCCGCGTGCAGGTGAAGGCGACCTACTATCCCCGTCACCCTCAACCCACCATGCGAGCAAATCCAGCCTACTTCTTCAGCATCCGGCGCGCTGGGCGCGGCGGCCATCGGGTTTATCGTGACGACGAGTTCGACGTCTTCGCCTTTGTCGCTCTGGATCGCCGGATCATTGCATACTGCGCGAAGGCAGAGATGCCGTCGTCGCTGGTGACGCTTCGGATCCCTGGCGGCCAATATGGTCCAGGCGGGAAGGGCGAAAGAGACTTTGAAGGCGCGACATTCGCGCGGGCGCTCGCCACCATGGACGAGCTTGCCGCCGCCCGCATGAGGCAGGCGGCATAACTTCGTCGGCGACGCCGGCACCACGATGATCGCCGCAGAGCGGACGGGTCGGCAGGCTGTGCTGCTGGAAATCGGTCCCGCCTATGTCGACGTGATCGTGCGGCGCTGGGAGGAAGCGAGCGGTCAGCCCGCCATCCTCGATGGCGATGATCGGACCCTCAGGAACGAATTCTTGCACCAAGGGCGGCAGCAGCCAGACCTCGCCCACCTTCCAGGGCCGAAAGCTCTTCGTCATGCGGCCGAGCGAATCACCGCACGGTCTGCCTGTCGAGCCCCTTCACCCGTTACCAGGACGGGCTCCTAGCGCGGGGCGCGGTCAAGCGGGTGGCCGTCAGCGCAGGTGCAGCACGGCCCCGGACTCGTGCAGGAGATAGGCGCGCGGGCCGTCGATCACGACCCGCGCCACGGTGTTCGCGGGCCCGTCGGCCTCGGCGCAGCGCACGCTCCCGGCCAGCGGCGATGGCGTGACCAGCGGGGGCAGTCGGCCGGGGCCGAGCAGCGCTGCCGCCTCGGCGGGGCTGCGCCGCCGCAGCGCGCCATAGTCCACGCTCGCAGGGCAATCCTCATAGAGGGGGTTGAGGAAGCGCGTCGCGCCGAAGGTCACGACCTGCCCCAACCGCGCCGTGAGCCAGGCGCGATCCTCGGCCCCGCAGGCTGGGCAGTCGAAGTCGTGCAGGGTCCAGGCCCGCTGCCACTCCAGAGCGGCGGCGCTCGGCGGCGCCTGCGCAGCGGCAAGGGCGCCGCCGCAGCAGGCGAGCAGCGCCGCGAGCCAACACCTCATCGGATCAGGCGATGCGGTTGATGATGGAGGCGAAGGATCCTGCGCGGAACGGCACGATGGCCTGCGCGGTCGTCAGCTGGTCGTAGCGGCCGTAGGAGAGGATGTGCGGCCTCCAGTAGCTGTTCGAGAAATTCACATAGGCCACGCCCGTCGAGCTCTGCGAGCCGATCCAGCGCGTCGCGCTGATCACGATACCGACATGGGTCGCCGTCTCGCCGCCGCTCTGGCCGGAGAAGAAGATCAGATCGGCCGGCTTCGGCGCCTCCACCACCCTCGGGAAGCGCCCCCCGGTGCGCAGGCCCTCTGCGGTCACGCGGGCCAGGGTGTTCGAACCATAGGTCTCGTTGAAGACGTACATGACAAAGCCGGAACAGTCGAAGCCGTCGGTCGTCGTCCCGCCCCAGAGATAATCCTTGCCATCGGCGGCCACGCGGGCGGCCTCCGCCTTTTGCAGCAGGAGGGTCTGCGCATCGGAGAGCGCAGCATCGGTGGGCTGGGCCATGCTGGTGTTCCTCGGCCGAGAACGGGCTAGACGCTACTACCACGAACAGGCCCGGGACTGGAACGAAAAAGCGGCCCGGGCTCACCCCGATGGGACGGTGGCCGCGGCGCCCGCCCGGAAGATTGCGTTCTCCAAGCGCGGTTGATCATCTTCGGAGGCTGGCGGGACGCTGCATCAGCACCCCGCCAGGAGCCCATCACCCGGCGATGGCGTATCGCGTGTAGGACCCCTTCGCGCCCTCCTTG
>CAMCJI010000395.1 GCA_945874805.1 Asaia bogorensis | reverse complement strand
CAGGCCACTGAGACCGCCCTCCCGCATTGCCGAGGCCATGGTTCCTTCCGGGGCCGGACGTATGCGGGGGGCAGACGCGCGATAAAGCCCTAGCGACAAATCTAAAAATTGGTTCGCGGTGCGCAGTCAGCCCCGCTGAAGCACGCGGTGTTCCGCCACTTCGACTGCGAGCGCGTCACGCTCAGTTCGCACCCACCCCACACGCCGGATGGTCCCATGACGCTTCCCTGGATGGCGGCGAAGATCGTTCTGCGCGCAGCCGCAGACCTGCGCCCGCACGCCGGCAACGCCCGTGTGCACTCGGTCGAGCAGTTGGAGCAGATCAAGGCCAGCATGCTGGCCTTCGGCTTCACCAACCCGCTGCTGGTCGACGAGGACGGCACGCTGATCGCCGGCCACGGTCGCCTCGAGGCGGCGATCGCCCTGGGCATCCCGAAGGTGCCGGTGATCGTGCTCAAGCACCTCGAGCCAGCCCAACGCGATGCGCTCCGGCTTGCCGACAACCGCATCGCCGAGAACGCGACCTGGGACCAGGCGCTGCTGCGCGATGCACTCGCGGGGCTGCAACAGGCCGGTGACGTCGATCTGCTGGCGATCGGCTTCTCCCACGACGAGATCAGCAGCATCCTGGCCGCGGCCGAGGACGCCGTCATCGATGGCGATGCGCGGGATGAGCCAGAGAGCGTCGATGCCGATGGCCATGGCGAACCTGCCACACCCGCCGATGGCGACCCGGACGATGACCCCGCCGACGCCGAGCCTGACCCGCCGCGCGCCGCAGTAACACGCCCCGGCGACCTCTGGCTGCTTGGCGAGCACCGCCTGCTCTGCGGCGACAGCACCGACGCCGCCTGCGTCGCCCGCCTGATGGGTGGAGAGCGGGCTGCGCTGCTGTTCACCTCGCCGCCATATGGCAGTCAGCGGAACTACACCACCGGCGGTATCGGCGATTGGGATGCGTTGATGCGCGGCGTGTTCCAGCATGCCGACGTTGCCATGGCCGACGACGGCCAGGTGTTGGTCAATCTCGGCCTCACCCATCGCGACAACGAGTGGCATCCCTACTGGCAGGGCTGGATCGAGTGGATGCGGACGACCGGCTGGCGCCGATTTGGTTGGCATGTCTGGGATCAGGGCGCCGGTCTGCCGGGTGACTGGAACGGACGTCTCGCCCCATCGTTCGAGTTTCTGTTCCACTTCAACCGGCAGGCACGCCAGGCGAACAAGATCATCCCCTGCAAATGGGCAGGCGATCCGCTGCTGATGTCCGGCCTGCGCCGCGCCGATGGCACGATGAGCGGCAATTCCCATCTGGGCCGGCCGATCCAGGACTTCCGGATCCCCGACAACGTGGTGCGCATCACCCGGCACAAGGGACGCGGCATCGAGACCGATCATCCCGCGGTGTTCCCGGTGAAGCTGCCGGCATTCCTGATGGAAACCTACGCCAACGAGGGCGATCTCGTGTTCGAGCCCTTCTGCGGCTCCGGCACGACGCTGCTGGCGGGCCAGCGGACGGGGCGGCGGGTGCGCGCGATCGAGTTGGCGCCGGCCTATGTCGACCTGGCCGTCGCGCGCTGGCGGCAGGTGCACCCGGATATCCGGGTGACGCTGGATGGCGACGGGCGGGACTATGACGTCGTGGCCGCGGACCGCACCAAGGTGATGGAGGCCGCCGATGCAGCCTGATATTGCCGTGGTAGCGCTGCCGGTGGCGTCGCTGGTGCCCTATGCTGCGAATGCCCGCACCCACTCGGATGCCCAGGTGGCGCAGATCGCGGCGTCGATCGCCGAGTTCGGCTTCGTGAACCCGGTGCTGGTCGATGCGGCTGGCGTGCTGGTCGCGGGCCATGGCCGCGTGCTGGCAGCGAAGCGGCTGGGCATGGCGAGTGTGCCGGCAATCCGGCTCGCCCATCTGACCGAAGCACAGGCTCGGGCGCTGCGCCTGGCGGACAACCAGATCGCGCTGAACTCCGGCTGGGACGAAGCGTTGCTGGCCACCGAACTGGCGCTCATTCGCGATGACGGGTTCGATCTGGCGCTGCTCGGCTTCGATCAGGCGGCATTGGATGCGCTGCTCGCAGATGCCGGACTGGGTGGCGCTGGCGAGGGTGCCCAGGCTGGCGAAGATGCGCCGGCGCCGGAACCTCTGCTCGAGCCGATCACACGGCCGGGCGATCTGTGGCGGCTGGGGCCGCATCGGCTGCTGTGTGGCGATGCAACTGTGGCAGCGGATGTGCAGCGGTTGCTGGCCGGGACAATTCCGCATTTGATGGCCACAGACCCTCCATATGGGGTGGAATACGATCCCCAGTGGCGCCACGAGGCCGGCGTGAATTCGTCTGCCCGCACAGGCGTGGTCCTGAACGACCACATTGCCGATTGGCGCGAGGCATGGGCGCTGTTTCCCGGCGACGTCGCCTATGTCTGGCATGCCGGCCGGCATTCCCGCACGGTGGCTGAGAGCTTGGAAGTCGTCGGCTTCACCATCCGCGCGCAGATCATCTGGGCAAAATCTCAGATGGTGTTCGGGCGTGGCCACTACCATTGGCAGCACGAGCCGTGCTTCTACGCGGTGCGCGACGGCAAGACGGGTCATTGGCAGGGTGCTCGGGACCAGAAGACGCTGTGGTCGGTCGCCACCATCGGCGGCGACGAGGATGCGGCCACGGTGCACAGCACCCAGAAGCCGGTCGAGTGCATGCGGCGGCCGATGATCAACAACAGCGACGCCGGTGACGCGGTCTATGAGCCGTTCAGCGGTAGCGGCACCACGATCATCGCGGCGGAGACCACGGGGCGGCACTGCCTGGCGATGGAGATCAGCCCCGCCTATTGCGACGTCGCCGTCCTGCGCTGGCAGCAGTTCGCAGGGCGGGATGCTGTCCTTGCCGGTGAGGATCGGACCTTCAACGAGATCGCCGCCGCCAGGGGTGTCCCGGCGGCGGCGTAGTTTTGGCTGCGTCCGATCAGCCGGCGCGGTAAATGCTGAAGGACCCCTTCGCACCTTCCTTGCCAGGTCCGACCATCCGCACCTTTTCCAGGGTCTCGACCTTGATGCCCTTCTTCTTCAACCCCGCGAGGAACCCGCGGACGGTGTTGCTATTCCAGGCGGTCGCC
>CAMCJI010000394.1 GCA_945874805.1 Asaia bogorensis | reverse complement strand
AGCTGCCAGAACCCGCCCTCCTTCAAGGGGGCGAAGGCCAGGCCGTACCGCAGATCGGGCGGCGCGATGTTCAGCGTCCAGGGATTCCAGTTCCCGTCCAGCGCGGCGCTGTAGAAGATCAGGCCAATCCCGATCAGGGAGAAGAAGATCGTCGTGATCCCGAAGAAGCCAACGTAGAACGGCCCCGCCCAGAAGTCGAAAAGATCCCCACCGACCAGCGTCCCGCCACGTACTCGGTATTTATGTTCAAAGTTCAGCATCGACATTGTCGGATTCCTCCTATCGGGAGGCCAGGTGCGGACCGCCTCCTCCACGCGCTCCAGGGAACGGACGCGCCCTGGCTTGCGCCACGGCCACGTCCGCCCACCGGTATCGCAGTCCGCCGGTTACTTCGGCGGCGCTGCCGACATCTGGGCTGCCACGCTGTGTGCGCGGGGCCCTTCGATCCAGTTGAACCGGTCGGTGCTCAGCAGGATGAAGTGAATCACGATCGCCAGCACGAACAGGAAGACCGCATTCGCCACCAGGAGGCGACGCGGGTCGAACATCAACCAAATTCTCCACATTTCCTTGGCTCCTTATGCGAGGTAGGAAACGACGTGGGCAGCGTACGCCGGGGCCTGATCGATCAGGTTCGCGGCATAGCCCTTCACGCCAGGGAACCAGGGGCGCCACGACCAGACCAGGACGTGGGCGACGATGGCAACAATGGTGAAGCCGATGAAGCCCTGGACGTAGAGTCCGTGCACTTCCTTGGCTTCGTCTTCGGTCAGCCCCGAGATCGAGGCTCCTTTAGCAGCCATAGTGATATCCTCCGGATTTAGGCCTTGCGGCCAGCGTCGCGCACGTCCCGCGCGACAGGGATAGCCAGGGCGATGGGCCCCCCGGCACGCATCCCGTCAGGGCAAGCCCGACGGAAACCTGAACCCCGGATGGGCGGGGGTGAAACTGGATGGCGAGCGCCATCATGCCGGCACCGGCTCGGGCGCGAGGCCCAGGGTGCGGCGCATCCGCACGGCATCGACCCGCGCCTCGCCGGCCTGGCGCGCGTCGCGCTCGGCCTGGTCGCGCACCCGCTTGGCGGCCGAGATGCGCACGAGGAAGGGATGCGTCTCCACATGCGCGTCGAGCAGGCTGATCGCCTCGTCGTCCCATTTCAGCTGCTCGCTCTCGGCGGACTTCGCAGGCGTGGGCTCCACCTTGTCCATCTCGGTCCCGAGCGGGATCATGTGGAACAGCGCGTCGAACAGGGCGTTGCAGTATTCCTGCACGAGGTAGGTCGCCCCCGCGTAGCCCATGAACGGCGTGCCGGTGGCGCGGCGGATGATCGCACCGGGGAAGCTCGCCGGGATGTACATCGCCCGCCCGCCGGCCTCGGCCGCATACATCCGCTCATTGAAGGAGCCGAACAGCACCAGCGGCGTGTTCTTGTGGATGCTCTCGCGCACCTTCGCGTTGTCCGGCTTCACCCCGGCGGTGCGCGAATAGGCGAAGTTGCAGGCGATCCCCAGCTCCTCCTCGAAGAACCGGCGGATGCCGCGAGTGTAGGTGTCCGTCGCCACCACGCCGAAACTGGCGGTGGCGAAGAAATCCTGCGTCACCGAGCGCCAGAGGTCCCAGATCGGCTTGATCGTCGTGTGCTTCTCGCGCTCGATGAACGGCTCGGGATCGACCCCGGTCAGCTCGCCCAGCTTGCGCAGGAAGTTGGTGGTGGCGAACAGGCCGATCGGCGCCATCAGATAGGGCTTGTCCAAATCCTCGCAGAGCAGGCGGCCGAATTCGCGATACATGCACACGTTCACGTCGGCATCGGCCAGCTTGAGCGTATCCTCCAGGTGCGAGCCCAGAGGGAACACCATGTTGATCTCGCAGCCGATGCCCTCGACGAGGCGGCGGATCTCGGCGAGGTCGGACGGCATGTTGAAGGTGCCGTAGATCGGGCCGATGATGTTCACTAACGGCTTCGCACCCTCCGGCCGCACCGGCCGCTTGCGCGATTTCGCCCGCTTGGCGCCGAACTGCGACCACATCCAGAAGATCGCCCGGTCAGCGCATTGCCACTGGTCTTCGTCGATCGTGCGCGGGATGAAGCGCAGCAGGTTGCTGCCCTCAGGCGTCACGCCGCCGCCGATCATCTCGGCGATCGAGCCGGTGACGACCACGGCCGGCAGGTCCGGGTCCTGGGACGCGGCGGCACGGCGCATCGCGCCCTCGGTGCCGGTCATCGAGAGGTTGTCTTCGGACAATCCCGTGACCACGACTGGCAACTCATGCGGCGGCAGCGCGTCCGTATAGTGCAGCACGGCGGTGACCGGCAGGTTCTCGCAGCCCACCGGGCCGTCGATCACCACGCGCAGACCGCGCACGGCGGAGAACGCGTAAACCGCGCCCCAGTAGCCGCCAGCCCGGTCATGGTCGAGGACGAGCATCGCGCTAGCTCCCCATCGCCTGGTTGGCGGCGGCTTTCGCCCGCGCCTCCCGGGCTTTGCGGTTGCGGTCGCGCAGGCCCGGCGGATCTTTCGGCACGCCCTGGAAGCCGTAGCCGGTGCCCTCGCCGGTGCCGACCTTGTCGAAGAAGCTGACCATGCGGCTGAACCGCTCCGCACCCTTCGTCTGCGCCGCCACGATCGCCGCCATCGCGCCGACGCCGGCAGCCCCGAACAGCGGGCGGGCGGAGACCATGTTGGTGAAGTAGATCGCCGGGATGCCGAGCTCCTTGGCCTTCTGCACCAGCGGCGTGGTGCCGACGGCGAGGTCGGGCTTGACCTCCATCATCGCCGCCACGTCCTGCTCCAGGGCGGCGCGGTACTGCACATGCGTGCCGTGCGCGGTGAGCCATTCGCGGTCGGCGTCCGACCATTCGGTGCGCGGGCAGGCGGTGCCGACATACGGCACCTCGGCGCCGGCTTCGACCAGCAGGCGGGCGACCAGCAACTCAGAGCCTTCGTAGCCGGAGACGGTCATCCGCGCCTTGATCGGCTTGTCGGCCAGCATGGCGCGCAGCGGAGTCAGCGCCTTCGCCTTCGCCGCATCCAGCGCCTCGGCCGACACGTTCGCCGCCGCTGCGATGCCGCTGAGCCAGGCATCCGTGCCCTCCAGCCCGACCGGCCCGGAGCCCACGATGGGCCGGCCGGCATTGCGGAATTCGCGG
>CAMCJI010000393.1 GCA_945874805.1 Asaia bogorensis | reverse complement strand
CCGTGATCTGGGAATCCCCTGATTTCAAGCCGTCTCCGCGACGAAGTGGCCCGACTTACGCAACAGGTCTATTGGCTTAAGCCATAGCCAGCAATCCCGGGTCAATTGCTGACTGGGTATTTTTGCCTTTCCTGGTCATCTGGCTAGGGCACCACGTGGTTCGTTCCCTCCCATCGCCGCAGTGAGCGCGATGTAGGAGGCCAACATGACCGCGCAACGCGCTGAGAACACAGCAGACACCCCCACCTGGGACCAGCACCGTCTGCGCCAGGCCCTATCGACTGCCCGACATCACGCCATCCGGGGCAGTCGGCGGCTCGCCCTTGCGGGTGCCGATCGGGAGGACCTGCAACAGGACATCCTAGTCGCCATCCTGGTGCGCGACCGGCACTACGATCCCAGCCGGGGCGCCTGGTCGACGTTTGCCTCGCTCATTGCGCGCCACGTCGTCGCGGACCGCGCGCGGGCTGAACGTCAGGCGCCGGACGTGGAGTTCCTCCCCCTCGACGTCGATGCTTTTCCCGCCGGCTGCTCTGCGACGCAGCAGGACCATGTCGATCCCATCCTCTCCCTCGATCTGCGCCGGGTCGCCAACGAACTGCCGGCCGCCCCGCGCCGGCTCATGCGCTTACTCGGCGCCACCGGCGACGTGGCGGAGGCGCAGCGGGCCAGCAACCACTCCTGCTGCGGCTTCTACCGCGCGCTGCAGGACCTGCGGTTCTGGCTGCACGCGTCGGGGATGCAGGCCCCGCGGGGCATCCCGCGCCAGCGAGCTGGTCCGACCGGCTGAGAGAAACCCGCTCGCCCATCCGTAGAGAACTAAGTGCCGAACCATGAGTGCCACGGAGAACCCCCGATGCCAGTCCTACAACTGAAGACCAAGACGCCGCCCCCTACCCGTAAGTCTTTGCCGCCCTTGGTGTCTTTGCCCCACTCACCGCCCTCACCGTCCCAGCCGTCCGGCGTGGTCCGCAACGCCAACGAGTTCTGCGATCGCCTGGCAGAGGCCGCGCCGGGTGAGGTCATTCCCTACTATGTCGGCTTGCTCGGCTTCGATCGCTATCCAGGCAGCCGGGTGCTGTCCGCGGCGGCGCGCCTCGAGTTGAACGTGCTGGCCAACCGGGCGCTGCAACTGGCCGAAGCCGGGCGCGTCGATCTGGTGCAGCGCCGCATCGAGCCGGAACGCTTCGACTATCTGGCAATCGTGCGCCACTGGCCCCGCCAGCAGCGCAACAGCCTGCGTGCGGTTCTGCCCCCCGGCCATGGCGAGTGTGGCTCGGTGTGATCGTGTGGAAAGGATGGCGTCGACACCCAATCCCTAAACATAATCCGCATCTTACGTGACACCCGCCAGCGAATCGCTAAATGCCGGTGAATAAGACGGGCTAGGCGAACATCCGCGCTTCAGATCGCAAGCGTGGCCCGCTGCTCCGCCCACTCCACCGGAAACCCTTGGCGCAACACGTGCACGCCAAGTTCCGCCGGCTGCCGTCCGTCCATGATCGCCTCGATGATATCCGGCGCCAGCAGGGTCAGCATCAGGATGCGGCCCAGATAGCCGCGGTCCAGCTTCTCCGTCGCCGCAAACGCGTCCATTGAACGCCCCAAGTTTACGTCGGTGCCGACGCGTCGGCGCGTTGGACATCGTCAACTGATCTCGGTCCAACGATGCGTCTCTGAATTAGAGTTCTCTGAAATCGCAAAATTTGATCTACTATCCCACCGTATCTACTCGCCTGCGCATTTCGGCAAAGCGCATTCGCATCGCGCCACTTGCGGGACCTCCGAAGGACGTCCACCAGGCGCGCCTCCATTGTTTCGCGCCGCTCGTCGCCCTGTTCCATCTGGGAAAGCGCCAACGTCATGTATTGCGCCGATATCGTTCTGCACTCGATCGCGAGGGTAGTCTTCCTGCCGTCATCCGCGACCCATGCGGCACAGAGCGCCGCTTCAGCCGCAGCCTGCGTGCGCGCGAACCTGATTTCGAGAAGTGCGAGACGCAGGAAGTTGAGCGCCAACCCGGACGTTGGAATCGATGCTGGCTGGCCCCACTCAGCGCTAGCCTTAACATTCTGGACAATGCCGAGGTTTACCGGTGTTTCCCCGATTTCCGCCGCGACGTAACCACAGTGTGGACAGCATTGAATCCAGGTATTCATTGTGAATCGACGTAATCTGGGTGGTCTAAGATCTAAATCTGGTGATCCAAGATCGATGGTGCTTGCTAATATCGTCTGATCTGAGGAAATTTTACAGATATAGCAGGTGACGGTTTCATCCATGAATGTCGTCATACGGCACTCCCATGCATTCCTGTATTCTATAACATTTTGGATATTTTTACAATTGTTTGCGATTGCTCCCGCCAATCCACCGGAAACCCCTCCCGCAGCACATGCACCCCAAGGTCTGCCGGCTGCCTGCCGTCCAGGATCGCTTCCACAATGTCCGGCGCCAGCAGCGTCAGCATCAGGATGCGGCCGAGATATCCCCGATCCAGCTTCTCCGCCGCCGCCAACTCGCTGAGCAGGTCGGTGACGTGCTGTTGCAGCACGGTCTGGACGAGATGCGGTTCCACCCCGAGATCGGCGGCGACCAGGCCGGAGACCCGGGCCGGCCAGTTCAGCAGCGTGTCGCGAATGGCGCCGGCAATCTCGTCGATCGCCGCGTTGGCGGTGGCCGCGTCGAGCAGTCGGCCCTTCTCCTCATCGAGTGCCAGGCGCTGGGCTTCGACCTTCAGGGCAAGCTGGGCGACCTTGAGCCTGGCATAGGGCGTGGCGTCGGATGACATGCCGCCGCCCATGCCGTTGCCACCGCCAGGGTTGGCTGCACCGCCCGGTGCCAGCGGCGATCGCGCCGGGTCAGCGGTCTCGACCATCCGGCGCCGGGTCTTCGCCACATCCCATTGTCCATCCGGTTCCCGCTCGATCCGACCCTTGGCCGCGGCCTTGCGCAGGGCGGTCTCGGTGATGCCGATGCGCCGGGCGACCTCGCGGGTGGAAGGGGTTATACCAAGGCCCGGAGAATGTGACTCGCGGGGCTTCCCCGGCTCGGTCCTGATCTGATTCTCTGCCTGGTGAACGCCGGAGGTTCGCCATGCCGCTTCCCCTTCGATCTGATTTTGACGCTTCTGCGCTGCGCGCGGCGGCACGACG
>CAMCJI010000392.1 GCA_945874805.1 Asaia bogorensis | reverse complement strand
TGAGGGCGAGGCCGACGAAGATGCGGTAGCTGGAGGAGGGGCGGTCGGCGGTGATGGGCAGGTTGAGGGTGATGGGTTGGCCGCTGACGGTCAGGCGATCGACGTTGGCGGGGAACTCGCCGGCGAGGTTGTACTCTTGCTTGTCGAGCAGCCGGCCGGTGGGGTCGGTTACGGCGACGAAGTAGGGCAGGGTGAGCCGGCGAGAGGGGGCGGCGGGGCCGCGCGCCACTTCGACGGTGACTTTCACTTCCGCCTCGACGATGCCGCGGCCGCCGGGTTTGCAGGTGGCCGGCACGGCGACCACGCGGGCGTCGAGCACGAGGTCGGTGATGTCTTCGCCGCGGCCGTTGAAGCGGGTGAGGTCGGCCGCGTCTTTGACGATTGCGAGGCCCGGGCAGGCGGGGGCGATCTTGCCTTCCATGCCCGATCCGGAGGAGCAGCCGGCGGCCAGCAAGGCAAGGAGGAGGGCGGCGGGGCGCAGGGTGAACATCGGCAGCTCCAGATCATGCGGCTGCGGTTGTTTGCCGCACCTGCGGCGGGCATAATGCCCCGGACGGTTGCAGACAACCGCCATCATCGCCCACCCCCGCCCGAGGCAGCCGCACATATGGACAGCACATCTCCGACCCTGCCCGCCTTGCGGGTGCTGCTGGCCGGTCCGCGTGGCTTCTGCGCGGGTGTGGACCGCGCGATCCGCATCGTCGAGGAGGCGATCCGCCGCCATGGTGCGCCGGTGTATGTGCGCCATGAGATCGTCCACAACCGCACGGTGGTGGAGGCGCTGGAGGCGCAGGGCGCGGTGTTCGTCGAGGAACTGGACGAGGTGCCAGGCGATGCGCCGGTGGTATTTTCCGCGCATGGCGTGCCGAAATCCGTGCCGGCCGAGGCGCAGCGGCGCAACCTTACCTATCTCGACGCGACCTGCCCGCTGGTCAGCAAGGTGCATCGCGAGGCGGAGCGGCATTTCTCCGGTGGCGGCGCGAATGCGCGGCATATCCTGATGATCGGCCATCACGGCCATCCCGAGGTGGAGGGCACGATGGGCCAGTTGCCGCCCGGCGCCATGACCCTCGTGCAGAACGCCGAGGAGGCGCGCAGCGTCAGCGCGCCCGATCCCGCGCGGCTGGCCTTCATCACCCAGACGACGCTGAGCGTGGACGACACGGCGGAGATCGTGGAGATTCTGCGCCAGCGCTTCCCCGCGATCCAGGGCCCCAAGCGCGAGGACATCTGCTACGCCACCACCAACCGGCAGGCGGCGGTGAAGGCGATCGCGCCGGATTCGGACCTGGTGCTGGTGATCGGCAGCGCCAACTCCTCCAACAGCCAGCGCCTGCGCGAGGTGGCCGAGCGGGCCGGCGCGCCCCGCGCCATCCTGCTGCCGCGCGCCCATGCGCTCGACTGGGCGGCGATGGAGGGGGTGAGCACTGTCGGCATCACCGCTGGCGCTTCGGCGCCGGAGTCGCTCGTCGATGAACTCGTCCGTCATCTCGGCGCCCGCTACACCCTGACGATCGAGGAGCGGCGGGTGACCGAGGAGGATGTGGTGTTCAGGCTGCCGGCGCCGCTCGCCGATTAAGCGGGGGCAGATTGATGGCCGTTTATACCGAGGTCTCCGACGAGGCGCTCGCCGATTTTCTCGCTGCCTACGACATCGGCAGCCCGGTCGCCTTTCGCGGCATCGCCGAGGGGGTGGAGAATTCCAATTATTCGCTGCGCACGACAGGTGGAAAAGCGGGGGGCAGCGATTTCATCCTGACGCTGTATGAAAAGCGCGTCGATCCGGCGGAGCTGCCGTGGTTCCTCGGGCTGATGGAGCATCTGGCGCGCGGCGGCATCACCTGCCCCCAGCCGGTGGCGGCGCGGGACGGTCAGGCGCTGCGGCAGTTGGCCGGGCGGCATGCGGCGATCACCACCTTCCTGCCCGGCGTCTGGCCGCGGCGTGTGCGGCCGGAGCATTGCGCGCCGGTGGGCACAGCCCTGGCGGCGCTGCACCAGGCCGGTGCGGGCTATGCGCCGACGCGGCCGAACGCGCTCGGGCCTGCCGGCTGGCCGCCGCTGCTCGCCCGCAGCCTGAGCGGGGCGGATGGGGTGCAGCCGGGGCTGGGGGCGGACCTCTCGGCGGCGCTCGACGCGATCCTCGCCGCCTGGCCGGCGCCGGGGGCGCTGCCGGTGGGGCATATCCATGCCGACCTGTTTCCGGACAACGTGTTCTTCCTCGATGGCCACCTGTCCGGCCTGATCGACTTCTACTTCGCCGCGACCGATCTGCTGGCCTACGACATCGCGGTGTGCCTGAACGCCTGGTGCTTCGAGCCGGACGGCGCCTTCAACGTCACCAAGGCGCGGGCGCTGCTGGGCGCCTATGAGGCGGCGCGGCCGATGAGCATGGCGGAGCGCGCGGCGCTGCCCGCGCTGTGCCAGGGGGCGGCGCTGCGCTTCGCGCTGACCCGCCTGTACGACTGGATCAACACGCCCGCCGGCGCGCTCGTGGTGCGCAAGGACCCGATGGACTATGTCCGCCGCCTGCGCTTTTTCCGCACAGGCAAGGAACTGGCCGATTATGGACTCTGAGGATCGCGTCGAAATCTGGACCGACGGCGGCTGCAAACCCAATCCCGGCCCGGGCGGCTGGGCGGCGATTCTGCGCTTCAAGGGTGTGGAGCGGGAGCTGACCGGGCATGAGCCGGCCACCACCAACAACCGCATGGAGCTGACGGCCGCCGCCGCCGCGCTGGAGAGCCTCAAGCGGCCCTGCCTTGTGGCGCTGCACACCGACAGCGAATACCTCAAGAACGGCATCACCCGCTGGCATACGGGCTGGGTGCGCAAGAACTGGCGCACCGCCGGCGGTGACCCCGTGGCCAACATGGACCTCTGGCGCCGCATCCTCGATGCCGCCAAGCCGCACAAGATCGACTGGCGCTGGGTGCGCGGCCATGCCGGCGACGTGATGAACGAACGGGCAGACGTGCTGGCAACGGCCGCGCGCGAGGGCCGCGGCTAGCGCGGGCCGGCAGGCTCGACGCCGCGCCGGCACAGGCTATGCTGCCTCGGCATCAGATCTTGTGGGAGCTGCGCCATGCGACCGCCGATGAACCGCCCGACGAACCGCGCCGCCCTGTTCGCCCTGCCGCTGATCCTGCTCGGCGCGCTGGCCGCCGCGGCGGCGGAGCCCGCGCCGCCCATCCCGGA
>CAMCJI010000391.1 GCA_945874805.1 Asaia bogorensis | reverse complement strand
CGGGGGGGGGGGGGGGACGGGGGGGCGCAGGTGTTCCGGGCCTGTGCCGTGTGCCATGCCCTCGTGCCGGATGGGGGCACGCAGGCGGGGCCGAGCCTGCATCGGCTGTTCGGGCGGCCGGTGGGCGGCTTGGCGGGGTATCCGTATTCGGAGGCGCTGCGGCGGCGGGGTGGGGTTTGGACGGTCGAGGCGCTGTCGGAGCTGTTCGTCGCCGGGCCGCAGGCGTTTGCGCCGGGGACGACGATGCCGGAGCAGATCCTCGCCGATCCCGATGACCGGGCGGCCCTGGCGCGGTTTTTGGAACGCCAGCCTTAGCGCCGGGAGATCATCAGCAGGGCGGGCACGGCGAACTGGGCGAAGAGGCGGACGTTGGGGATGTCGCTCTCCTCGTACCAGCCGGCCTTGTGCAGCAGGTTGACGGTGCCGAGCGTCTGGCCGGCCCAGCGGACGGGCATGTTCAGCACGCTCTCGCAGCCGAGCGAGAAGATCAGTTCGTGGTCGAAGAACACCTCCTTCAGGTCTTCGCGGGTGCGGCCGATATAGGGCTCGCCGGCCTGGATGAGTTTGCGGACCCAGGGGCTGTCATGCATCGGCTTGCGGCCGCCGATCGGGTAGGCGTTGGGCATGTTGGTATAGTAGCGCTCGTTCTCCCGCAGGCCGGGGTGGTGGATCAGGATGGTGAAGAGGATGTGGCCGGTGGTGGCGGCCAGCGCGCGGTCCACCGCGGCGAAGGTGGCTTCGGGCTGGGGCATGCCGGATTGGGCGGCGAGCACGGCGGCGATGTGGGGGGTGGCGTCTGGGCGGGACATTCGCGGCCTCCGGTCCTTGGGTGAGTGCAATCTAGGGGTGTGGTGGTTCCGTTGGAAGGGTGGCAGGCTTGCGGAAAACTGGGGGGGTGGTCATGCGGGTGGTCAGGCTGAATGCGAGCTTGTTCCGCGTCGGGGAGTTCGAGCGGGCGCAGTATGCGAAGCACGGGCTGGAGGTGATCGAGGCGGAGGCGGCCGATCCCGATGAGCTGATCCGGGTGCTGGCCGGGTGCGACGGGCTGTTCGCGATTTCCGTCAGCCTGCCGGCGCCGGTGATCGCGAGCCTGGACCGCTGCCGGGTGATCAGCCGGATGGGGACGGGGACGGACAAGATCGACGTGGCGCTGGCCACGAAGATGGGGATCGTGGTGACCAACGTGCCGTATTTCTGCATCGAGGAGCAGGCGGATCACGCGATGGCGATGATGCTCGGGCTGTCGCGGCAGTTGCCGGCGATGGCCAGTGCGATGCGGGCCGGGCTGTACAATCCGGCGCAGGCGGCAACCCGGGGGAACCGGCGGCTTTCGTTGCAGACGCTGGGGCTGGTGGGGTTTGGGCGGAGTGCCAAGCATATGGCGCGCCGGGCCCGGGGGTTCGGGATGCGGGTGCTGGCGACGCGGCGGCGGATGGGGGCGGACGACCCCGATGCGGCTGCGATCGGGGTGGAGATGTGCGATCTGGAGACGGTGCTCGCAGAGTCCGACTGGGTGTCGCTGCATCTGCCGCTGGTGGCGGAGACCTATCATCTGATCGATGCGGCGGCGATGGCGCGGATGAAGCCGGGGGCGTATCTGATCAATACGTCGCGCGGGGCGCTGGTGGATGAGGCGGCGTTGCTGGCGGCGTTGCGGAGCGGGCATCTGCGCGGCGCGGGGCTGGATACGTTCGAGAGCATCGACGTGTTCGCGGGCACGCTGACGCCTTCGCACAACCCGTTGTTCGATATGCAGAACGTGATCGCCACGCCGCATGTGGCGGCCGGGTCCGTCGAGAGCGGGCAGGATGTGAACAGCGGGGCGGTGGAGAACCTGGCCGATGTGCTCTCCGGGGTTTGGCCGGTGGCCGAGCATATCGTCAATGTCGGGGTGGTGCCGCGGGCGGCGTTGCGGGATCGTGGGTAAATTTTTATATCGTAACAAAATAGGCCGCGGTTTTCCCCTGGGCTCAGGGGCCGGTTTTGAAGCGCAGGCCGAGGCGGCGCAGGCGGCGGCGGTCCTTCGGCGGGATGAAGCGGATGGCGATGGGCCGGAGGTCGGAGAGGTCGATCTTTGCCGGACGGGGCTTGGGCGGGCGCGGCTTGCGGGGCGCGCGCGGGGGCAGTTTCAGGTGGTCCGGCAGGGGGATGCCGAACATCCGCGCCCAGGGACGGAGGATGCGGCCGGCGGCGGGGTGGGCGGCGACGAGCGCGCGCACGTCGGCGTCGTTCAGCAGGCCCTCGATATGGCCGATGTTCTCGGCGGTGAAGGGCACGAGCTTGACCAGCCACATCTTGCCCGTGGGCAGGCGGAGTCCGGGCTCGGGCTTGGCGCGCGGCTTGGCCAGGCGCCTGGCGCGCGGGCGGGAGATTGGGAGCTGGCCGCGCTCCCACAGCAGCATCAGCCGGGTGAAGCGGTTGCGCAGGCGGCAGATGCGGCTCCACACCAGCAGAATCAGCGGCGCCAGGGCGCGGAACTTAACGGCATACTGCCCCACCTTCTCGCGGAGAAGCTCGACGGTGCGGGAGAGGTTCTCGCCGAGGGAGGTGGAGGGGTGCATGGCGCATAACTAACTCAATGTTAGTTATGCGTCAAGCGGAGAATCAGCCCTCTGCCGGCTCGACGACCTCGGCCGCGCAGAGCAGGCAGCCAGGCTTGGCGGTGTGGATGTTGACGAACTCTGTCCGCGGATCCGCCAACGCGCGGGCGAGAGGCGCGTCGGCCTGCGGGCCCTCGGCGACCTGGCCGAGGTCGTAGAGGCACATGCCATCCGCGTCATAGGCCCGCACGGAAATCAGGCTGTTGCGGATGATGGGGGGAATGCTGTCGCTTTCCGTCCAGGCCGGGCAGTCCTTTTCATGCAGGAAAATCGGGCTCGGGGTCCAATAGACGCTGCGCGGGCGCGGCAAGTGCCAGGACAGCAGCAACATGACATCGCCCGCCTCGGCGCCGCGCAGGCAATGCCGGCATGGCTCGCCGCCGGTGGCCGTGCGGCGGATGATCGCGTTGCCGCCATCATCCGTCTCGGCCGCGCGAAAGCGGCGAGCCGTCTCAGTGGGGAGGGGGACACAACGGAAATGCATGACAGCGGGCTCCTGTTTCGGCGCGCCCTGTGTGGCGGAAGGAGTGGGGGAGGGGCCATCCGGGGATTGCGCTGGCTCTCGGGGGGCGCGCGGGGAAGGGGAAGGCAAGGGAAGCGT
>CAMCJI010000390.1 GCA_945874805.1 Asaia bogorensis | reverse complement strand
CCGTGGCGCATTGACCACTCCCGCACGGAGCTCTCGCAGCCCAGGACGTGCCAGGCGCAAGAGCCGGCGGCGCTGTCGTGACCACCGAGGACGTTGATGGCGTCTGCGACTTTCATGCCGGCCAGGATGTGATGGTCGGACGTCCCACGCGTTGATTTGCCCGGCAGGCGGAGCAGTGCCGAGGTGCCCACGGTGGCGAGCGAGGCTGAGCGGAACAGCGTCCGGAACAGCGTGCCAGCGTCATACATCTCCTCGGTGATGGTGCCGTTGGCCAGCATCATCCCCAGCGTGTCGATGGCGCGATGGTGCGTGACCACCGCGCCCGTCTCGGGGTCTGTGTCGTGGCTGGGCGGGTTGAAGCCGCCATGTTGCAGTCGCCATGCCGTGGGCTTGCCCAGGGCATCCAGCGGCTTCGTAGCTGCCTTGCGGCGGGTCTTATTGGCCATGACGCTGTCCTCCATTGCGTGGGCCCCAGCGGCGCACGGCTTCGTTGGTAACGGCCTGACGGAGCCAGGGGTCGGTGATGTCATCGAGTGCGAGGGAGACCACGCCCTGGTCGCGCCAGACGCGTTGGCGCAGGGCCTCCATCTCGGGGCTGGTGGTGGGGCTGACCACCACCATTCCCGCGATCCCGAAGGGTAGCGTCACCGCGCGTCTGGTCGCACTGCAGGCTGCCCCGATCGCCGAATTGAAGGAACAATGGCGCAGCCTGTTCGGCAAGGAACCGCCGCCCTTCAGCCGGACTTACATCCAGAGCCGGCTGGCATATCGCATCCAGGAACTGGCCTACGGGGGGCTGAAGCCCGAGATCGTCGCCCGCCTCGAGGCACTGGGCGAGCAACTGGACGGTGGCAATATCGTCCTGCGGCGCATCCGCCATGACGCCAAGCCGATCGCTGGCACCCGGCTGATCCGGGAATGGAAGGGCGTGGAGCACCACGTCACCGTCCAGGCCGACGGCTACGAATGGCAGGGGCGGCCCTACAAGTCTCTTTCCGCGGTGGCGCGCGCCATCACCGGCACGCGGTGGAACGGCCTGGTGTTCTTCGGCGTGAAGAACCAGCGGGGGTTTGCATGAGCAAGAAGCCCACGGCCGCGATGCCGGCGACAACCCGCAAGACCCGCTGCGCCATCTACACGCGCAAGTCGACCGATGAGGGATTGAACAAGGAATTCAACACGCTCGACGCCCAGCGCGATGCCTGCGAGGCCTATATCGCGAGCCAGCGCCACGAGGGCTGGCTGGCGCTACGTGACCGCTACGACGACGGCGGCTACTCCGGCGGCACGCTGGAGCGGCCGGCGCTAAAGCGGCTGCTGGCCGATATCGAGGCCGGCAGGGTCGACGTGGTTGTGGTCTACAAAATCGACCGGCTCAGTCGCGCCCTGATGGATTTCTCGAAGCTAGTCGAGGTGTTCGACGCCAACGGCACCACATTTGTCAGCGTGACCCAGTCCTTCAACACGACAACATCAATGGGGCGGCTGACGCTGAACATCCTGCTTAGCTTTGCCCAATTCGAACGCGAATTGATTGGCGAGCGCATCCGCGACAAATTCGCCGCCTCGCGCGCCCGCGGCATGTGGATGGGTGGCAAGGTGCCGCTCGGCTATGACGTGAAGGACCGCAAGCTGGTGGTCAACCCGGCCGGGGCGGCGACGGTGCGGATGATCTTCGAGCAGTTCATCGAGATCGGCTCCTGCACCGAATTGGCGAAGATGCTGCAGGACAAGACGGTGTTGACCAAGACGGGTCGGCCGATCGACAAGGGCTACCTCTACAAGCTTCTGGCCAACCGCACCTATATCGGCGACGCGCCGCACAAGGGCATGATCCACAAGGGGGAGCACGAGGCCATCGTGCCGTTGGACCTATGGAACCGGGTGCATGCCATGCTGCAAGTCAGTCCCCGGACCAAGGCCAACCAGAACCGCTCGCAAACGCCAGCGCTGCTGCGGGGCCTGCTCTTCGGCATCGACGGGCGGGCCATGTCGCCAGTGCACACGCTGCGGCGGGGGCGGCAATATCGATACTACGTCAGCCAGTCCGTCCTGAAAGGCGACGCCATTGATGACCCGTCGCTGGTGCGGCGTATCGCGGCGGCGGAGATCGAGGATGCCGTCATGGCGCAAGTGCGGGCCCTACTGCGGCAACCCGAGATCATCGTCGGCACCTGGCGTGCGGCGCAGGCGGACGCGCCGGGCATCACCGAAGCGGAGACGCGGGAGGCGTTGGAGAGCCTGGACCCGATGTGGGACGAGTTGTTCCCTGGCGAGCAGGCGCGGATCGTGCAGGCCCTGGTTGACCGCGTCACGGTCGGGCCGGCCGGGGTCGATATCCGCCTCAAGGTGGAGGGGCTGACCGGGCTGGTGCAGGACCTCGCACCACGGCGCCGGGTGCGGGAGGCCGCGTGATGAGTGAACTCATCATCACGGTGCGGGTGCCGCTGGTCATCAAGAAGCGGGGCGGGCGGAAGATCGTGGTGGCGCCGGACGGCTCTGTGCTGCCGGGGGCACCGCGGCAGGCGCGGACAACCGCCGATCCAGCTCTGTTAAAAGCGCTGGCGCGGGCGTTCCGGTGGCGGCGGATGTTGGAGGACGGGCGCTACGGCTCCGTCAGCGACATCGCGCGGGCGGAGAAGATCGACCGGACCTACGCCGGGGATATCCTGCGTCTGACGCTGTTGGCGCCGGAGATCGTCGAGGCAATCGTGGAAGGGCGGCAGCCGGCGGAGATGACGTTGCCGGTTTTGATGAAGCCGTTTGCGGTGGAGTGGGCGGGGCAGCGGCCGCGCGGATAACCGATCTACACGCTCTCTTTCAATTCCTTTGCCGGCTGGAAGGCGATCTTTTTGCTTGCCTTGATCTGGATCACCTCGCCGGTCGATGGATTTCTGCCCATCCGAGCCGGCCTTGCCCGCACTTGCAGTGTGCCCAGACCGTTCAAGCGGATTTTGTCGCCCTTTTTTAGATGTTCGCTAGCAAGCGCGACCAGGTCTCCCAAGAGGGCCTCGGCGTTCTTCTTCGGCAGGGCGTGGCGCTCCGCTAGGCTGGCGGCGAGCTGCTTCAGCGTGACGGTAATACCAAGGCCCGGAGAATGTGACTCGCGGGGCTTCCCCGGCTCGGTCCTGATCTGATTCTCTGCCTGGTGAACGCCGGAGGTTCGCCATGCCGCTTCCCCTTCGATCTGATTTTGACGCTTCTGCGCTGCGCGCGGCGGCACGA
>CAMCJI010000389.1 GCA_945874805.1 Asaia bogorensis | reverse complement strand
GCGACACCCATCACACCAAAACGTCGATCATCGCGGGGCTGGTGAACATCGAAGCGGGGTTCATGCCATTCTGAAAAGCCCGACAGATTGGCCCGGTGCCACGAACTGGTGGTCGAAATAGGCCGCAGACTTTCGCAACAAGTCTAATCATAAGGTTCTGATGCGGGCAGAAGCCGCCGCCGAGCTTGCCCAGCCCGCCCCCGGCTTACGGCGCCCCCTGAACGCTCCAGCCCGGGGCATCGCCCGCCCCCACAGCCGCCGCCACGTCCTCCGCCAACGAGATCGCCGCCGTCAGCCCTGGGCTTTCGATGCCGAACAGATTGACCAGCCCCGGCACCCCATGCACCCCCGGCGCCTGCACCACAAAATCCTGCCCCGGCGCCCCCTTCGGCACGATCTTCGGCCGGATGCCCGCATAGCCCGGCTGCAACGCCCCGTCCTTCAACCCCGGCCAATACCGCCGCACCGCCTCATAGAACCCATCCGCCCGCCGCGGATCGACGCTGTAATCGATGCCCTCGATCCACTCCACATCCGGCCCGAACCGCGCCTGCCCGCCCAGGTCGATCGTCAGATGCACCCCCAACCCGCCCGCCACCGGCACCGGATAGATCAGCCGCGCAAACGGCGACCGCCCCGCCAGCGTGAAGTAATTCCCCCGCGCGAAGTATTCCGTCGGGATCAACTGCCGCGGCATCCCCACGATCCCCCGCGCCAGCGCCGGCGCATGCAGCCCCGCCGCATTCACCACCAACCGGCACCGCAGCGACATCGGCTCCGCCCCGCCGACATCGATCTCAACGCCTTCGTCCGTCGCCCGCCCCCCCAACACCGGCGCATGGAAAACAAACAGAGCCCCCGCATGCTCCGCATCCCCCTGCAACGCCAGCATGTAAGCGTGACTATCGATGATCCCCGTCGTCGGCGAAAACAACGCGGCCGTACAAACCAGATTCGGCTCCATCTCCACCGCCTCCGCCCGGTCGAGCAGCCGCATCCCCTCCACCCCGTTCGCCTCCGCCCGCGCCTTGATCCCCGCGAGCTTCTCGGTCTCCTCCGCCGACGTCGCCACAATCAGCTTGCCGCAATTCGCATAGGGCACCCCCCGCTCATCGCAGTAACGATACAGCATCCGCCGCCCGGCCACGCAATGCCGCGCCATCAGGCTCCCCTGCGGATAATAAATCCCCGCATGAATAACCTCCGAGTTCCGCGACGACGTCTCCGTCCCGATCCCCTCCGCCGCATCCAGCACGATCACCTCGCGCCCGGCCATCGCCAGCGCGCGGGCCACCGCAATGCCGACCACGCCCGCACCCACCACCACGCAATCCACGTCGTCCATCACTCGCTCCCCGCCTGCACGCACACCCTACCGCACCACGCCCCGCCGAGGCATACTCCCCCCATCACAGGAGCCCCCCGCCATGAAGCGCCGCACCTTCCTCGCCGCCACCGCCGCCACCCTCGCGGCCCCCTCCCTCGCCCTCTCCCAGGCCGCCCGCCCCCTCAAGTTCGTCCCCGACGCCGACCTCGCCATCATCGACCCCATCATCACCACCAGCTACCAAACCCGCGACCACGGCTTCATGGTGTTCGACACCCTCTACGGCCAGGACAACGAATACCGCGTCCGCCCGCAGATGGTCGAAGGCCACACCACGGAGAATGACGGCCTCCTCTGGCGCCTCACCCTGCGCGACGGCCTGAAATTCCACGACGGCGAACGCGTCCTCGCCCGAGACTGCGTCGCCTCCATCCAACGCTGGGGCAAACGCGACAGCTTCGGCCAGGCCCTCATGGCCGCCACCGACCAGCTCGACGCGCCTGACGACAAAACCATCCGCTTCCGCCTCAAATACCCCTTCCCCCTCCTGCCCGACGCACTCGGCCACTACTCCCCCAGCATGTGCGCCATCATGCCCGCCCGCCTGGCCGAGACCGACGCCGCCAAGCAGATCACCGAAATGGTCGGCTCCGGCCCCTTCCGCTTCGTCGCCAATGAACGCGTCTCCGGCAGCCGCGTCGTCTATGAGAAAAACCAGGCCTACATCCCCCGCAACGAACCCGCCGAACGCACCGCCGGCGGCAAGATCGTCCATATCGACCGCATCGAATGGCACGTCATGCCAGACGCCTCCACCGGCGTGAACGCCCTGATCAACGGCGAAGTTGACTGGTACACCACCCCCCCGTCAGACCTCCTCCCCCTCATCCGCCGCGCCCGCGGCATCAACATCTTCACCCTGGTGCCGACAGGCACGATCGCGACGATGCGCTTCAACCAGCTCCACGCCCCCTTCAACAACCCCGCCATCCGCCGCGCCATCGTCCACGCCGTCCAACAATCGGACTACATGCTGGCCGTCCAAGGCGAAGACCGCTCAACCTGGGCCGAAGGCGTGGGCTACTTCTGCCCCGGCACCCCCATGGCCAGCACCGCCGGCATGGAAAACCTGACCAGCAAGCGCGACCTCAACGCCGTCAAACGCGAACTCGACGCCGCCGGCTACCGCGGCGAAAAAGTCGTCCTCTTCGGCCCGCAAGACATCCCCTCCACCAAAGCCCTCGCCGAAGTCACCGCCGACATGCTCAAGAAAATCGGCATGAATCTCGACTATCAAACAATGGACTGGGCCACCGTCGTCCAACGCCGCGTCAAGCAAGACCCCCCCGAGTCCGGCGGCTGGAGCATCTTCCAAACCAGCTGGGGCGGCGTCGACCAGTTCAACCCCGCCGTCCACGCCTTCCTCCGCGGCAACGGCACCAACGGCATCATGGGCTGGCCCAAAAGCGACAAAATCGAAGAACTCCGCACCGCTTGGTTCAAAGCCCCCACCCTCGCCGCCCAACAAAAAATCTGCGCCGACCTGCAACTCCAGGCCTTCGAAGACGTCCCCTACATCCCCCTGGGCCAAGTCCGCGCCCCCAGCGCCCACCGCACGAGCCTGAAAGGCGTCCTGACCGGCATGCCAGTCTTCTGGAACATCATGCGGGAGGGGTAAGGAAGGACGCAGTCCTTTTTTGAAAAAAAAGACCAAAAAACTTTTGTTCGTTTGTAGAATGTACGGCGGAATGCAAAGAGTGTTCAATAGACTTGTTGCGAAAGTCTGCGGCCTATTTCGACCACCAGTTCGTGGCACCGGGCCAATCTGTCGGGCTTTTCAGAATGGCATGAACCCCGCTTCGATGTTCACCAGCCCCGCGATGATCGACGTTTTGGTGTGATGGGTGT
>CAMCJI010000388.1 GCA_945874805.1 Asaia bogorensis | reverse complement strand
CGTCTCCTCGCCCGCGCGCAGGCCCAGCAGCATCCGCACCGCCGGAAACACCTCGGTGCGCGGCGAAGGCGGGGTGATGCGCAGCAGGAACCACAGCACCGGCAAACCCGCGAGCGCCACCAGCGCCCAGGGACTCGCAAAGGTGATCGCGCCCAGCGTCAGAGGCGTCATCGCCGCCCGCCCATCGGCGCCAGCGCCATGTAAAGCGCCAGCAACGCCTGCTCCGGCGGATGATCCGTGTGATGCACCGCAAACCCCCAGCCGGCCGCCGCACAGATATCCCGCAACCCCGCCTGCTGGGCCGCCAGCCGGTCCGAATACTGCGCGCGCACGCCCTCCACCCAAGGGATCAGCGCCGTCTGCTTTGCCGCCCCGCCCTCAAACACAAACCGCACCCGCCCGGCATAGGGCAGCGCCGCCTCGGCGGGGTCGAGCACCTGCAAAATATGCCCCTGCACCGGCAAGCCGGACAGCCCGCGCACCATCGCCCGGATATCCTCCAACGGCCCCAGCATGTCCCCGATCAACACCGCCCGCGCATGCCGCGGCAGCCCATCCGACGGCGGCAGGCCGTCCATCCCGATCTTCGGCAAATCCGCATGCAACCGGTCCAACCCCACCCGGCCAGCCACCGCACGCCCCGCCGGATGGCCCGGCGGGGCCATCAGCCGCACCCGCTCCCCACCCCGCAACAACAACGACCCCAAGGCCAGCAACAACACCTCCGCCCGGTCCAGCTTCTCCACCGGACCCTGCTTGCGCCAGCGCATATGCGCCCCACCATCCCGCCACAACGCAACCGTCTGCGCCGCCTCCCACTCCGTCTCCCGCACGAAATACCGGTCCGACCTGGCCGACTGCCGCCAGTCAATCCGCTGCACCGCATCCCCATCCACAAACGGACGGAACTGCCAGAACGAATCCCCCTGCCCCACACGCCGCCGCCCATGCACCCCCTGCCACACCGTCGACGCCACCCGCTCCGCCTGCACCAACAACGGCGGCAACCGCGCGGCCAAAGCCTCGGCACGATGAAGGAGGGGCGGGGTGGTCATGCGGAGGCCAGCAAGGCGAGGGGCTCCGCCCCCTCGACCCCCGCCAGGGGCAGTGGCCCCTGGACCCATGACTTTAAGAACAGGTCTTTGAGAGAGGGGGCCGGCCGCACGTCTCCACGAGCCGGATGGCCCCCTCTCTCAAAGACCTGCCTAATGATCGCCGGTCCAGGGCCGCTGGCCCTGGTGGGGTCGAGGGGCGAAGCCCCCGCCTTCCTTACTTCCCGCACGATCACCCCATCCGCTCCACCAGCCGTGCGATGACTTGGGCGAGGGTGACGCCGCGGGCGCGGGCTTCGTAGTTGAGGCTCATGCGGTGGCGCAGGATGGGGGGTGCGAGGGCGGCGACGTCGTCGATGCTGGGGGCGAGTCGGCCGTCCAGCAGGGCGCGGGCGCGGCTGGCGAGCATCAGGGCTTGGGCGGCGCGGGGTCCGGGCCCCCAGGCGACGTAGTCGGTGACGAGGGGTTCGGTGGTGGATTCGGGCCGGCCGTTGCGCACGAGGGTGAGGATGGCTTCCAGCACTTTCGCGCCGACGGGGATTTGGCGGATGAGGGCTTGGGCCTGCATGAGTTCGGCGGCGGTCAGGGCTTGTTGCGGCGGGGCTTCGGCGGCGCCGGTGGTGGCGATGAGCATGGCGCGTTCGGCGTCGAGGTCGGGGTAGGTGACCTGGATTTCCAGCAGGAAGCGGTCGAGCTGGGCTTCCGGCAGGGGGTAGGTGCCTTCCTGCTCGATGGGGTTTTGTGTGGCGAGAACGTGGAAGGGGCGGGGGAGGGGGTGTTCCACGCCGCCGACGGCCACGCGTTGTTCCTGCATGGCCTGCAGCAGGGCGGATTGGGTGCGCGGGCTGGCGCGGTTGATTTCGTCGGCCATCAGCAACTGGGTGAAGATCGGGCCTGGCACGAAGCGGAAGGCGCGCCGCCCGGCCTCGTCCTGGTCCAGCACTTCGCTGCCGAGGATGTCACCTGGCATCAGGTCCGGCGTGAACTGCACGCGCTTGGAGGCGAGGCCGAGCACGGTGGCGAGGGTTTCGACGAGCTTGGATTTGCCCAGGCCGGGCACGCCGACCAGCAGCAGGTGGCCGCCGGAGAGCAGGGAGATCAGGGTTTCATCGACCACCTGCTGCTGGCCGATGATGGCGCGGCCGACTTCGGCGCGTACCCGGCCCATGCGCTCGCCCAGCGCCTCCACGGCGGCGACGATATCCTGGGACGCTGGCTCGGGGGCGATATCGGGCATGCGGACACGGCTCCTGGCGGGTGCGATTTGGATACTATGGGTGTTTGTGCGCGCTCCGCCACTTTCAACAGCGGTGGTGGCATCCCAATATAGGGACGGTCGCACCTGTTGCACCGCTTTCGCGGTCCCGCTTGCGTCTGGAGACCATCGTTTTGCCCGAGATGAGCCCGTGAACGACCTGACCGGACTGCTGCCGATCCCCGAGGGGGCGCGCCCGAAGCCTCCCAGGGCGGTGCGGGTGCCGGTCGAGTGCGGGGATCTGCCGTTCCTGATCAAGCGGGACGGCACGTGGATGTACCGGGGCAGCCCGATCGGCCGCAAGGAGCTGGTGTGCCTGTTCGCCTCGGTGCTGCGGCGCGAGGCCTGCGGCGATTTCTTCCTGCAGACGCCGGCCGAGCGCGGCCGCATCCAGGTGGAGGACGCGCCCTTCGTCGCCGTGGAGCTCGCCTGGGCGGGCGAGGGGCGGGAGCAGGAGCTGACCTTCCGCACCAATGTGGATGAGATCGTCACCGCCGGGCCGGCGCATCCCATCCGCATCGCCCACGATCTTTTGACCTGCGAGCCGACGCCTTACATCACCGTGCGCGGTGCCGAGGGCGCGCCGCCGGTGGAGGCGCGCATCGGCCGGGCCGTCTATTACGAGCTTGTGGCGCTGGCCGAGCCGGGCATGGTGCGCGGGCGGGAGATGCTGGGCGTGTGGAGCCGCGGCCAGTTCTTCCCGCTCGGCGAACTGCCGACGGGCGAGGACATCGATATCTGACCGCGCTTGCGGGCGACGGGGCGGGCCGAATGGGTCTATAGCTGTGCCATGACCGACCTGCCCACGCTCGACCCCGCTGACCTGCGCCACCGCCTCTCCGCCCCCTGGGTGAAGGCGCATGACGAGGCGGAGGCGTCCTGGCACCCCGAGCCGGGGGAGCTTCTGGTGCCGGCGGCCGTGCTGGTGCCCTTCGTGCTGCATCCCCGCCCGGCGATCCT
>CAMCJI010000387.1 GCA_945874805.1 Asaia bogorensis | reverse complement strand
ACGGCGGCGCCGAATCTCGGCAATCACATCCATGAACAACACCCCAGATTCTCCAGCGCAAAGGCCGGATGATCGCATGGACCAGGGTGGAAACTATTGGACGCTGTTTACCCCCAGAATCTGGAAACATTTGCACGCTGTTTTACACCACTGGCGCGCGGTCGTGGCGCATGATGCCGTGCGCATCCGCGGCGTGACGCAGACGGCCGTGGGTACCGTTCCCAGCGTCGGGCAGTTCCGCGACTGGCCGGCCCAAGGCGCCTTCCAGATCGGGTCCACCCCTGATGGCGCCGTCACCGCCGATTTGCGGGGTGACACCACCCCCGTCTATGTCAGCAGCATCGGCGGTATCGTTCGCCGCCTGGTGCAGTCCCTCGGCCCGCTGTTCGCCGACACCGATATCAGCAGTGATGCCTTCGCCTTTGCCGACACCGACGTCCCGGGCGAGATCGGCTGGTCTCGTGGGGCAACCGACACCACCGCGGCCTCAGCCGTTGAGGAAATCCTCGCCGGCAGCGGTGCCATCCTGGCCGGCGGGCGCGGTGGCCTGCTGCGGCTGTTCGATCCGCTCGCCATCGATGCCGCGCAATTCGTGCTGCAGGCGCCGTTCCTGATCTCCCTCGAGCCGGGACAGCTGCCGGCGGGGCTACGGCCGCTCCCACGCGCTGTCGCTGTCGAGTGGCGGCGGAACTGGACGCCCTCGACCGATCTCGCCGGCAGCGTGGCCGACACCGAGCGGGCGCAGCTGCAAGGCGCCTTCTCCGGCCCGGCGCGAGCCGCCCGTGTGGCCATCACCGCCCGCGTCGCCCAGCAGCGCGAGATGCGGCTGCCGGGCCTGTACTGGGCCGAAGCCGATGCGCTAGCCCGGGCGGTGAAGTGGCGGGCGTGGCTGGAAGCCGGCCCGCGTGTCTTCCAGGCGACGACCGACCGTTACCTCAGCCAGATCGAATGCGGCGACATCGGCACGCTGATCTACCCGGCCTATGGGCTCGATACCGGCGCCCGCGTCGTCATTGTCGGCTGGCGCGAGGCGCTGGCCGCGCGTCGCCTCACCTTGACCCTCATCACTCTGCCGGAGACGTGACATGCCAGGCGCTTTCCTCTGGGATGACAAGGTGGCCACTGCCCTGTCCATTACGACGCTCGGCGTTGCTCCTGTCACCAGCATGCCGATATCGAACCTGCTCGACAGCCAGCCCCGAATTCGCGCCCGGTTCCCATCGAACAGCAACGCACTGCTGATCGACTTTGGCGCGAGCACACAAATCGAGGCGGTCGCCCTGATTTCGACGACCCTGAGCAGCGCCGCCACCTTGAGCTGGCAACAGGGCGATACGGTCGGAGCTTACAGCTTCGATACCGGCACACTCACCGGAGATACATCGGACGCGGCAAGCGGAAACATCATTATCGTTAACCCGACCCCTGTGGTCGGTCGATATCTGCGGCTCAATTTCGTCGACGCTTCCGCCACAGTGATGGACATCGGTCGCTTGGTCGCGGGGCCGCTATGGCGTCTCACCCGAGCCTTCGCCTATGGCGTGCAGGAGGGGCGTCTCATCCTCGATCGCCGTGATCGAAATCCCTTCACCGGGGGCGCTTTCCCGGTCGCCGCGCTGGCCAACCCGCGGGTCACACGCTTTTCGCTGCCGCTCCTCACCACCGCAGAGGTGAAGGGTCAGCACCGCGCCATGCTGCGAGCCATGGGTGCGGCGGGTGATGCCCTGTGGCTTCCCGACACCGACCTGTCCCGCGCCGAGATGAACATCCGCTCGATCTGGGGTGCGGTCGCCGAGCCGGGGGCAGAAGCCATGACGTCGCGCGACAGATTCGTTGGCTCATTGCGCAGCTTCACCATCACCGAACGGGTCTAGGAGGCCAGCATGCCCGACGTCGAGGAACTGGCACGGCAGATCGCCGTGCATGAGGCGGTATGCGCCGAGCGATGGAAGCACGTGAGTGCGCGGCTGGGGCGGATTGAGGCCGTGCTGGCCGTCATCGTCTTGCTCCTGCTGATTGGCGAGGGGTCGGTGATCGATGTGCTGAAGCGGGTGTTGGGATGATATCTCTGCTGGGGCTGCATCGACGCTGCAGGCCACCGCACCGCTATGACTGCCATCGCCAACACCGTCATCGCTGACGGTCAGCTGTTCTGCACCTTCGCGAGCGGGCCTGCCGCCGGCGCCGTCGTCGCGGTCGTCAATACTGCGGACAAATCGGCTGTCACCGTTACCGGCAAGGCCGAGGACGTCGTCGCCGCTGCCTGCCCGACCGTAAACGCCATCAAGGGCTTCCCGGTCTCGCAGCCGGCCAATCCGTCGGCAGTGCCCGTCGTTGCTACGACTGCACCGGCATCCTGATGTGAGGATTGGGGTTGGCTGCGCAAATCGGCCCACTACTCGATCGCCACGGGCGCATTGTCGTCGAGCGTGCTCATCGCAGCAATCGATCGGAACTCCTCCAGAAACTCTGGATAGTATTGTTGCATGAAGCGGATCGTGGCAGAGTTCGCGATCAGCTTGCTGACGTAGCCCCTTATCATTACGAGATTCAGGACATCTGTGCCGTAGGACAGTTCCACCGCCTTGAACCTCGACTGCACCGAAGCCATCTCGCGCTCCATGCGTGCCATCTGCTCGGCACTGACACCCAAGAATTTTTTCGGTCGTTCCGGCTCGCAGAGTTGCTCCGGAGGGGTCGCCGCCAGTAGGGCTGCGGCGTAATGGGTTGAGAAATTATTTAGAGAAATCATCAAATCGGCGCATTCAATCTGCCGGGCCGGCTTCATCTTGCGGAGATGGCGCATGATGTCCGCTGGAAAATTATGCTCCTTCAGCATGTCAACAACCTCAACGCAGATGCCGTCGAGCAGATCGCGCTTACGTCGGATCGACTGGATATTGACGTCCAGTGCCCGAGCCAGCCTCTCTTCCGACACTCCGCGTTCCAGGGAGCGCAAGATCATGTAGTGCTCCTGCACGGTTGCCAGACGATTGACACGCTTGTTGTAGGTGAAGCCTTCATCATCGCGCGCGACAAGACAGGGCAGTAGGTCGAGTCCGAGTTGCTGGGCGGCATGCATTCGCAGATGACCATCGAGCACCATGTAGAGCCCGGTTTTGCGTTCTGGTCCGGACACCGCGATTGGTTCAATAGACTTGTTGCGAAAGTCTGCGGCCTATTTCGACCACCAGTTCGTGGCACCGGGCCAATCTGTCGGGCTTTTCAGAATGGCATGAACCCCGCTTCGATGTTCACCAGCCCCGCGATGATCGACGTTTTGGTGTGATGGGTGT
>CAMCJI010000386.1 GCA_945874805.1 Asaia bogorensis | reverse complement strand
GGATTGCCGGGGTGGTGGTACTGATGGGGCCCTGGGCGATCGACTGGTCCAAGCCGGGGGTGCTGCTGGGGCATGCCTTCCTGCTCGGCGCCTCGCTCTGCTTTGCCGCTTCCATGGCGATCGTGCGCCGGTTCCCGCCGAAACTGCCGATGTTTCAGGTGCTTCCGTGGTGCTTTCTGGTCGCCTCGGTGCTGCTGATCCCGCTGGCTGCCTGGCATGGCGCGCCGGGGGTGTGGACCGCGCCGTCCTGGGCGGCGATGGCCTATATCGGCCTGCTCGCCGGCCCGGTGGGGACGTGGTGCGTGATGGAGGCGAGCCTGCGGCTGCCGGCGATGGTCGCCTCCGTCGGCCTGCTGCTGACGCCGGCGAGCGGGCTGCTGCTCTCCACATGGTGGCTGGCCGAGCCGTTGGGCTGGGATCTGGTGATCGGCGCCAGCCTGATCCTCAGCGGCGTGCTGGCCGCCGCCTGGCCGGAGAAGCGCCGATGATCCTCCGCGCCGTCGAGGCCGGGGCTGGCAAGCCGTTGGTTCTGCTGCATGGGCTGTTCGGCCGGGCCGCAAATTTCGGGGTGGTGCAGCGCCGGCTGGCCGACCGGGCGAGGGTGATTGCGCTCGATCTGCGCAACCATGGCGACAGCCCGCACGCCCCGGGCATGGACTACCCGACCATGGCGGCGGATGTGGCGGAGACGCTGCTGGCGCTCGACGCCCTGCCGGCCGTGGTGATGGGGCATTCGATGGGCGGCAAGGTGGCAATGGCGCTGGCGCTGGCGACGCCGCAGGCGGTGACGAAGCTCATTGTCTCGGACATCGCGCCGGTGCCTTCGCCGCCGCGCTTCCGGGCGATTGCGGCGGCGATGCAGGCGATGAAGCTGCCGCCGGGGCTCACCCGCCAGCAGGCCGATGCAGCGCTGGCGCCGGCCGTGCCGGACGCGGCGATGCGGCAGTTTTTGCTGCAAAACCTGAAGTTTGGGGCCGCACCCGCATGGCGAATCTCACTCGATGACATTGCCGCGGCCTTGCCGGAGATCGAGTCCTGGCCGCAGATCGTCGCCGCGCCCTATGCCGGGCCGACCGCCTTCGTGGTCGGCGGGCGGTCGGATTTCGTGCGTGAGCAGGACCGCCCGGCAATCCGCGCGCTGTTCCCGGCCGTGCGCTTCATCACCCTGAAGAATGCCGGGCACTGGGTGCACGCGGATGACCCGGAGGGCTTCATCGCCATCCTGGCAGCGGCCATCGGGTAGCTATTTCACCAGCTTGCGGCTGGCGGTGACGGTCGATGTGGTTGTCGTCATCGGCTTGGCGGTGAGCGTGGCCGAACCGGCGGCGTACACCCGGTTGGCCCCCACGTTCAGTGCGCCGGTGGCGGTCGAGGTCATCTTCGCGTTGTTCGAGAGCTTCAGCAGGCCGCAGGGCGCGTAGATGCCGCCGGCGATCTGCAGCGTCGATCCGCCGGCGAGCGTGCTGTCGGGTGCGATGTTGCTCGTCGTACAGCCCTGCCAGAACACCAACCCCGCCGTGGCGCCGGTGCTGGGGGCGGTGATCGTCGTGAACCCGTTGGAATAATTGGTCCATGACAGGCCGCCGGGGGAACTGCCAGTGAGGATGAAGGTCACGCCGTTGGCCTGGGTCACGTTGGCGTTGTTGAAGGTCAGCGAGCCGTTGACGACGAAGTACAGCCCCGGCTCGAAGGTCTGGGTCGTGTTGTTGCCGCCGATCGTGGTGTTGCCGCAGAACACGTTGCGGGCCTGGCTGAAGATGTAGGGCGTGGCCTGCCAGGCGGTGAAACTCGCATTGGTGTAGGAGCAGGCGCCGTAGGCCGGCATCGTCTTCCCGGCATGAGGGTTGGCGATTGCAGCCGCCCCTGATGTCGCCGGCCAGGGCGCGAAGGTGTTCGAACCGCTGTTGGACTTCGCCACCGTGCCGACGGCGCTGACCGCCGAGCCGCTGATCGTGCCGCTGTTCAGGTAGATCGCCTGGGAGGCGCTGGAATTGCTGTGGATCTTGCAGCCGGAGCCGATGATCTGGCCCATGTTGTCGACCTTGATCGACTGGTTGGTGGAGGGGTCCAGCGCCAGGATGCACGGGCCGGTGCTGGTCGACGTGGTGGTTGTCGTCGTCGTCCAGGCCTCGGCGGTGCCCGATGCGGTGATGGTGCGCACCCCCGCCCCGCCCGGGATCAGGGCGGAGGCGGCCGCGCCGACCGAGCGGCTGAGGTCGACGGTGACGCTGGTGCGCCCGACGGTGATGACGCTGGCCGCGACGGTCACCGAAACGCCGCCGTTGCTCAGCGTGCCGGTCGCTGCGTTCCATGTGCGCGTACCGCCGGCGGCACCGTTAAGCTCGGCGAGGTCGGCCACGACTCCGGCGGCGATCTGGGCGTTGCCGGTGGTGCCATAGGTCTGTGCGCCACCGGTGGCGGCGGCATCGGCGCTGTGCTGCAACTGCTGCTTTGGCCGCGCCCAGCTGCCAACCTCCAGGCTGACCCCGGCCATCAGCAGCAGGGCCGGCAGGGCGACGGCGACCATGACGGAGATCGTGCCGGCGCGGTCGCGCAAGGGAAGGAGCTGCCAAGTTTGATGCATGAGCGAAGCATAATGGCGACGCTCCAGCCCGGCCACTGCGAGTTCGTATTAATTCGTACGGAGGATTACGGATAACTTACGCAACGATTGACCTTTGCCACGTCCACCGCCCGCCAGAGATACCAGGCAGCCGTGCTGCGATAGGGGGCCCAGGCCTCGCCGATGGCGGCCAGATCGCGCGGGCGGGGCTGTTCGGACAGGCTGTGCAATAGCCGGTAGCCCTCGCGCACGCCGAAATCGTCGACCGGCAATACGTCCGGCCGGCCGAGCGTGTGCATCAGCATCATCTCCACCGTCCAGCGGCCGACGCCGCGGATGGCGGTCAGCCGCTCGATCAGGGCGGCATCGCTCAGCCGGGCGGCGGCGCGGCGGCTGGGGATGGCGCCGGCCGCCGCATGGGCGGCGATATCGCGGATCGAGGCCGTTTTGCCGGCGGAAAAGCCGCAGGCGCGCATCGCCGCGTCGGAGGTGGCGAGCACCTGCGGCGGGGCGGGGAAATCACTGCCGGGGAACAGGTCGATGAAGCGGCCGAGGATGGTGCGGGCGGCCTTGCCGTGCAGTTGCTGGAAGGCGATGGCGCGGACAAGCGCCTCATAGGGCTCATGCTTTTCCACCAGCAGGCCGCAGCGGCCGACCTGGCGGATGAGACCGGCCAGGACGGGGTCGCGGCGCATCAGGGTGCGGCGGGCCAGTGTCATCCCGCGAGGATGTCATC
>CAMCJI010000385.1 GCA_945874805.1 Asaia bogorensis | reverse complement strand
CGTCGATCCCGTCGGCACCGGCGGCGTGGCGTTGCGCGCGCCCGCCGGCAGCGTGCGCGACACCTGGTTCGCCGCGTTCCGCACCGGCCTGCCCGAGGGCACGCCCCTGCGCCGCATGCCGGTGCAGATCGCGGATAACCGCCTGCTCGGCGGCATCGACCTCTCGGCGACCTTGCGCGCCGGCCGGCCGGTCGCCGCGCGTGGCCTGCTGGCCGAGGCCGATGGCGGCATCGTCGTTGTCGCGATGGCGGAGCGCCTCTCCGCCGGCACCGCCGCGAAGCTCTCGGCCACGCTGGACACCGGCGAGGTCATCACCGCCCGTGACGGCCTGAGCTTCGCCAGCCCCGCCCGTCTCGGCCTGATCGCCTGCGACGAGGGCATCGACGACGAAGCCCCGCCCGCCGCTCTGCTGGACCGTCTGGCCTTCCGCTGCGACCTCGGCGCCATCCCGCCGCGCGAGGCCGAGGCTGGCCGCGCCGACCCCGCGGCCATCGCCGCCGCCCGCGCCCGCCTGCCTGCGATCACCGTGGATGACGAAGTGCTCACGGCACTCTGCGCCACCGCCCAGGGCCTCGGCGTCCACTCCACCCGCGCCGTGCTGCTGGCACTCGCCGTCGCCCGCGCCGCCGCCGCTCTGGCCGGGCGCGATGCGGTGAGCGAGGCGGATGCGATCACCGCCGGCCGCCTCGTCCTCGCCCCGCGCGCCACCTCCCTGCCGGCCAGCGCGCCGGAGGAGGAGGAGCAGCCCCCCGAACCCCCGCCCGAACCGCCCGAACCCGAGGCGTCGGACGACGAAGACGACCGCCCCCCACCGGACATCGGCGAACTCGCTGAAATCGTGCTGGAGGCCGCCCGTGCGGCCATCCCCGCCGGTCTGCTGGAGGGTCTGCGCGCCGCCGCCCTGCGCGCCCCCGCCGGCCCCCACGGCGGCCGCGCCGGCGCACCGCAAACCTCGCAGTTGCGCGGCCGCCCCTTCGGCACCCGCCGCGCCACCCCCCGCGGCGGCGCCCGGCTGAACCTGATCGAAACCCTGCGCGCCGCCGCCCCCTGGCAGCGCCTGCGCCGCCAGGAGAGCGACACCGGCCGCATCCAGCTCCGCCCGGACGATTTCCACGTCACCCGCTACCGCCAGCGCTCGGAGACGACGACGGTCTTCGTCGTCGATGCCTCCGGCTCCCAGGCGCTGAACCGCCTCGCCGAAGCCAAGGGCGCCGCCGAACGCCTGCTCGCCGACTGCTACGTCCGCCGCGACCGTGTCGCCGTGCTCGCCTTTCGCGGCACCACCGCCGACTTGCTGCTGCCGCCCACCCGCTCGCTGGTCCGCGCCAAGCGCAGCCTCGCCGGCCTGCCCGGCGGCGGTGGCACCCCGCTTGCCAACGGCATCGACGCGGCGGTGACGCTGGCCGAGGCCATCCGCCGCCACGGCGGCACCCCCGCCCTCGTCCTGCTCACCGACGGCCAGGCCAACATCGCGCGCGACGGCACCCCCGGCCGCCCCCGCGCGCAGGAGGACGCGATCGCCGCCGCCCGCCGCCTGCGCCGCGGCGGTTTCGCGGCCTTGCTGATCGATACCTCGCCTCGCCCCCGCCCCGCCGGCCAGGGCCTGGCCGCCGAGATGGGCGCCCGCTACCTGCCGCTGCCCTATTCCGACCCCGCCGTGATCTCCCGCGCCGTTGCGCTGACGGGGCGCGGATGACCCGCCTGTCCACCGTCTGGGGCGCCCCGCCCCGCCGCATCGCCGCGGCCGGCGAGTCCCCCGCCTGGGAGCGCGACGGCCGCGACTGGCCGAACCGCGCCGCCAGCCGCTTCATCCGCGCCGGCGGCATGCGCTGGCACGTGCAGGTGATGGGCCAGGGCCCCGCGCTCCTCCTCGTCCACGGCACCGGCGCCGCCACCCACTCCTGGCGCGACCTCGCCCCCCTGCTGGCCGAGCGCTTCACCGTCATCGCCCCCGACCTCCCCGGCCACGGCTTCTCCGATTGCCCGCCCGCGCATCTGCTCTCCCTGCCGGCGATGGCCCAGGGCCTCGCCTCGCTCCTTGCGGTGCTGGATGCCAGGCCCGTCCTCGCCGCCGGCCACTCCGCCGGGGCCGCGATCCTCGCGCGCATGTGCCTCGACCAGATGATCGCCCCCGCCGCCCTGGTCAGCCTGAACGGCGCCCTGCTGCCGCTGACCGGCCTGCCCGGCCATGTCTTCGCCCCCGCCGCCCGCTTCCTCGCGGCCCTGCCGGGCGTCCCCCGCCTGTTCGCCCGCCGCGCGCTCGACCGCAGCCTCGTCGAACGCCTCCTGCGCGACACCGGCTCGACGATCGACGAAGCCGGCATCGCCCTCTACGCCCGCCTCGTCAGCCACCCCGCCCATGTCGCCGCCACCCTCGGCATGATGGCGAAATGGGATCTCCGCCCCCTCGAACGCGACCTCCCCCGCCTGAAAACCCGCCTCGTCCTCGTCGCCGGCGGCAACGACCGCACCATCCCGCCAGACGACGCGCGCCGCATCCGCGCGCTGGTCCCCGGCGCCGCCCTGCACCCGCTCCCCGGCCTCGGCCATCTCGCCCATGAGGAACGCCCGGCCGAGATCGCAGCCCTGATCGCCGCCCTCGCATGATCCCCCGCAACCACCCCCAGCGCCTCGAACTGAACGACGAGGTCCACGCCCGCCCGTCGGATTCGCTGGTCGCCCCCCTGCGCATCTCCTACCTCGCGCTCGCGTCCGACCGTGAGCAGAGCGAGCGCAGCTGGGCCGGCGTCTGCGAGCTCGCCCGCCGTTTCGCCGTCCGGCCCCCGCCCGCCGGCGCCAACCACTACAGCGCCGATTTCGGCGCCTTCCGCCTGCGTTGGGAACGCCACACCGAGTTCGTCCGCTACACCTTCGTCGCCCCCGCCGGCACCCGCGACCCCTTCGCCGTGCCCGCCACCGGCGAAATCCCGCCGGACTGGCTGGCCGCCCTCCCCGGCGAGGTCCTCGTCGCCACCCACGCCGCCCTCCTGGAAGACCGCGACGGCACCCTGACCTACCCCGAGGTCGCCGAGCGCTACTTCGCCGGCAACGTCCTCTTCGGCTCCGACATCTCCGGCGGCGCCGCCACCGTGCTGACCGACCTGCGCATCCAGATCGACGGCTTCAGCCGCCTCGCCATCCTCGACCATTCGATGACCCCCTGGCAGGCCGGCCGCGTCGTCCAGCGCCTGCTGGAGATCGACACCTACCGCGTCCTCGCCCTCCTCGCTTTGCCCGTAGCCCGCGAGCTCACCCCCTTCCTCAACAAGTGCGAGCGCGAACTCGCCCAGATCACCGCCAACCTCGTCA
>CAMCJI010000384.1 GCA_945874805.1 Asaia bogorensis | reverse complement strand
GGCCCTGCGACCCCGACGACATCATCAAATGCCTCGACGGCCTCTACCGCCAGCGCCGGATCGACCTGATGCACGCCCGCATCCTGCGCATCTGGGGCGAGCGCGGCATCGCCCCCAACCCCGCCTATCCCGGCGAGCGCTGCGACTCGGTGATCTGGCGCGAGGCGATGGAGCGGCTGGAATGGCCGTTGCGCGTAAAAGGTATCATTGCCTAGTAATCCGCCAATAATCGCCAAAATAAAGGAAATATGTCCTTGACAACCCCCTTCAACGCCGCTTAGAAACGACCTCGCAGCGGGCGGATTGCGTCCTGGCCGCCGCATCCTCCGCCTTCCACCCCGGCCGCCCTCTCCCCTCGGAGACGGCGGTCTTTTTTTGTCCGGAGCCGCCCCATGTCCTTCGCCGTTCGCAACCTCTCGGTTCTCGCCTATGCCCAGGGCTTCACCCTCTGGCACTACAAGCTCGCCGCCGCCCCGGTGGCCGAAGCAGCATTGCCCGGCTACTTCGATGCCGCCGCCGACATGATGGCCGCCGGCGACATGGTGCTGGTCTCCGGCCCCGCCGGCGGGAAGGTTCTGGTGGTCGGCCACGGCCAGGGCACGATCGTCACCGCGCCGCTGGGCTGAGGCTCAGCCCGGTGCGGGCGCGTGCCGTCCCCGCGCGCCCGCACCTGCCGCTCAGTGCCATGCCAGGCGCATGCCGGCATCGCCGAGCCACACTGTCGCGGCCACACGGCGCCGGGCCGTCCGCACCGATACCACCCGCTCCCGGTAGCGCGGCCCCTCATAGGCGCGCAGCCGGCGCAGGGCCGCGGCACCGACCTCGATCACCGCGCCCTCCACCCCGCCGCGCGCCCGCACGAGCGTCGGATAAGGCGTGCCGCGCAGCCGCACCCGCCGCCAGCCCGCAAGCCGGGCCGGCAGCAATGGCACCGCCCGCCCCGCGAAGCGGGACAGGCGGGCGGGGTCGAGCAGGGTGCCGTAGATGAACAGCCGCATCAGTGGAACGCGTAGGCATCCATGCGCAGGATGCCATAGGTGGCGCTGTGGTGGAGGCGCTCCGGCCGCGCGCCGGCACCAGCCGCTCCCAGTGCGACATACAGCGGCAGCAGATGCTCCTCCGTCGGGTGTTCCTGCACCGCGAACGGCGCCTTGCTGCGATAGGTCAGCAGGTCGCAGGTCCGCCCTTCCACCAGGGCGGCATCCATCCAGTCGCTGAAGGCGATGACATCCGGCGCTTCCGGTGCATCGATCGCCTGGCCGCGGAAGCGGCGCAGGTCGTGCGTCCAGCTGCCGGAGCCCACCACCAGCACCCCCTCGCGCCGCAGCCCGGCGATCGCCTGGCCGAGCTGCAGGTGATGCGCCGGGCCGAGATGGCTCTGCACCGAGAGTTGCAGCACCGGCACATCCGCCTGCGGCCAGGCCATCAGCAGCGGGCACCAGGCGCCGTGGTCCAGGCCGCGATGGCGGTCGATGCTGCTGGGCAGCCCGGCCTCGGCCAGCTGCTCCGCCACCCGCTCGGCCAGCGCCGCATCGCCGGGGGCGGGGTAGGTGAGCTGGTACAGCGCCGGCGGAAAGCCGCGGAAGTCGTAGATCGTCTCGTTCACCGCCACCGCGTTGACCGCCGGCTGCGCCGTCTCCCAATGGGCGGAGGCGACCAGGATGGCGGCCGGCCGTCCCCAGCCGGCCTCCACCCAGGTGCCGAGCCCACTGAGGAAATCGCGCGACGGAGCCTCGATCAGCGGCAGCATGGGCGAGCCGTGGCTGAGGAAGATCGTCGGCATCATCGGCGTTGTCCTCTATCGGCTGCGTGGCGACCAGGGCTTCAGGGCGGCTGCACCATCGCCGATCAGCGCCTGCACGAACAGGGTCACCGTCCAGAACGCCGGGTATTCCCAGCCGCCGCCCTTGGCGCTGAACAGGAAGCCGTTGCCGGCATGGCCGAGGAACAGCGCGCCGAGCATCACCGGCACCACTGCGAGGGACACCAGCCGGCTGTAGATGCCCGCTACCAGCATCGCCCCGCCAATGATCTCCACCGCGATCGTCAGATAGGCGAGCACCGCCGGCAGGCCGAGGCTGGCGAAATAGCCGGCGGTGCCGGCCGGGGTGAACACGAACAGCTTGATGCCGCCATGCGCGATGAACAGCAGGCCCATCGAAACCCGCAGCGCCAGCGCGCCATAGGCGGCGAGGCTCTCATCGGTGGCACGGGTGAGGGGGAGGGGGGAGGTGGTGGCAGACATCGGCAGGGCTCCTTCGCGGCACCGGACAATCCGGCATGGTGCGAAGATGGGTCTTTCAATTGTGCATGGCACTTCCCTATGCTGGCAGAGTAACTCTGCAAAATTGCACAGATGATGCTCGACTGGGACGATCTTCGCGTTTTCCTCGCCATCACCCGCGCCGGCTCGCTCTCCGCGGCCGCCCGGGCGACGGGCGTGCAGCAGACGACGATGGGCCGCCGGCTCGCCGGGCTGGAGCAGCGCGCCGGCGCCAGGCTGCTGGTCAAAACCCCGCGCGGCTTCACCCTCACCGCGGCTGGCGAGGCCATCCTCGGCAATGTCGAGCGGATCGAGGCGGAGGCGCTGGCGATCGAGCGGCGGATCACCGGGCGGGACATCCGCCTGGAAGGCAGCGTGCGGCTGACCACGGTGGAGATCCTCGCGGTGGATCTGCTGATGCCCGCCTTCGCCGCCTTCCGGCTCGCCCATCCCGGCATCACCCTGGAAATCGCCACCGACGCCCGCAACCTCAGCCTCACCCGGCGCGAGGCCGATATCGCCCTGCGCGTCGGCCGGATCGAACAGGCGGACCTCGCCGTGCGCCGCGTCGGCACCATCGCCACCGGCGTTTATGCGAGCCAGGCCTATCTCGACCGGCACGGCATCCCCGATTTCGCCGCCGGCGCGCCGGGCCACGACACCATCCTGAACCCGCCCGAGGCGATGGGCCTGGCCGACATGACGTTCTTCTCCGCCCTCACCCACGCCGCCCGCCCGGCCCTGCGGCACAACGACCGCTACGGCCAACGCGCCGCCGCCCAGGCCGGCATGGGGCTGGCCATCCTGTCGCGCTTCATGGGCGACCCCGCCGGGCTGGTGCGCCTGCCCACCCCCACACCGGGACCGGCGCGCGAACTCACCCTCGCCGTCCACAGCGACATCCGCCACACACCGCGCATCCGCGCGGTGATGGACATGCTGGTGGCTGCGATGCGGGCCGCCTCAGCGCGGCTTGCGCCGGAGGGGTGAGGGTCGTGCGCTCGGCTTCGGGCCGGTAGCGAAAACATCTGCCTGTGGCTTCGCCGGAACGTCAGCCGGCGAAGCCACAGGC
>CAMCJI010000383.1 GCA_945874805.1 Asaia bogorensis | reverse complement strand
GATGCTTTCGGCGAATTCCTTGCGGATGGTGCCGGCGGCGGCGTTGGCGGGGTTGGTGGCGCCCATCACGTCGCGATAGGCGGCGACCGCGTTTTCGCCTTCCAGCACCTGCACGACGACGGGGCCGGAGGTCATGAAGGTGACGAGGTCGCGGAAGAACGGCCGGGCGGCGTGCACGCCGTAGAAGGCTTCGGCCTGGGCGGTGGTCATGTGCATGCGCTTCTGGGCGACGATGCGCAGGCCGGCGGATTCGATCAGGGCGTTGATCTTGCCGGTCAGGTTGCGGCGGGTGGCGTCGGGCTTGAGGATGGAGAAGGTGCGTTCGATGGCCATGGCGGTCGCCTCATAACTTGGTGGTTGGTTCGCCGCGCGCATTAGAGCAGCGGTAGGGTATGGGCAACCCCCGGCTGAGCAGGGTAGATGGCGGGCATGAGCCTGCTGACCATCTCCAACGTCACGATCCGCATCGGCGGGCGCGTCCTGCTCGACCAGGCCGACCTCACGGTGGAGGCTGGGCGGCGCATCGGGCTCGTCGGGCGCAACGGCGCGGGCAAGTCCACTTTGCTGCGGGCGATCCAGGGCGAGATCGGCATCGATGGCGGGGAAATCCGCCTCGCCAGCCGCGCGCGGATGGGCAGCGTGGCGCAGGAGGCGCCGGAGGGGGAGCAGGCGCTGGTCGATATCGTGCTGCGCGGCGATCCCGAACGGCTGGCGTTGCTGGCGGAGCTGGAGACGGCGGAGCCGGAGCGGCTGGCGACCATCCATGATCGTTTGGTGACGATCGGGGCGGACAGCGCGCCGGCGCGGGCAGCGGCGATTTTGGCGGGGCTGGGCTTCGACGCGGCGGCCCAGGGGCGGCCGGTCGGCAGCTTTTCCGGCGGCTGGCGGATGCGCGTGGCGCTGGCCACCGCGCTGTTCGCCAACCCCGATCTGCTGCTGCTCGACGAGCCGACGAACCACCTCGACCTGGAAGCAACGCTGTGGCTGGAGACGTGGCTGGCGAAGTTTCCCGGCGCGGCGCTGGTGGTCTCGCATGACCGGGGGCTGCTCGACCGGTGCGTGGACAGCATCGCGCATCTCGATCGCGGCAAGCTGAGCCTGACGCCGGGCGGGTATGACGAGTTCGTGCGCATCCGCACGGAGCGGGCGGCGCAGCAGGCGGCGATGGCGGTGAAGATCAGCGCGCGGCGCGAACATATGCAGGCCTATGTCGATCGCTTTCGCTACAAGGCCAGCAAGGCGCGCCAGGCACAGGCGCGTCTGAAGGCGATCGCCAAGCTGCCGGTGATCGACAGCGTGGTGGAGGACAGCCCGACGCGGTTCGACTTTCCGCAGCCGCAGCAGATCGCCCCGCCGATCCTGACGATGGAGCGGGCGGCGGCGGGGTATGGCAGCACGCGCATCCTCGACAAGCTGAACCTGCGCGTGGACATGGACGACCGTATTGCCCTGCTGGGGGCGAACGGCAACGGCAAGTCGACGCTGGCCAAGCTGATCGCCGGGCGGCTGGAGCCGATGACGGGCGAGGTGCGGCGCGGGCCGAAAATGCGCGTCGGCTATTTCGCCCAGCATCAGACGGACGAGCTGGTGATGTCCGAAACGCCGATCGACCATATGGCGCGCGCCCTGCCGCGGGCGACGGTGGGGCAGGTGCGCAGCCAGCTTGCGCGATTCGGGCTGGATGCGGACCGGGCGCAGACGCCGATCGCCTCGCTCTCCGGCGGGGAGAAGGCGCGGCTGCTGCTGGCGCTCGCCACCCGCGATGCGCCGCAGATGCTGATCCTCGACGAGCCGACGAACCATCTGGATATCGACGCGCGCGAGGCGCTGGTGCGGGCACTGGCGGAGTTCGAGGGGGCGGTGCTGCTGATCACCCATGATCCGCATCTAGTGGAGCTGGTGGCGGACCGGCTGTGGCTGGTCGCGGACGGCACGGTGCTCGACTACGACGGCGACATGGACGACTACCGCGCGCTGCTGGCCGAGCGGGCGCGCCCCGTGCGCAAGCCGGACGCGCCCAGCCGCAGCACCGACCGGCGTGACCGCGCCGAGGCGCGCGCGGCGACCGCGCCGCTGCGTCAGCAGGTGAAGGCGGCGGAGGCGCGGATCGCCAAGCTGGCGGCCGAGCGGGGGGTCATCGAGACGAAACTGGCGGACCCGCGGCTGTATGCCGCCAACCGGGCCGGCGAAGTGGTGGCCGCGCAAACCCGCCTCGCCGCCATCGCACGCGAGACGGCGGCGGCGGAAGAGGAATGGCTGGAGGCGGAGTCGGCGCTTGAGGCGGCGCAGGGGTGAGAGAAGGTAGCCGCGCATGACCCGGCTCGCCCTCCTCACCGGCTGGCGGCGTTATGGCGCGGCGGTGCTTTTGGGGTTGCTGGCCGCCGGTGCGTTGCCGCCGGTGCATATGGTGCCGTTGCTGCTCATCGCGATTCCTGGGCTGCTCATCCTGATCTCCGCGCAGCCGACGTGGCGGGGGGCTGCGGCGACGGGGTTTTGGTTCGGCATGGGGCATCATGTCGCCGGGCTGTATTGGATCACCGAGGCGATCCTGTTCGAGGCGGCGCGGTTCTGGTGGCTGGTGCCGTTGGCGGTGCCGGCTTTGGCGGCGGTGATGGCGGTGTTTGTGGCGGCGGCGTGCGGGGCGGCGCGCGGGGTGCGGCCGGGCTGGCCGCGCGGGGTCGCGCTGGCGGGGGCCTGGGTGCTGGCTGATCTGGCGCGGCAGTTTGTGGCGACGGGGTTTCCGTGGAACCCGATCGGCAGTGTGTGGGCGATCCCTGGGCCGGTGGGGGATGCGTTTTTGCAGCCTGCGGCCTGGGTGAGTGTGCATGGGCTGAGCTTGGCGACGTTGCTGGTTGCGGCTCTGCCGTTGATGTGGCGGCGGCGCGGCTGGCTGGCGGCGGGGGCGGTGGTGCTGGTTTGGGGCGGGGTGGGGCTGCTGCGCCTCGCGGGGCCGCAGCCGGTGGCGCCGGGGGTGATGCTGGTGCTGGTACAGGGCAATATCGAGCAGGGCCGGAAGTGGGATCGCGCCTATATGGACGCGATTTTCACCCGCTACCTCGACCTGACGCAGGAGGGGGTGGCCGAGGCCGCGGCGGAGCGGGTGGTGGTGGTGTGGCCGGAGACGGCGAGCCCGTATCAGATCGGCACCGATGCGGCGGCCCGGGCGGCGATTGCCGAGGCGGCGGGGGGGGCGACGGCGCTGATCGGCAGCGTGCGCTGGGGGACGGACGGACGGCCGCGCAACAGCCTGATGGCGGTCTCCGGGCCGGGGCCGGTCTCGATGGTTTATGACAAGTGGCATCTGGTGCCGTTCGGCGAGTATGCGCCGTGGTGGATGCCG
>CAMCJI010000382.1 GCA_945874805.1 Asaia bogorensis | reverse complement strand
TACTGCATCTCAAGATGTGGGAGAGTAGGTCGCCGCCAGGTCTTCAAATCCACACTCAAAACACTTCACCGCGGGGTGGAGCAGCCCGGTAGCTCGTCAGGCTCATAACCTGAAGGTCACAGGTTCAAATCCTGTCCCCGCAACCAAATCTCCCAACAATATCAAATATATAGCGCGCCTTCTGCTTCCAAAAGCATGCCTCCAGAAATCCTCTGGAAGCACTGTGGAAGCAAGAGGGCGCGTAGTCGTGCGTGGTTCTAGGCCGGGGCGCGCCTATCAGTGGCGTGACGCAGCCTTGCTCGCAAGTCGCGCTTGCGCAGGGCAAACTGTGCGAGATCGTGGCACGTGTTTGATAATGAAGCTGCATTCCTATATTGACATGTCGCGTTGTATAATCGATATACCCGCCATGATCGCAGACCAACCATCCCTCGCAGATCTTGCCACGGCCTCGGGCATCGAGGCCCGGACTATTCGGTCGTGGGTCGCGCAAGGTCTGCTGCCAGCGCCGCTGACCCGTGGCCCGGCGGCGCGCTATCCTAGCGATACGCTGGAGCGCCTTCTGGCGGTGAGGACCATGCGCGACGTCCTCGGGATGCCTCTGGCCGAAATCCGCAAGGAGTTGCTGGTCGCCAGCACCGATCAAATCCGTGCCTATGCCAACCGCCAACAAAGTGCCGCGCTGGCAGATGTGTCTTATTCGATGTCGGTTGAGAAGCCGGCATCATCGGCGGCTGACTACATTGGCGCATTGCGTGCCAGAGCCTTGCCATCCGCCGTGTCGGCTCCGGCTCCGGCTCCGGCTCTGGCACTTTCGACGTCCGCGATGGCTCCTTCTGCGCAGGGCTTCGCCGCTCTCGAGCAGCGCCTGGGGCAGGGTCGTGGCGAACCGGCGCGCAAGGCGCGTGCCGAGGTGTGGCTGCGTATTCCGATCACGCCGGACATTGAACTCGCAGTGTGCGGCGAACTCGATGTTGAGCAACGCGTCCGTCTGGAGCGTTGTGCAGACCTGATCCGCGACATTCTTCTTGGGAGAGACTCATGACCGACGCCGTTAATACGCCCAGTCCGACGCTCAATCTCGTCGCGGGGCTTGACCGTACGCGCGCCTGGATTGAAGGCGGGTCAGTTCGCTATCTGGTCGCCGAACTCTCCGCAGAAGGAGGCGTATCGCTGGCGTCCGCCGCACCAGCCATGAACCTCGCGCTCGCGATCGATGTCTCCGGCAGCATGCAGGGTGACAAGATCGCAGCGGCGCGCAAAGCGGCCCTTGCCGTGGCGCAATCGCTCACCGAGCGGGATAGGCTCAGCATCGTCGCCTTCGAGAGTACGGCCGAGTTGTTGCTGGACGGCATGGCGATGAATGCGGCCGGGCGTGAGGCGGCGTGTGCGGTGATTGGTAAACTGGTCGATCGTGGTGGCACCAATCTGTTCGATGGCTGGTTGCTGGCGGCAGAGCGTGTGGCGATCGCTATGGCGGAAGTGCCGCAGGCATCCCACCGAGTGCTGTTGCTGTCGGACGGGCAGGCCAATGAGGGTGTCACTGACCGTCGTGAGATTGCCCACCATGCGGGGGCGTTGCTGGAACGTAGTGTCATCACCTCGGCGCTAGGCATCGGCGATGGGTATGACGAGGAGTTGCTCGGCGCCATCGCTGAGGCCGCTGGCGGCAATCTGCATGATGCCGGGCAGTCGCCGGAGATCGGCGAGATTGTGCTCGGCGAATTGCAAGAGGGCCGCGCCGCGCTGCTCGAGCGGGTGACGTTGCGGGTCAGCGTCCCCGCGAATGTGCGGGCCGAGATTGTTGGCGCCTGGGCGAACGCAGCCCTGCCCGGAGTGCTTGAGGTCGTTGTTGGAAGCCTGATGCCCAGGCAGACCAAGCGCATCGTGGTTCGGCTGCACTGCCCGGCAGGAGCACCGAGCACGGCAGTCTTGTTCGGCGTTTCGGCGGGGAGCGCCACCGTCGAAGCGCGTGCGGTCGAGGTCGAGCTCACCTTGGCGCGCGGCACAGAGAACAATGCCCAGCCCATCGATGCCGGGCGTTGCCTGGCGGTGGTGCAGGCCTGGCAGGCGGATGCACTGCGGCAGGCGGTGCGGATGAACCGTAACGGGGATCGTCGGGCGGCCCGACACTTCCTCGAGCGCGAACTGCGGTGGATGGAGCCCTATGCGCGCGGAGTACCGGGGACCGACACGTTGATTGCGGAACTGATATTGGTGCAGCGTCGCGTCAGCGAGGAATGGGATGAGCGCACGCGCAAGGAGGTATTCGCGGCCTCCTACAAGTTATCGCGTAACGAGACGGATCTTCGGGCTGCGCCGCAGATGTCACTCAATGAGCGGTTCGATCCGTCGGGCAAGCGCCCCTGATCTGCAACTCATTCAGTCGCTGGCGTGACGCGGCGGTCTACCGGAATGGCGGACGGCCACGGGGGCGGGCACTCCACCGAGCCATTCGTTCAACTTCGACCACCGCCGCCGCCCGGACACGTTGTGCACCGCGATGGCGACCGCCTTCTTCTGACCAACCAGAACCACCAGTCGTTTGCCGCGGGTCACGCCGGTGTAGAGCAGGTTGCGCTGCAACATGGCATAGTGCTGGGTCAGGACCGGAATCACAACGGCCGGGTATTCGGATCCCTGGCTCTTGTGGATCGTCGCGGCATAAGCCGGCACCAGCGTGTCGAGCTCGCCGAATCCATAGGTCACGGCGCGGCCGTCGAAGCTGGCCGGAAGCTCGCTGGCGTCGACATCGACGTCGTCGATGTAGCCGATATCGCCGTTGTAGACTTCTTTGTCGTAGTCGTTCTCGATCTGCATGACCTTGTCGCCAGGCGCGAAGGTCCAGCCAAAGCGCTTGACCTTACGGTCGCCGGCCGGATTGAGTGCGGCCTGCAATTCTATGTTCAGCGAACGCGCTCCGACCCCGCCACGATCCATCGGGCACAGCACCTGGATGTCCCGGATGGGATCGAGGCTGAAGCGTTGGGGGATGCGCGTCTTCACAAGCTCGATGATGAGCGGCACAGCGGTTTCCGGATCGTCGGCCGTCACGAAGAAGAAGTCGCTGTCGCCCTCCGGCCGGGACAGGTCGGGTATGATGCCCTGGTTGATCCGGTGAGCGGCCATGATGATCCTGCTCTGGGCGGCCTGCCGGAACACCTCGGTCAGGCGCACCACCGGTACCGTGCCCGAAGCGATGATGTCGGCCAGAACCTGACCCGGCCCGACTGATGGTAGCTGGTCGATGTCCCCGACGATCAGCAGCGCGGCTTCGAGCGGCACCGCCTTCAGCAACGCCTGCATCAGCATTACGTCGACCATGGAGGTCTCGTCGACGACCAG
>CAMCJI010000381.1 GCA_945874805.1 Asaia bogorensis | reverse complement strand
CTTCGACCGCTGCGTGGCCGAGACCGGGCCGAAATACTTGCGTTTCGACGCCCAGGTGCTGCCAGTGATCTACCTCACCCCCCCCGCGCTGCCGACCGGCTTCCATGTCCATCGCCAGGGCAGCCACGTCTGCCTCATCGCAACCGGCTTCATGCTGCACACCGCCCTCAAGGTGGCAGAGAGACTGGCGGACACAGGCATCGAGGTGGGGGTGGTAGACCTGTTTGACATCACCGGCTTCGACCGCGAGGCGATGGTCCGGCTGCTAGCCGGCTATGCCGGGATCGTCTCGCTGGAGGAAGGCTTCAGCGGCCGCGGCGGCGTGGATGCGCTGTTCTTCGATTTCGTGGCTGCGCGCGGCTTGGGTCTCAAGCATCTGAACATCGGCGTGGCCGTCGGCTACAGCTTCGAGCTCGGCACCCGCGCCCAACTGCATGAGCAGGTCGGAATCGGGGAGGATAGTGTCGCCACCGCCGTCACGGACTTCGCGCACCGCCTGTGAGGCGGGACCTCGACGGAACCACGTGATCGTCCCCTTTATGGCTTCTCGTCTCAACCAATTCTCGCCGGGCCCGATCTCATGAACAGATATCCGCTGATGCGCAACAACATCCTGCGCGAAGACCTCGACGCGGTGATCGCTCATCTTCAGCAGGATGACCCGATCCTTACCAATGGCCCCAACGTCCGCGCCTTTGAGGCCGAGTGGTCGGCTTGGCTGGGGGTGAAGTACTCCGTCTTCGTCAATTCCGGCGCCTCAGCCAACCTGATGTCGATGGCGATCCTGCGGCTGCGTCATCCCCAGGGCGGCGAGGTCATCGTACCGCCCCTCACCTGGGTGTCGGATGTCGCCTCGGTGCTGCAGTGCGGCTTTACCCCGATCTTCGCCGACATCGACCCGGCAACATTGGGGCTGGACCCTGCGCAGACGCTGGCCAAGATCACCGAGCAGACCCGCGCGGTCTTCGTCACTCACGTGCAGGGCTTCGACGCGCTGACCGACACGCTGGTCGAAGAGCTGGCCCGGCGCGGGGTGATGCTGATCGAGGATGTCTGCGAATCCCATGGGGCGAGCCATAACGGCCGCAAGCTGGGCAGCCTCGGTGCGATGTCCAATTTCTCCTTCTACTACGCCCACCATATGAGCACGATCGAAGGCGGCATGGTTTGCACCGACGATCCGGAGATCTACCAGCAGGCCCGCCTGCTGCGCTCGCACGGCATGGTCCGCGAGGTGACGGATCCCGACATGCGCGCGCGCTACCGCGAGGAATTCCCTGACCTCAACCCCGACTTCATCTTCGCCTTGCCCGCCTACAACCTGCGCAATACCGAGATTGGCGGCATCCTCGGCCGCAAGCAGCTCGCCCGGCTCGATGGCGTGGTGGCGCGGCGCACCGAGAACCTGAAGCTATTCCTCAGTCTTATCGATCCCGCCCGGTACCGCACCGACTTCAAACTAGAGGGGTCGAGCAACTACGCCTTCAACCTGATCCTTCGCCACGCCGACGACGGGTTGATGCGCCGGCTCAGCGCTCGCCTCACGCAAGAGGGGGTAGAGTTCCGCCGCGGCAGCGCCGGCGGCGGCAATCAGCTGCGCCAGCCCTACCTGCGCGGCATCGTCGCCGACGACGCCTACACTCAGGTGCCCGAGACCGACCACATCCACTTCTACGGCATGTACATCGGCAACTTCCCAGACCTGACGGAGGCCGAAATCCGCAGCCTCTGCGCCATCGTCAACGCGGCCTGAACCGCCGACAGGAGAGAACCAGCAGCCATGTCCTACAACATCCTCGTCACCGGCGGTGCAGGCTATGTCGGCTCCACCCTGGTGCCCGACCTGCTGGCCGACGGGCACAAAGTCACCGTGCTCGACAACTTCATGTATGCCGAGGCGAGCCTGAACCATGTCTGCCACCACCCGAACTTCGAGGTAGTGAAGGGCGACTCGCGGGTCCGCAGCATCGTCGGCCCCCTGCTGGCAAAGGCTGACGTAGTCATCCCGCTGGCCGCCCTGGTCGGCGCGCCGATCTGTATGCAGGACCCGGTCGGCGCTCGTACCATCAACCACGATGCCATCATCATGCTGCTGGGGCTCGCTTCCCAGCAGCAGATGATCCTGATGCCCACCACCAACAGCGCCTACGGCTCCGGCGACCGCAACAATTTCTGCACTGAGGAATCGCCGCTCCACCCGATCTCGCAATACGCGATCGACAAGGTGGAGGTGGAGCAGAAACTGATGGAGCACCCCAATGCCATCAGTTTGCGCCTCGCCACCGTCTTCGGCATGTCTCCCCGCATGCGCATCGACCTGCTGGTCAACGACTTCACCCACCGCGCCGTGAAGGATCGCGCTGTGGTGCTGTTCGAGGGGCACTTCAAGCGCAACTACATCCATGTGCGCGACGTCTCCCGCGCCTTTCGCCACGGCCTCGCCAACCACGGCGCGATGCGCGGTCAGATCTATAACGTCGGCCTCTCCACCGCCAACGTCTCCAAGCGCGAGCTGTGCGAGGTGATCCAGAAGCAGATCCCCTCCTTCACCTACATTGAGGCGGAGCTGGGCTCGGACCCCGACCAGCGCAACTATATCGTCTCCAACGAAAAGATCGCGGCGACAGGCTACATGCCGCAGGTTAGCCTCGATGCCGGCATTGCCGAGCTGATCAAGGGCTTCTCGATGCTGCGCAACACACGCTACGGCAATGTCTGACCCGCCGGAGCCGTCCCCGGCCCCGCGCAGCCACTCGGTCATCGGCCAGCCGGTCCCGCCGCCGCGGGACCCGGAGCGGCCGTGCTACATCGTGCTGGGTAACCACGACAGCTATGTGGGCATCGTCGAGATGGTCCACACGCTCCACGCCTACTTCTCCCGCCACTACCCCACCCGCATCTCTGAAGCCGTCATGCCTGGCGCGATCAACGTGCTGATCGACGAGTTCGCGAGGGGGTCCATGGTGGAACTGATCGAGCGGACCAGGCTGACCGATCCGAGCACCCGCTTCGTGCTGATGGCCGCCGAGTTCATCACCGTCATGGCGCCCTTCGGCGCCCCCTTCGGCAATACCTTTAACTACTTCAACATCCGCGACGACTGGCGTGAGCCGCTGCGCCTGCTCTCCCACGGCCTCGGGCTGCGGCGGGTGACGCCCTATTATGTCGCGCTACCGCGGCTTCGTTGCCGCCCTGCCGCATGTGGATCTCGTGCTCTGCGCCCACCAGGCGGTGGCGGACACGATGACGCTGCTGGCGGGCGAGGCCAACCGGCCCGTCCGGCCGCCATTGACGCTGTATCCGGAGATCGACATCGCCGCCCTCACCGACGACCCGCGTCTTTACGAACG
>CAMCJI010000380.1 GCA_945874805.1 Asaia bogorensis | reverse complement strand
CTTCCCCGTCCGCGACGGCCTGCAGGCGGCCGAGCAGGAGTTGGTGATGGCGGGCCGGCACGAATCCCATCGGTTCCACGGCCTCCCGCGCCCATTCCGCCAGCGGTGGGGCTGCGGTGGGGGGGGTTTGGCTGCTTTCCGTCACGGGTGCTCCAAACATAAGCGGCGTGGGAGGGTTTGCCTCACACGCCGCCGATCATGGAGCGGTTTGTAGGGTATTCTGGGGCGTTTGGGAAGGAAAAAATACATCAAATGGAAAAAAATCTTTCCGAGCGCATCCAGGCGGATCGGGCCGCGTTTGCGGGGCTGATATGCCGGGCGGAAATCCTAGCCGCCCGCCTTAATTCCAGCCCGTCTCGCGTAGCTTGAAACGTAGGGAAATCAAACGCCTACCGGCAGAACTGAATGTGAAAACTGCTGTGTCGCCACAGTCATGCCCAATTTGCCGACAGCATCAAATTGCACTGATGAGCAATCAGGGGTTGATCTCTACGCATCTTCTTGGCTGAATGCGCCGCCATTGCCGTAATTCTACGTGCGGTGCAGCGTCGTCGGCCGCGGGAATTCGCCCAGGGCCGGCAGCCAGCTCTCCGGAGCCGGCACCCCCAACCGGGGACGCCTTGTGGGCCTGCTCTTCCACCCCCGGGTGGAGGACGGGTTCATGCAACCAAGCCTGTGTGCCGAAGGGGCTGACCCGTCAGCCCCCGCCGCCCCCAGGCCTACGGCACGGCGCGCCGCCGCCCCTGCTCCGGCAGGACGGCCCCCGCCGTCGAGACAGGAGTTTGCCTATGATCACACGTGCCAGAAGGGCCTTCCCCGGCTTCGTCATATCCTTGCTGCTCGCAGCCCCCCTCGCCGCCCCAGCCGCGGCCGACCCGATCGCCGTCCCCACCGCCCAGCCCCGCAAACAGGCCCGCGTCACCCCCGCCCGCAAGCCCGTCGCCGCCCGCCCGCCCGCCGCCCAGACCCAGGCCTCGCAGCCCCAGGGCGAGGGCTGGCGCCAATCCGGCATGGCCTCCTGGTACGGCGGCGCCCGCTGGCACGGCAAGAAAACCGCATCCGGCGCCGTGTATGACGAAAACAAGCACACCGCCGCCCATGCCACCCTGCCGCTCGGCAGCCGCATCAAGGTCGTGGTTGCCAACACCGGCCGTGCCGTCGTCGTCACCATCAACGACCGGCCAGGCACCCGCACCCGCATCATCGACCTCTCCCGCGGCGCTGCCGAGGCGCTCGGCATCGTCCAGCGCGGCATCGCGCGGGTAACGCTGCAACCCGCCTGAGCCGCGCCGCAGCGCTTTGCCCGCGCGGGCATTCGGGGTAAACCCGGATCCCGCAACATCAGCAGGGGGCTACATGGCGCAACCAGGGGCGATCGGCGATGGCAGCTTTGCCGAGGGAACCCGCATCGCGGTGCCCGATGGCGAGATGGCGGTCGAGCGCCTGCAAGTCGGCGATGTGCTGCTGACCCCCGGCGGCCCCGCGACCATCCTGCGCATCGAGCCCCGCGGCCGCGCCCCCGCCAGCGTGCTGGTGCGCGCCGGCGCCCTCGGCCCCGGCCACCCCCGGCGCGACCTGCACCTCCAGGCCGAGCACCTGCTCTTCCTGCGCGAACCCGCCGCCAGCGAGGGCGTGCTCGCCCCGGCCGGCGCCCTGGTCAACGGCAGCAGCATCACCCGCCTGCCCAGTGCCGAACCGCGCGACTGGTTCGCCATCGAGCTGGCGCTGCACAATCTGATCCTCGCCGAAAACCTCCCCATCGCCAGCCGTCGAGACCCCGCAACCCCGCTCTGCGCCCGCCTCGTGCCCCCCGGCCCCGGCCTGTTCGCCCTGCGCGGCCGCCTCGCCCGCGGTGAATTCGGCACCGATCCGTCCCCGGCCGCCGCCCCGCCGCCGCCCGCTCCCGCGGCCGCCGCACCGCCCGCGCCCACCAGCGAACCCGCCTGGGCGGACCCGCTGCCCGCCGCCACCGCCCCGCCGTTGCGCCTGCTGGCGGACGGCGTGCCGCTCACCCCGGAGCCCGGCCCGGACGGCGCCTTGCACGTCACCATCCCCCCCGGCGCCGTCTGGCTGCGCCTCGTCTCCCCGGCAGGCCGCCCAGCAGGCAGCCTCGATTCCCGGCGCTTCGGCGTCGCCATCACCCGCCTCGATCTCGACGGCATCCCGCTCGACCTCGCCAGCCTGCCCGCCGGCCCCGGCTTTCACCCGATGGAAGGCCCCGCCGAAGCCCCCTGGCGCTGGACGGACGGATTCGCCCGCCTGATCCTCCCCCCCTCCTCCCAGCCGCGGCGCCTCGCCGTCGGCATTACCGATTGGCATGCGATGTTGACCCGCTGATGGATCGTTTCACCCGCCTGCGCGCCGGTGCCACCCACACCACCCGCATCCTCGAAGTGGGTCCCAGCCACGCCCCCATCGCCGCCCGCGCAGACGGCTGGCGCAGCGAAACCGTGGACCACACGGATACCGAGTCGCTGCGCACCAAATACGCTGCGATGGGCGTCAGCACCGCCCGGATCGAGGAGGTGGACCACGTCTGGCAGGGCGGCCGGCTCGATGAATGCATCCCGGCCGACCGGCACGGCGCCTACGACCTGCTCATCGCCAGCCACGTCGTCGAACACCTGCCAGACCTCGTCGGCCTGCTCGCCAGCGCCGAAAAGCTACTCGCCGCCGGCGGCGCTATCTCGCTGGCCGTGCCGGACAAGCGCTACTGCTTCGATTTCTTCAAGCCGCTCACCACCACCGGCGACCTGCTGGCCGCCAACGCCGCCACCCGCACCCCCGGCGGCAGCATCCACAGCCGGCGCACCGCCTGGAATCACCTCGCCTACTCCGTCACGCTCGACAACACGATCGCCTGGGGCCAGCACCCCGTCGCCAACCCCCGCTTCATCCACAACTTCCAGGATGCCGAACAGGCCATGCGCGCCTGGCGCGACGACGGCAGCCAACCCTACGCGGACTACCACGCCTGGCAGTTCACCCCCTCCAGCTTCGCCCTCATCATCCTCGAACTCGGCATGATCGGCGCGATCGACTGGCATATCGAATCGCAGTCCCCCGCCGAAGGCTGCGAATTCTTCGTGCTGCTCCGCCGCGGCGCCGAAAAGCTCGACGCCAACGCCCTGCCACTGCGCCGCATGGACCTGCTGCGCGGCACCATGCGCGAACTGGCCGACCAGTTGACGTGGTTCGGCGTCGTCGCCCCCGCCACCACCACCCCCGCGGACACGAGCGAACTCACCGCCCAGATCCAGCGCCACGACGCCCGCCTGACCCTCCTCGAAGCCCGCCCCCCCTGGACCCACAGCCTCGCCGCCATTCTGCGACGGCTTGTTGCGGGTCGGCGCGGGTAGGAAGCAAGGCGGG
>CAMCJI010000379.1 GCA_945874805.1 Asaia bogorensis | reverse complement strand
CGATGCCGCGATGGCCCGGCCTTGGAAGGGAGCCGCCATGCTGGAGGTCGCCAAAGGCCTTCGTCGTCTCAAGGCGCATCCCCAACTTCCGATCCTCAAGGCCGCAGTGGCCGCTCATGGCGCCCGGCGGACCATCAAACCAGTTCTTGAACGGCAGAGCACCGCAGCCTAACGTCCCCAGACAGCGGTGCTCGATCGGCCAGTTTCAACAGAGATCGGGATATCCCCGCCAGACCGGGCGGGCCGGGGCATCGAGATCGATGAGAAGACGCTGGCGGTGGATGAGTACGTCCACTGGGAACGCGAGCTGCCGCTGCGGCCGGACGGATCGACCGGCTACACCTGAACACCCAAGGGGAAGATGCAGCCATGACCTACATCTTCCAGTTCGGGCCGGTATTCGCCGCCTTCGACTCGCTGATGACCGGCGCGCTGCTGACGATCCAGCTGACCGGGATATCAGTGCTGTTCGGCCTGACGGTGGCGATCCTGTGCACCTATGGGCGGCTCTACGGCGCCACCTGGCTGCGCCGTTCGGTGGCCGTGTATGTGGAGGCGATACGCAACACGCCGCTGCTGGTGCAGCTGTTCTTCGTGTTCTTCGGCCTTCCCGCCATCGGGTTGAAGCTCTCACCGAACGAGGCCGCGGTGCTGACGATGGCCGCCAATCTCGGCGCCTATGCCTCCGAGATCCTGCGTGCGGGGGTGGAGGCGGTGCCGCGCGGGCAGATCGAAGCGGGGCTGGCGCTGGGGTTGCGGCCGGCGCAGATATTCCGATTCGTTATCTTCCGACCCGCTCTGCGGGTGGCGTTTCCGGCACTGGCAAGCCAGTTCGTGCTGCTGCTGCTGGGCTCATCGGTGGTGTCCGCCATTGCGGCGGAGGATCTGACGGCGGTGGCGAACGTGCTGCAATCGCGCACCTTCCGCAGCTTCGAGGTCTATTTCGTCGTGCTGCTGCTGTATCTTGGCATGGCGATCTTCTTCCGGCTGGCCTTCCGCGCGCTCTACCGCGTACTGTTCGAGCGGCAGGGGTGGACGACATGAGACCCTTCGGGGCCACCGAGTTCTTCTTCATCGTCAAGGCGCTGCAATGGACGGCGGCGCTGTCGCTGGCGGCGCTGCTGATCGGCGGGATCGGCGGACTGCTGATCGCCACCGCCCGAATTGTGCCCGCGCGGGCGCCGCGCATTCTGGCCGCCGGTTTCATCGAACTGTTTCAGGGTACGCCTTTGCTGTTGCAACTGTTCGTCGCCTATTTCGGTCTCGGACTGTTCGGCTGGAACATCGACGCCTGGTCGGCGGCCTGTGCGGCGCTGAGCCTTCACACCGCTGCCTTCCTGGGCGAAATCTGGCGTGGGGCGATCCAGGCGGTGCCGGGCGAGCAGTGGCAGGCGTCCCGGGCGCTATCACTCTCCTGGGTGCAATCTCTGCGCCTGGTGATCCTGCCACAGGCGTTCCGCATGGCGATCGCACCCACCGTGGGGTTTCTGGTGCAGTTGATCAAGGGAACGTCCGTAACCGCGCTGATCGGCTTCACCGAGGTGACGCGAGCGGGGCAATTGGTCAGCAACGTCACCTTGCAGCCGTTTGCGGTCTATGCCGTAGTGTCCGCGCTGTATGTCTGCTTATGCTGGCCACTGTCTTTCGCCAGCCAGGGACTCGAACGGCGGCTGATGCGCTCGTCTTCGCCGCGCGCCTTGCATACGTAAAAACAAAAAAGGGGAACCCCAATGTTCGGACGGATCTTTGCCATCGCGGCGGTGCTGTGCCTCGGCGCCTTTGGCGTCCAGGCGCAGAGCCTCGACGACATCCTCAAACGCGGCAAGGTCATGATTGGCGTCGATACGTCCAACACGCCTTATGGGCTCATGGGCAAGACGATGGAGCCGGAAGGGCTGGACGTGGACATGGCGAACGCCATCGCCAAACGCCTGGGCGTGAAGCTGGAACTGGTGCCGGTGACCGGCCCGAGCCGTATCCCGACACTGCTCAACAACCGCGCCGACATCATTGTCGCTACCTTCGCGCCGACGCCAGAGCGGGCGCTACAGGTGATGTTCAGCCAGCCCTATTCGGACGTGCAACAGGTGATCGTGGCGCCGGTCGCCAAGAGCATCAAGACGGTGGCAGATACCGCCGGCCTGAAGATCGCGCTGGTGCGCGGCAATACCCAGGACATCGCCTTCACCCCGATCGCCCCGCCAACGGCGAACATCCTGCGCTTCGACGATGACAGCTCGGCCAACCAGGCCCTGCTCTCGGGTCAGGTGGACGCGCTGGTGACCGGCAGCGTGTTTGCCGCGCTGATGGCCAAGCAGAACCCTGACAAGAAGCTGGAGATCAAGCTGTCCATCCGGGACAATCCGTTGGCTATCGGCGTGCGTCGGGGGCAGCAGGATCTGCTGAACTGGATCAATACCTTCATCTTCTACATGAAGTACTCTGGCGAGTTGGAAGCGCTGCACAAGAAGTATGACGTTCCCTACGCCCTGCCGGTGTTCTGATCGCGGATGACGAGGCGGTGCGCCAGCACCGCCTCGGGCGCCTCGGGCGCCTCGCCGTTCCAGACACCCGCCAGCGCCGCCCAGATCTCCGGGCCGAATTCCGGGGAAGGGACGCGCATGGAGGAAAGCCAGGGGGCGACCCTGTCGCTCAGCGGATTATCGTCGAAACCGACAAGTGCCACGCCATCGGGCATACGCAGACCGGCTTCGGCGAGGCGGCTGTGGGCGCCGTAGGCGAATTTGACGGGTTAACCTACCGACCGAACCGCGCTCGATCGGCCAATCTCAACAGAGATCGTGGCATCCCCGAGCAGGGCGCGGTGGCCCGTTAAATCACAGAGATGCTGCATGCTCTGATCCTGCTCCGTTTCGGGCCTCAGGGCGCTCTTTCCGTCACCCCGCCAGATGAGCGCGTATTGTCTCCACCCATTCCATTGTCCGGGTGATTCTCGTCGGGTCGAGGGCTGCCGACTGGGAAGAGAACTTGGCGACCACAACTTCACCTTCCGGGTCAGCGAACAGATTTTGGCCGTTCACACCCAGCCCGAAAATCATCGGGCGCTTGCCCTGCGCGATATACCACTTGCTGCGGTAATGCATTACCTGGCCCGGAAACAGGCCGACGAAATCGCCATTGTCCCACGCAGCCCGGTCGCCGTTGGCGATCAGCCCGCCGACCCAGCCGGCCGGCAATACGCGCCGCCCGTCGCGGACTCCGTCGCGCACCAGCAATTCGCCGAGGCGGGCGAGATCGCGCGTGGTGGTGCAAATGCCACCGGCGCAGCGCGGCGCACCGAAGCGGTCCACCGTGATGTAGGCCGGGCATTCGGCACCCATCGGCTGCCAAAGCAGCCGGCTGGCCAGGTCGG
>CAMCJI010000378.1 GCA_945874805.1 Asaia bogorensis | reverse complement strand
CGGGGGTGCCGAGGCCGAGCCAGAAGGTGTCGTTCATCTGCTCGCGGTCGATGCCGAGCGAGAGGGCGCGGCGGAAATCGACGTTTTTCAGCCACTTGCCAACTTCGGGGTCGGCGGTGTGGTTCATGTTGATGTGCAGGGTCGTGTCCGCGCCGTTGTAGGCGAGGTCGAGATGCACGTCGTACTTGCCGCGCTCGCGGTTCTCCAGGATCACCGGCAGCTTCGGCAGGTCGATGTGGCGTTCCTGCAGGTCGTATTCGCCGGCGATGGCGCGCAGGTTGGCGACTTCGATGTTTTCCGCCAGCGTCATGATGATGTTGTCGATGTAGGGCAGCTGGTTCCCATCGGTGTCGACGCCGTAATAGAACGGGTTGCGCTCCATCGCCCAGGTGGGGGTGTTGATGGGACGCGTGGTCTTCCACGGGCCGAGGGTGGGCAGTTCGGTGTTGAGCTGCCAGTCCTTCTTGACGTGGAGCGCGCGGACCCAGGTGTCGAAGCCCTGTTCCTTGGCCTTGCGGGTAACTTCGGCTTCAGAGGAGTACTTGGGCAGGAACTGCTTGAGGTAGTGCGCGGGGGCGTAGGCGCCGAAGCTGTTGCCGCCTGACTGGCGCACGGCCTGGCCACCACCGATGAGGGTGTCGCCGGCGAGCATGGAGGGGAAGAGGAAGTAGGGGTTCTCGAACTCGAAGCGGACGGTCGTCTCGTCGATCTTGACCAGCCGGCCCGGCTTGCCGCCGGACGACATGTCAGCGATCGGGGCGGGGACGATGTCCTTGTTGAGATACATGTCCTCGTACCAGAAGACGAAATCGTCGGCGGTGAATGGCGCGCCGTCCGACCACTTCATACCCTTGCGGAGGAAGAGGGTGGTGGATTTGCCGTCCTTGCTGAGTTCATAGGCCTTGGCGACGGAGGGGACGATCTTGCTGCCCGTGGGGTCCCAGAACAGCAGCTTGTCGGACGCCATGATGCGGTTGCCGTTCTCGCCGTCCGACGGGCCGATGAAGGCGCGGCGCCAGGTGCCGCCGTAGCGGCCGACCGATTCGAGGGGCTTGAGCACGAGCGGCTCGCTGGGCAGGCGCTGGGCGACGGGGGGGAGCTTGCCGGCCTTCACCAGTTCGGCGAGCTGCGGGGCTTCCTTAAAGGCGGTGGGGGTGGCGGTGGCCTGGCTGGGGCCTTCCAGCCTGCCGACGAGGCCGGAATCGCCAAATTTGCTGGGGCCGGAGACGGCCTGGGCGAGCGCCTGTGCGGTGGGTGCGGCGGCGGCCAGCACGGCCGTTGTACCGGTGATGAATGTCCTGCGTGTTGTCATGCCCGTCCTCCCTGTCGCCTCGCAGGTACGGCCGCTGTGCGGTCGTCCGGGGCGTTATCGGCGGAGCCTAGTGCATGTAGATGGTATCGGCAAACACTCTACTCAGCCCTCGGCGAGGATCATCCGCAAGGCCAGCACCGTCAGCAGCGCGGCGTTGCCGAGCAGCAGCAGTGGGGCGAGGCGGGGGGCGCGGTGGAGCCAGCGCTGGCCGGCATAGCCGATCACGGCCAGCATCGGCACGGTGCCGAGGCCGAAGGCGAGCATCCCCGCCGCCCCCAGCCAGGGCGTGCCGCTGCCGGCGGCGGCCAGCAGGGCGGCGTAGAGCAGGCCGCAGGGGAGCAGGCCGAGCACGGCGCCGAGGATCAGCCCGCCGGGCCAGCCGGTGCGGTCGAGCCCGCCGGTCAGCCGGGCGCCCAGCCGCGCCCAGGCCTGCGGGGCGCGGCCGGCGCCAGGGGCGAGGTTGGGCCAAAGGCGGCCCAGCCCCTGCCAGGCGAAGACGGCGGCGGCGGCCAGCAGGGTGATCGCGGCGAGGTCAGCCGACCAGATGCCCGCGCCGAGACCGGCCGCGAGGGCGCCGAGCAGGGCGTAGGTGGAAAGCCGGCCGATCTGGTAGGGCAGCAGCAGCGCGCTGCGCAGGCGGGCGGCCTCGCACATTTGGGCCGCGGGAATGCGCGCCAGCCGGTCCGAGACCTGGCCGAGGACGAAGCCGCCGCACATCGGGCCGCAATGGGCGAGGCTGCCGGCGAGGCCTGCTGCGAACATGCCGCCAAGCAAGGCGCCGCCCCCCGCGACCCCGGCGGGGCCGCAGGTAGCCGCTATCAGCGCTGCCAGCGTGTCCATGCCGGCAGTAGATCATGCTGCACCGCAGTAGGCCATTGATCTGCATCAAGGTGCCTGGCGCGCATTACCTGCAAGTTAGGTCCGATGGCGGTCCGCAACGGGGTCGCGATTCGTAACGGAGGGTTGGGCATGGTCGAGGCAGGGGATGTGGCCGTCGGCGCACTGGTGGGGCTGATGGGCTTCCTGGGGCTGCTGATGGCGGCGGGCGCGATGGACGAGGGCATCTATGTCTTTGGCCTGTCGCTGGCCGGCTTCGCGGCAATTTTCATCTTCGGCCTGGTCAAACGCCATTTCGACCGGCTGGACGAGGCGCGCCATGCAGGGGGTGACCATGTCTGACATGACCGCAGAAGCCATGACCGCGGACGGCGGCTATGCCCGCCCCTGGCCGCGCGTGGGGGCCCTCAAGGTCGCCGAATACAACGATGATGTGGTTCGCAAGTTCGTCATCGCCTCGATGTTCTGGGCGGTGGTGGCGATGCTGATCGGCGTCATCCTGGCCGCAGAGCTGGCCTGGCCGGTCGTCAACATGGGGCACCCCTGGATCAATTTCGGCCGGCTGCGGCCGGTGCATACGTCCGCCGCGATCTTCGCCTTCGGCGGCTCGGCGTTGCTCGGCACCTCGTTCTACGTGGTGCAGCGCACCTGCCGGGCGCGGCTGTTCGGCGGCGAGGCGCTCGCCAGCCTGATCTTCTGGGGCTACCAGTTCTTCATCGTCATGGCGGCGCTGAGCTATGTGATGGGGTTCAGCCAGGGTCAGGAATACGCCGAGCCGGAATGGCATATCGACCTGTTCCTGACGGTGATCTGGGTTCTGTATGCGGTGGTGTTCATCGGCACGCTGGTGCTGCGCAAGGAACCGCATATCTACGTCGCCAACTGGTTCTACCTCGCGTTCATCCTGACGATCGCGGTGCTGCACCTCGTCAACAACGTGGCGATCCCGGTCTCCCCGTATCTGGCCAAGAGCTACAGCGCCTATTCGGGCGTGCAGAACGCGATGATCCAGTGGTGGTATGGCCACAACGCGGTGGGCTTCTTCCTGACCGCGGCGTTCCTGGGGATGATGTATTACTTCATTCCGAAGGCGGCGGGCCGGCCGGTATATTCGTACCGGCTGTCGATCGTGCATTTCTGGTCGCTGGTGTTCACCTACATGTGGGCGGGCCCGCATCACCTGCACTACACCGCTCTGCCGGACTGGGCGCAGACCTTGGGCATGGT
>CAMCJI010000377.1 GCA_945874805.1 Asaia bogorensis | reverse complement strand
CTGTCCAACCGCATCTTTCTCAACGAGGACGATCTCGTCGATCATTGCTGCGACACGTGGAACAAGCTCGAAGCCCAACCGTGGCGCGTCATGTCCATCGGCATGCGCGAGTGGGCACACAGGTTCTGATCAAAGAGTCTTGGTATTAGCTCGGCCATGGCGGCGGCCTCCCGCCGCATAAGCGAGCATCAAAAATGATGCGATTCCATTGAATTACGAGCTTGGCTCCGCTCCGACACAGCGCGAATGGTCCATCACGCGCAGGGCACCACGCCCCGCCAGGCAGGAGACCGGACGATGAACAGCACCCGCACCCAGAAGAGCCAGCAAGCCAGCCTGGTCGAGTTCATGAAGCAGATGGAGGTCTTCCGGGGCCACGTCGCCGAGCTTCAGGCGATGGCGGACAACCACATCGGCGCCGATCCCGACAGCATGCTCTGGGGCGCCGCCGGCACCCTGCAGCACTGGAATGCCATCCTGGCCCGGGTGACCGACGCCCATCACCAGCGCGGAGAATTCGCCCCCGAATAGACGGGGCCTTTCCCCTGCGCCCCGCCAGGGTTCAGCCCTGCGGGGCTCGGGGTGGTAGCAGGCACCCGATGGTCGGGGCCGCGACCTGGAGCACGCAGATGAGCCTTTCCCCCGCCGCCATGATCGTCCTGACCCGCGCCGCCGAGCGCCCGGACCACCGCCTCGAATTCCACCGCAAGCTGCCCACCGGCGGCCGCAACAAGATGATCGACGCCCTACTGCGCGAGGGCCGCTGCGGATGTCCGACGCTACGATCGAGGCGTTCGGCTTTCCAGCCGTCGGCCGCAAGAAAATCACCGCCGCCTTCGACGGTGGACGCATCACGTCTGACGGCGGCGTCCTGTTGCTGGCTGCCGCAGAGCGCCGCCTGGGGATCGCCGGACGGCTCGCAGGGTTGATCGCGGACCGGCGCAATCCGCTGTTCGTCACGCACAGCGTGGCCGACATTCTGCGTGCCCGCATCCTGGCCATCGCCTGCGGTTACGAGGATGCCGATGACCTGGACCTGCTTCGCACTGACCCCGGATTCAAGCTGGCCTGCGGGCGTCTGCCCGACACCGGCCGCGACCTCTGCTCGCAGCCGACCATCTCGCGTTGGGAGAACGCGCCAGACCTTCGCGAGGTGATCGCCCTGTCTTACGCCATGATTGACCTGTATTGCGCCAGCTACGCCCGCCCGCCCGAGGCCGTTACGCTGGATATCGACGACACCGTCGACGTTGTTCACGGGCATCAGCAGCTCGCCCTGTTCAACGCCCATTACGATGAGCGCTGCTTTCTGCCGATCCACGTCTATGACACGGCGACGTCGCGCCCAGTGGCAATGCTGCTGCGCCCCGGCAAGACGCCATCGGGGCCGGAAGTGCGCGGCCACGTCCGCCGCCTGGTGCACCGCATGCGCACGCACTGGCCCGAAACGAGGCTAACTATTCGCGGCGACGGACACTATGCGCGGCCTGAGCTGATGGCGTGGTGCGAGGCCAACGCCGTGCACTACATCTTCGGCCTGCCCGGCAACACGGTGCTGACCCGCCTGGTCGAGGTCACCGCCGACGATGTCCGGGTGCGTCGTGCCGAGGCCCAGGCACCGGTGCTGCGGCGCTACGCCGAGACAACCTACGGCGCCAAGTCCTGGCGCTGCGAACGACGGGTGGCGGCCAGGATTGAGGCCAGCACCCAGGGTCTGGACATCCGCTTCGTCGTCACAAGCATCACGACTGGCAGCGCCGAATGGCTCTACGACACGCTGTATTGCGCGCGTGGGCAGGCTGAAAACCTGATCAAGCTGCACAAGAGCCAACTCGCATCGGACCGCACGAGTTGCCGTTCGGCGCTGGCCAACCAGGTGCGATTGGTGCTGCACACCGCCGCCTACTGGCTGATGCTCACAGTCCGTAACGCCATTCCCAGGCAACAGGCGCTGGCCACCGCCGAGTTCGCCACATTGCGCCTGCGATTACTCAAGATCGCGGCCCGCGTCACCGAGACCGCCACACGGGTCCGCGTGGCCCTTGCAGCCGCCTGTCCAGAAGCCGCGCTGTTCAGCGGGATCGCAAGAAGCCTGCAGCCTGCCGGGCCATGAAGCCCGGGGCCAAGCCCCGGAACAAGCCCAATCCCGCAAACCCCCAACGCCTGCAAATGAACTCGTGAGAAACAACGAAAACCGCGACGGACGATCGCGCCCGCCGTTCAGAAGACGAAACCAACCTCACGCCGGTGAATAAGACGGGCTAGAGGTGCCCAGTTTCGAGTTTAGGCCGCCCTTGGTTCGCCCGATACGGCGGGGAACAGCCCCTTTTTGAGCAGGCTGGCGGCGGTGCGGTGAGCCTTCAGGTGGGTTGCGTCGATCATCACCGTCCCCGTTGCCGCACTCGTGGCGGCGAGTGCGGCAAATATCCGGTCGAACACGCCGATCCGGCTCCAGCGGATGAAACGGTTATAGAGCGTCTTCGGCGGCCCGTAGGCGCCCGGCGCATCGCGCCACATCAGTCCGCCCCGTATCACATGGATGATCCCGGAGATCACGCGCCGGTCATCCACCCGTGGCACGCCACGGGGCTTTTTCGGCAGCAGCGGCCGCAGGCGCGCAAACTGCGCCGCGGAAAGCCAGAAGTGATGCCCGGACATCGCAAGCTCCCAACGTTTGGGGGTTTGAATCACATTCCAACGTCTACGGGAATCAAATTTATGGGTCCTGAGCCTAAACATCTAACGCGATGGCGTTAACGAATGTTCAGAACCTCCGCACGATGGTGGTTAGGCGCTCCACCACCGCCTTGAGTTCCGCAAGCTTTTCGATGTGCAACGCATTCACCAGCTGCCGGATCTCGGTGGTGGAGACGTCCTGCGTGCGGGGTAGGTAGACGACCTTCACGATATCCGACAGATGGTCGAACTTGCCTGCCCAGTCGTCCCCCATGCCGAAGATGCCTGCCTCGGTGCGGAAGACGTCCTCCCGCTTCTGCTCCCACGTCGTCTCAGGGAAGACATCATCCACGTAGCGGCAGGAGCGCAGCACCTCGACGCGCTGATTGTAGGGCAGGATGGTATTCTTACCCTTCACCGCGTTGAACTCGTCCGTCGAGCAGCCCACCACTAGCCTGCCGCCCAAGTCCCGCAGGCGGCGCAGCAAGAAGACATGGCCAATGTGGAAGAGGTCGAAGGTTCCATAGGTCAGGACCGTCACGCTGGGCATGTTAGCCCTCCCGTAGACGATAGAGAAAATCGGCCTTGTTCCAGCCTGAGCCGTAGCGCTCTAGGAAGAACTCCTCCGGCTGCTCCGGCACTGCCACGACGACGTCGTATAGTGTGCGCTCGGCACCGATTCCTACTATCGCGCGGTGAATCGGCCGGTAAATCACACTAG
>CAMCJI010000376.1 GCA_945874805.1 Asaia bogorensis | reverse complement strand
TCAGCCTCCTGGCAGCGCATATCGGCGGCGTGATCGTTCACACCTTCATTCTGAAGGACGGCCTGCTCAAGCGGATGCTGTGATCACAGCGGCTTCTGCGCCTTTTCCAACAGGCGGGAGAAGAAGCCCGGCTTCTTCGGCGGCTCCGGCGGCTTCGCGGCTTCGGCCACCGCCCGCGCCTCGGTCGCGCGCTCCCGCTCCTTGGCGGCGAGCCACTTGTCCAGGCTCATCCCCGCCTTGGCCGCCCGCTTCGCCTCATAGGCGCGCTGGGCATCTGTCATCTGCTTGCTCATGCGATATCCCTTGTCACGCGTGGTATGCCGCGTTGATCGCAACCCCTGCCGCCGAAAGCAACACCCAGGCCGCGATCTCGCTCTTGCCATCCGCCCAACCCCACCCGATTCTAGCCGGATGAGCAGCATCTCCTTCGGACTGGCGGGTCGCCGCGCCATCGTTACCGGCCATCGCGGCGGCATCGGCGGGGCGACCGCCGCGCTGTTCGCCGCCGAGGGCGTGGAGGTGCTCGGCCTCGACCTGCCCGACTTCGACCTCGCCGATACCGCAACGGTCGAGGCCCGCGCCCGCGCGCTGCTGGGCGGGCGCCCCATCGACATCCTGGTGAACTGCGCCGGCACGACCGTGCTCGGCTCGGTGCTCGAGACCGATGTGGACGAGGCGGCACGGGTGATGGCGATCAACTTCCTCGCCCCCTACGCGCTGATGCGCGCCGTGCTGCCGGGCATGATCGCGCAGCGGCGGGGCAGCATCGTCAACATCGCCTCCGACCAGGCGTTGATCGGCAAGCCGGTCTCGGCCGCCTACGGGGCGAGCAAGGCGGCGCTCGCCCAGCTCTGCCGCTCGGCAGCGCTCGACTGGGCAGGGCACAATATACGGGTGAACTGCATCGCCCCCGGCAGCACCGACACGGCGATGCTCGGCCAGGTGATCGGCGAACTGGCGGCGCGCTATCCTGAGCGGTTCAGCACCAACTCGACAGCCGCCTATACCGACGCCGTGCCGCTGCGCCGCTTCGCCGCCCCGGCCGAGATCGCCGCGGCGATCGCCTTCCTGGCCAGCGACGCCGCGAGCTTCATCACCGGTGTGATCCTGCCGGTCGATGGCGGGACGACGGCAGCATGAACGGCCCCACGCAACGGGTGGCCGTGGTCACCGGCGCATCCCGCGGGATCGGCCTGGCGATCGCCCGGCGCCTCGTCGCCGACGGGTTCGCCGTGATCGCCGCCTGCCGCACGCCGCCGCCGGCGGAATGGGGCATCGCCCATGCGCCGCTGGACGTGACGGACGCGGCCGGGATCGAGGCCCTGTTCGCAGGCCTCGGCCGGCTCGATCTGCTGGTCAACAACGCCGGCCTCGCCCTGCCAGACACGGCCGCCGATGCCTGGGCGCAGGTGATAGCCACCAACCTCACCGGCACGCATCTGTGCTGCATGGCGGCGGAGCCGAAGCTGACGGAGGGCACCGGGCGGATCGTCAACATCGCCTCCGTCCTCGGCCTGCGCGGCGTGCCGGACCAGATCGCCTACGTCGCGGCCAAGCATGGGGTGGTCGGCCTCACCCGGGCGCTGGCGCTGAAGCTGGCGCCGCGCGGCATCACCGTGAATGCGGTGTGCCCTGGCTGGGTCGATACCGAGATGGCGGCCCAGCGCTACAACGAGATCGGCATCACCGCCGAGGCGGCCGCGGCCGGCGTGCCGATCGGCCGGGTGGCCAAGCCCTTCGAGATCGCCGAGACGGTGGCCTTCCTCGCCCGCGCCGGCGCCAGCTCCATCACAGGGCAGACCATCGTCGTCGATGGCGGGCGGGGCGCGAGTGCCTGAGGCGCGGGTCAAATCGGAACTATGGGTCAAGGCGGCTTTGCGCCTCGGCCAGGCGGACGGGCGCTACGGCATGGTGCTGCGCCGGGGCGATGCCGATGCCGGCGGCATCCTGGTGGTGCTGCGCGGCAAGCTCGGCCAGTGCGTGCTGACCCAGGCGCGCGGGGCTGACGGCGAGCCGGCCTGGCTTCGCGGCACCGGGGCTGCGCCGGTCGATGAGGCAACCGCCGACGCCTTCGTCGCCCGGCAGCTCGGCTATGACAGCGATCTCTGGGTGATCGAGTTCGAAAGCCCGGACCTGCTGCCCCCCTTCGAGGGGCGGGTGCTCTGATCCGCTTGCCGCGGCGGCGCGGACACGGCAGTTTGCCGGCATGAACATCGGTCGCATTCTGCTCGCGGGGCTGCTCGCCTTGCCATTGGCCGCGCAAAGCGAGCCGCTGCTGGGGGCCTATGTCAGCCTCGGCGCCGGCGCCAACGCGTTGCAGCAACAGAAGATAAAGGGCCAGACCTTCGGCGGCGTCAGCGGGCCCGGCGTCGGCTGGCAGGCCTTCGGCCTCGGCCCGGCCGTGGCCGGCGCGGTCGGCTGGGGGTTCGGCAACGGCCTGCGCCTGGAGGTCGAGGGCAACTGGCGCGAGAACGGCTTCACCGGCCGTCCCGCCGGGGTGAGCGCGCAGACCGGGCGCGAGGAGAAGATGGGCGCCATCGCCAACCTGCTGTTCGACCTGGATTTCGGCTGGAGCTTCGGCGTGCCCTATCTCGGCGGCGGCGTCGGCTACGAATATGTGCGGCAGAGCGGATCGCAGACCGGGCCCGGCGGCACGCTGGGGCTGGGCGGCAGCACCGGCGCCGTCGCCTGGCAGGGCATCGCCGGCATGGCCATGCCGGTGGCCGAGGTGCCGGGCCTGGCGGTGACCGCCGAATACCGCTTCCTCGGCCTCTCCGGCGACCGGGTGTTCCCCGCCGGCGCGCAGACGCTCGGCCGGCGGCTGAGCGGGGATGACAACCACGCCGTGTTCTTCGGCCTGCGCTATGCCTTCGATGCGCCCGGCCAGTCGCCCGCGCGCCCCGCCCCGCTGCCGCCGCCGCCGGCTGCGGCGGGCCTGCGGACCTATCTGGTGTTCTTTGATTGGGACAGCGACGCGCTGTCGGACCGGGCGAAGCAGATCATCGGCGAGGCGGCCGGCGCCTCGACGCGGGTGGCGACGACGCGAATCGAGCTGGCCGGCCATGCCGACCGGACCGGCAGCGCGGGTGGCAACCTCGCCCTCAGCCGCCGCCGGGCCGAGGCCGTGGCCGGCGAGCTGGTGCGCCGCGGGGTGCCTGCGGGCGCCATCACGGTGGAGGCGTTCGGCGATTCGCAGCCGCTGATCCCCGCCGCGGCGGGGTTGCGGGAGGCGCAGAACCGGCGGGTTCACATCGTCCTAAGGTAGTTCCCGAGGGTTGACGCTGGCGAATTCCCAGGACCTCCCCCTCAAATGAGACACACTGTGGCTAAATTGCCACGGCGGGTGCAGGAATGGCACGATTGCAGGCGGAAACACTGGCCCGCGCTGGCAAGTTGGCGTCAG
>CAMCJI010000375.1 GCA_945874805.1 Asaia bogorensis | reverse complement strand
CGGCGCGCAGGCCGCCGGCCTGCGCCGCCTCGCCCCCACCTGGCCCGCCGCCCTGCTGCACACCCTGCCCGCCCTGCGGATTGCGGGAATCCTGGCAACCGTGCCGCATTTGCGCTATGATGCCGCTTTCACCAAAGCAACTGTCAGGTTCTGCCCGCGTCCGGCCTGCGGGGCTGCCTTTCATGGCAGCGGGCAGATGACGGCAGGTTAACCATCGCCGGGGATGTGCTTTGCGCTCGGGCGCACTATGTTCCATTCTGAGAAACGGCGGGAAACCCGCTGGCGGGCGGCCCCAGCCGCCTTGCCGACATGAACGCACTGGATGGCCGGCAACGGCCAAGGAATCGGATGAGCAATTTCGGTCGTAACCTCGCGCTTTGGGTCATCATCGCCCTTCTGCTGGTGGTGCTGTTCAACCTGTTCCAACCAAGCAGCAACCGCGTCGCAGCCACCCAGGTTGCCTATTCCGACTTCATCGGTGAGGTAAACTCCGGCCGCGTGCGCGATGTCGTCATCCAGGGCCGCACCGTCAGCGGCCAGTTGACCGACGGCCGCAGCTTCCAGACCTACACCCCCGAAGACCCCACCCTCGTCTCGCGCCTCACCGAAAAGGGCGTGCGCGTCATCGCCAAGCCCGAGGAGAGCGACGTCAACCCGCTGCTGCACTATGTGCTGAGCTGGTTCCCGATGCTCCTGCTGATCGGCGTCTGGGTGTTCTTCATGCGCCAGATGCAGGGCGGCGGCGGCCGGGCGATGGGCTTCGGCAAGTCCCGCGCCCGCCTGCTGACCGAAAAGCAGGGCCGCATCACCTTCGACGACGTCGCCGGCATCGATGAAGCGAAGTCCGAACTCCAGGAAATCGTCGAATTCCTGAAGGACCCGCAGAAGTTCCAGCGCCTCGGCGGCAAGATCCCCAAGGGCGTTCTCCTCGTCGGCCCCCCCGGCACCGGCAAAACGCTCCTCGCCCGCGCCATCGCCGGTGAGGCCAACGTGCCCTTCTTCACCATCTCGGGTTCCGACTTCGTGGAGATGTTCGTCGGCGTCGGCGCCAGCCGCGTCCGCGACATGTTCGAGCAGGGCAAGAAGAACGCCCCCTGCATCATCTTCATCGACGAGATCGACGCCGTCGGCCGCCACCGCGGCGCCGGCCTCGGCGGCGGCAACGATGAGCGCGAGCAAACCCTCAACCAGATGCTGGTCGAGATGGACGGCTTCGAGAGCAACGAAGGCGTCATCCTCATCGCCGCCACCAACCGCCCGGACGTTCTCGACCCCGCCCTGCTGCGTCCCGGCCGCTTCGACCGCCAGGTCGTCGTCCCCAACCCGGACGTCGTCGGCCGCGAAAAGATCCTGCGCGTCCACATGCGCAAGGTCCCCCTCGCGTCCGACGTCGACCCCAAGGTGATCGCCCGCGGCACCCCCGGCTTCTCCGGTGCGGACCTCGCCAACCTCGTCAACGAAGCAGCCCTCCTCGCCGCCCGCACCGGCAAGCGCGTCGTCTCCATGGCCGAATTCGAACACGCCAAGGACAAGGTGATGATGGGCGCCGAACGCCGCTCCCTCGTCATGTCCGACGCCGAGAAGGAAATGACCGCCTATCACGAAGCCGGCCACGCCCTGTGCTCCGTCCTCGAGCCGGAATGCGACCCCGTCCACAAGGCCACCATCATCCCCCGCGGCCGCGCGCTCGGCATGGTGATGAGCCTGCCCGAAGGGGACCGCTACTCCCTCAGCAAGTCCAAGGCGCTCGCCCAGCTCAACATGGCCATGGGCGGCCGCGCCGCCGAGGAGATCATCTTCGGCAAGGACAAGGTCTCCAACGGCGCCTCCGGTGACATCAAGATGGCCACCGACCAGGCCCGCCGCATGGTCACCGAATGGGGTATGAGCGAGAAGCTTGGCATGATCGCCTATGGCGACAACAGCCAGGAAGTCTTCCTCGGCCACTCGGTCACGCAGAACAAGAACGTCTCCGAAGCCACCGCCCGCGAGATCGACACCGAAATCAAGGTGATCATCGACCGTGCCTACGCCAACGCCATCCACACGCTGACCGAAAACCTCGACCAGCTGCACGCCATCGCCAAGTCGCTGCTTGAGTTCGAATCCCTCTCCGGCGAGGACATCCGCACCCTCATGCGCGGCGACAAGATCGTCCGCAAGGTATCGGACGACCCCGCCGAAAGCCGCCGTGCCTCCGTCCCCACCGCCGGCCGGCCCATGCCGCCCACCGGCCTGGACCCGGCCCCCCAGCCGGGCTGACGAACCACCCATGCGGTTGATCGAACCGCTGGGCCTGCTGCACCCGCCGGCCTCCGCTCACGCGGTGGCCGGCGGTTTTGCGTTGTACTTCGCCGGCGGCCCCGCGGCCTTCACCCACGCCCGCCTCGTCGGCGACGGCCGCATCGTCCCCATCACCGCCATCCCCGCCGAATACCAACCCGCGCTGGCCGCCGCCACCGCCCCCCGCCCCTGGGCCGGCCTTCCCCCCGGCCGCGTCGCGGTGATGGGCGTGCTCAACGTCACGCCGGACAGCTTCAGCGACGGCGGCCGCCACGCCGAACCCGCCGCCGCCATCGCCGCCGGCCGCGCCATGCTCGACGCCGGCGCCGACCTGCTGGACATCGGCGGCGAAAGCACCCGCCCCCATGCCGCCCCCACCCCACCCGAGGAAGAACGCGCCCGCATCTTGCCGGTCATCCGCGCGCTCGCCGCCGAAGGCGCCATCATCTCGGTGGACACCCGCCACGCCGCCACCATGCGCGCCGCCCTGTCCGCCGGCGCCCGCATCATCAACGATGTCTCAGGCCTGGCGCACGACCCGGAGTCCCCCGCCACCGTCGCCGCCCACAACGCCCCCGTCATCCTGATGCACATGCGCGCCACCCCCGACGCCATGCACCACCACGCCACCTACACGGACGTCGCAGCCGAAGTCGCCGCTGAACTCGCCGCCCGCATCTCCGCCGCCACGGCGGCCGGTATCGCCCCCGAAGCCATCGCCATCGACCCCGGCATCGGCTTCGCCAAAACCGCCGAACACAACCGCGAACTGCTGGCCCGCCTCCCCCTGCTGACCAGCCTCGGCCGACCGCTCGTCGTCGGCGTCTCCCGCAAAGGCTTCATCGGCCTGCTCTCCGGCGAAAAACAAGCCGACCGCCGCACGCCTGGCTCAATCGCCGCCGGCCTGCACGCCACTCTGCACGGCGCCAACGTCCTACGCGTCCACGACGTCGCGGCCACGGTGCAAGCTCTGCGGGTTTGGCAGGGGCTGAGCAGATAGAAGTCAGGCAAGCGGCAGGAAGGAAGAATCTTCTTTTTGGAAAAAAAGAAGCAAAAAACTTCTCCTCATGGCTTCGCCGCGAGCCAAATCAATCAGTAAAAACCGGCGAAGCCCAAAAACCCACCCG
>CAMCJI010000374.1 GCA_945874805.1 Asaia bogorensis | reverse complement strand
TCCTGGGCGCGAGCGTCCGTCTCGGCCGCCATCGCCTCGGCGACCCTGCGGCGGATAAATTCCTCCCGTTGCAGCCCGGTCAGCCGGTTCTCACCCGCCTCCCGCTCGGCCTGGATCTCCGCGCGCACCCGCACGCGATCCGGTAGGCTGGCGGCGAGCACCCGTTGCTGGTCGGCATAGGAGAGGGTGAGATCGCCCACCGCCTTGCGCTGGCGTTCGAGACCGGCGACCGAGGCATCGCCGGCCACCTCCGCCCGATCGCGGCGCCCACTGCCTGGCCCCGTTGCCGCGGCGGTCGGGGCACTGGCTGCCCCGCCGGTCACCGCCCCGCCCTGGATCATCGACTGCGCGCGGAGGTCGGCGATCCGTTGCCGGATGGCGGCTGCCGCTGGTCCGGCCACGGAGGGCTGGCCGTAGCTATCCTTGTCGGCCAACTGCTTCTCGAGCCCGGCAATCTGCGCGTTGCTTTGCTCAAGGTTCGACGTGACCAGGCTCGCAACAGCACCCGTCGCTGAGCCGGCTGCGGTGGCCAGTCCGGACAGATAGCGCTGAGCGCCCTCGATCGGCGACGACTGCGCCAGCCGATCGAGGAAGTCGGTCCAGCCTTTGCCGAGGTCTTCGAACGCCTTCTTGGTCGGCGACAGGCTCTCGTCCCGCAGCCCCTTCATCCGCTTATCCAGCGCATCGAAGGCCACGCCGAGCGCTTCGGTGCGCTGGCCGTGCTCCAGCATCGTGCGGATGGCAATGCGCTGGTCTGCGGTCAGGAAGTTGAGCGCATCGTCCAGCTTGCGGACGGCATCATATCCGCCGGTGAACAGGCTCGCTGCCTGCTTCGCTGCATCCTGCACACTCGATCCGGTGCCCGCGGCAAGGTCAGGAGCGAGCGAGGTGATCCGGCCGATCGCCGAGGACGATAGCCTTGGCGTCCGGGCGAGGTCGGTGACGATGCCCCGCGCATCCGCCCGGCTGGTGCCCTGCCGTTCGAGGGCGCGGATGTAGCCGGTAAGCTGGCCTGTAGCGACCTCGGCATCCTTGCCAGCGCCCTTCAGGGCAACGCCTAGGCTGCGCGTCTCGCCGGTCAGATCGGCCGAGCGGCTGACCAGCCCGCCCACCGCCAGCGCACCGGCTGCAAAGGCCAGCACCCAGGGTCCGCCGACGAAGGCGGTCAGCGTACGGAATGCCGCACCGACACCGCCGGCAACCTGCACGACCTGGCCGCCCTGCTGGACCAGGATCTGGAACGGCCGTTGCCCGCCCAGCAACCCCTGCACGACGTCGGGCATCTGCTGCGCCAGGGCCCGCATCTGGTAGGCGGTGACGCCGGTGCTGGACGCGAGTGCAGCCTGGTGGCCGGCCAGTTGCTGCGTGGCGACGACCGCGCTGCGCATCGGCGCGAGGGCGTCCTGATGTGCCCGGTTGGCCCGCTCACGGGCTGCGGCCGCGGTGCTGGCGTCGATGGCGCCGACCCGCTCGGCCTGGGCGATCTCCTGCACCACCGCCTTGTGCCGCTGCTGGGCGGCGAAGAGTGGGTCGAACTTTGCCCGCAGTCGGTCCATCTCTGCGCCATAGGCGGCGATGTCGGCCGCGCGCTTGGCGTAGATGTCTTGGTCGGCGGCCGAGGACACCCGGGCGAAGGCGTTCGCTGCATTCTGCGCCGATTGGGCGAGGCGCGCGAAGGCCCGGTCGCCAACGTCGCCGATCGCCTCCAGCTTCGACCGGGCGGCATCGACCTCCTCGGTCGCCACCCGAACCGCGACGGTGCGTGCCGCAGTTCCGCTCATGGCCGGGATAGCTCCGAAAGGACGTCGGCGGCCAGCAGGGCGCCCGCCCGCTGGCGCACGGCGTCGATATCGAGCCGCTTGCGGAGGGAGACACGGCGTAGGAGCAGGAACATCGGCACATAGCCTTGCGCCAGGAGTTCACGGGCACGCTGCTGCTGGCCTTTGCGATGCCCGGTCAGCACCTCGGCCGGCCCGGCGACGAACAGCTTGATTCGGTTGCGGCCCCGGCGCTTCAGCCCACGGGCCTCTCGCACCCGCAGGCACCAGAGGGATACGTTCGGATCAGCCTTCGACCGCAAGATGAACGCCTCGCCCTTGGCCGCGACCATTTGCGCGGGCGTCACCCGCATGCCAGCGCGCTGGCCCCGCCGCCCGCGCTGGGCGTTGTAACCGGTGGGGAAGGCGAGCCACCGCCCGCCCTTGGCGGTAATCTCAGCGCCCTGGTCGAAGGCCTCAGCGATGTCCGGCGCGTTGGAATAGACCAGTGCTGCCGGCCGGAAGCTGCGCTCGCCGATGCCAGGGCGCGGGAACACAGCGAGGCGCCAGGCGTTCGCCAGGGCACGGCCACCGTCCTTGAACCCCGCAGCGCGGGCTTGAGCGCGCAGGTCCGACTGCACCTGCCGGCCGGTCTTCTCCACCGCGCGCTTCAGACCCCGCGCGATGGCACGAACCTCATCGTCCATCGCCGCGCGGAGACCGGCGCGAAGGGTGCCCAACGGGAGTGGCATGCAAACCTGCCGATCAGACATCCGCCGTCCTTCTCCTTGAAGAGGATACGGCAATGCCTTACATTTGCGGTGTGGAGATCGAATTTGACCCTGCGAAAGATGCCAAGAACATCCGCGAGCGAGGTCTGTCGTTGAGCACTGGCGTGGCCGTCCTCGCCAATCTCGTGGCCTCGTACGAGGATGTCAGAAAGGACTATGGTGAGCGCCGGATGGTGGCCTTCGGCATTGTCGCGGGCCGACTGCTCTGTTTGATCTACACGCGCCGTGGCGATGTGGTGAGGTTCATCTCGCTGCGCCGTGCGAACACAAAGGAGATAAGGCAATGGCTCGAAAGCAGAACCTGATGGTGAAAGTCACACCGGAAATGGTCGAGCGTGCGATCCAGAACACCGACTGGGCCAGGATCGATGCAATGACCGATGCGGACATTGCACATCAGGTTGCAGCCGATCCGGACGTCGCACCGATCTTGTCAGATGCGGAGCATGCAAGCGTTCGCGTCAGGATGGTCCGGCAGCGGCTCAATCTGACGCAGGCTGCGTTTGCACGTCGGTTTCGTGTGCCGCTCGGGACGATTCGCGATTGGGAGCAGGGCCGCCGCCGGCCCGACGCCCCGGCGCTGGCGCTGCTGCAGATCATCGACCGCGAACCCGATGCTGCGTTGCGTGCGCTCGGTACGGCCGCTGCTGCCTAACCGCTTTGGCGAACGAAGAGAACGGCTTTGGGATCACGCGCACGACCCTTGCTGATATCCCCTTGCGTAGGACGAGCCGAGACGGTGCCGAGATCGAGGACGGGCAAGACCCAAACACTGAGCTGCGGCGGGAGTTCCGACAATGAGTAATGATCTTGGTTCTGACTCGCTTGGCGACGGATTGCTTGAAGGCCTCCGCGAGGCGGTGG
>CAMCJI010000373.1 GCA_945874805.1 Asaia bogorensis | reverse complement strand
GTGAAGTCCTCCTTTTCCGGCGGGCGCAGAATGGTGAAGTGGACGAGATCGACGGCGGGGTCGGCTTTCAGCAGCCGCCGCCAGGTGCGTTCGCCGACGTGAGGTTCGCCGGAGACGAGCAGCACGCGCAGCCGGTCGCGCACGCCGTTGAGGGTGACGACGGCGCGGTTGTTCGCTTCGCTGACCTCGCCGGCCAGCGGTTCCACGGTGAGTTCGATCACTGAGGGGCCGCCGCGGGTGATCGGGATTTCCACCGCGTGGTCGGGGCCGACGGGCAGGCGTTCGATCAGCGGCGGTTCGCCGTCGCGGCGGATGGTCAGGCGGGCGGCGTTGCCGAAGGCCAGGCCGTTGCTGAGCCGGCCGAGGTCTTCGATCGCCAGCCGCAGGACGACGGATTTGCCGACGATGCCCCAGCCGGGTGCTTCGATGATGCGCAGCCGCCGGTCCGTCTGTTCGCCGGCGCTGGGGATCAGCACGTGCAGCGGCGCGGGGCCGAAGGGGGAGGTGGCGGGGATGTCGTGCGCCTGGCCGTCGGTGATGGCGATCACCCCGGCGAGGCGGGAGGCGGGGATGTCGGTCAGGGCGCGGTCGATGGCGGTGAAGAGCTGCGTGCCTTCGCTGCCGGCTTCGGGCACCACGACGGTGCGCAGTTCGATATCCTTCAGGCCGCGCGCCTCGGCTTCGATGCGTTCGCGGGCGGCGGTGGCGAGGGCGGCGCGGTTGCCGACGGTCATCGAGGCGCTGTCGTCGATCACCAGCAGGGCGACATCCGGCAGGGTCTCGCGGGTTTCCTCGACGAGGCGGGGGCCGGCGAGCCAGAGGAGGAGTGTGGCGAAGGCCAGCGCCCGCCAGACCACGCCCGAGGCGCCGCGCCAGGCGGCGACGGCCACAGCGATCAGGCACAGGGCCGCGAGCGCCGCCAGGACCGGCAGCGGCAAAGTGGGGTCGAAGCGGAGGGCGGCCAGCGCGGTTTCGAGTTTCATTGCCCCAGCCGCTCCAGGATGGCCGGGATATGCACCTGGTCGCCTTTGTAGTTGCCGGTGAGCGCGTACATCACGAGGTTCACGCCGAAGCGGTAGGCCAAAGTGCGTTGCCGCGCGCCGCCGGGGATGGTGGCGTAGGGGTTGCGGCCCTGGGCATCCACCGCCCAGGCCGCCGCCCAGTCGTGCCCGCCGATGATGACGGGGCTGACGCTGTCGTTGCTGCGGTCCTGGTCGCGCTGCACCCAGACGGTGTCGCCGGTGAAGCGGCCGGGGAAGTCCTGCAACAGGTAGAAGGCGCGGCCGAGCACATGGGTGGGCGTGAGTGCCGTCAGCGGCGGCACGGCCAGCCCCTTGGCGATGCGGGTGAGGGCCGCGTCCGCCCCGTCGGCGAAGCCCTCGCCGCTGCCGCCGTTGCGGGTGTCGATCAGGATGATGCCGCCGTGGGCCATGTAGTCGTTCAGGGCGGCGATGGCCGCGCCGTCCGGCGGCTCGGCGTCGGGCGTGATCGGCCAGTAGAGCAGCGGGTAGAACGCCAGATCGTCGCGGCCGGGCACCACGCCTGCGGGGTCGGAGAGGGTCGCGGCGGTGCGGCGGGTGACGAAATCCGACAGGCCGGCGAGGCCCATGCGGCTCACCTGATCCACCTGCGCGTCGTTGGTGACGACATAGGCGAGGCGGGTGGCGAGTGCGGCGTCGCGCTCCTGTGCGATCGCCGGCGCGCTCAGCGCGAGCAGCACCGCCGCCGCCCGCAGCAGGCCGCGTAAAGGCAGCGAAATCAACAAGTCCAGCGCCAGGATGGCGAGTGCCGCGGCAAGCAGCCAGGGGGCGAGCACGCGCTCCGGCGCCGCGCCCGCGAAGCCCTCGGTTTGTGCGCCCAGGATCGCGCCCGCCGGCTGCGGCAGGGTGGCGCGGGCGGAGAGGTTCAGCGCGCGGCGGCCGGATTCCGGCCCGTACAGGCCAGGCGGGCTGCGCGGGGCGGCGGCGGTCTCGGCAATTTGCCCGGCCAGCACCGCCTGGGCGCTGCCGGGGGGTTTGCCGGGCTGGCCGAAGCCGTCCAGCGTTTCGAACGGCGCGAGGCGGCGCCCGGCCTCCTCCTCGCCCCCCGTCACGCCGACGGAGAGGCCGACGCAGCGGCGCAGCATCTCCACGAACAGGCCGGACAGCGGCAGGTCCGACCAGTCGGCATTGGCGGTGACGTGGAACAGCACCACCCGCCCGGCGCCGATCGTCGCCGTGGTGACCAGTGGCGTGCCATCGGCGAGGCTCGCCCAGGTCTGCTCGGCCAGCCGCGCCCCCGGCTCGGCCAGCACCTGCCTCGTGACGCGCACATCCGCCGGGATCGCGAGGCCCTGGAACGGCGAGCCGGCGGGAAACGGCGCCAGCCCGGCGGGCTGGGACCAGGACATCGCCCCGCCCAGCTGCCGGTCGGCGGCCAGCAGCTTCACCGGCAGCAGCGCGTCGGGGTGCTCGGCCGTCTGCGGCCCGGCGAAGCGCAGCAGCAGCCCGCCCTTTTCGACGAATTTGCGCAGCGCCTCGGCTTCCGGCCCGTCGGAGACGACGCGGTCGGCCAGGATCAGCACCGAAATCTCGCGTGCCAGCAACTGTTCGAACGAGCCCTCGCGCAGTTCCGCATAGGGGTCGAGCGCCCGGCGGACGTAGTAGATAGCGCCGGACAGAGGGGTCTCGGCTGCCGCATCGCCGGCCAGCACGCCCACCGGCCGGCGGCGCCAGCGCTCATCCAGCAGCACCACGGAGCCAGCGCTCGGCGCGCCCTCCAGAACCAGCCGGGCCAGGCGATTGCGCAGTTCCGGCGGCAAGGCGATGCCGGCCTCGGCGATCTCCGCCCCCGGCTCGAACCGCGCCTCGGCGCGGGCGAGCGTGCGGCCATCGCCAGCCTGGGCCAGCACGGCGACCGTCGTCGGCAGAGGCTGCGCCACCCCGGCGACGCGGGCGACCAGCCGGTCCGCCTCGGAGCGCGGCGGCAGCAGCAGGCGCGGCGGGTTCTCCGGCGCCAGCACCCGCACCGCACTCAGCGATTCCAACGCTTTGGCGAAGGCCGGAAACTCCGGCCCGCCCAGCCCATCCGCCAGATACGCCGCCGCTCCGGGACCCCTCGCGGCAAACCCGGCAATCGCAGTCGCCGAGGCCGCGCGATCAACCGCCCAGGGCTTCGGCCGCAGCGCCGCCAGCCGGGGCCGCAACTCGGCGGCCGGCATCGCGGCCGTGGCGACCGGCGCGGCCCCGCTCTCATCCGGTGCCGTGGTCAGCAGCGCCACCCGGCGGCCATCACGCTCCGCACGGTCCAGCAGCGCCATGCCGCCGGCCAGCCGGCGCGACCAGTCGGGTGCGGCCGCCCAGCCGTCATCCACCACGATCAGCAACGTCCCCTGGCCCGGCAGCCCGCCCGCCGCATCCAGCACCGGACGGGCCAATCCCAGAATCACCAACGCCGCCGCCCCCACGCGCAACAGCAGCAGCCAAAGCGGCGTGGG
>CAMCJI010000372.1 GCA_945874805.1 Asaia bogorensis | reverse complement strand
CATCCGGCCAGTTGTCAAACACCAGCCAGCCGACGGCCACCGAGCCGAGCATCTGGAAATACTGGAACGGGGTGACGATGTTGGCAGGGGCCAGTTGCAGGGCGCGGGCGACGCAGTAGTGGCCGAGCGCGCCGAGCACGCCCATGGCGCAGAAGAGCACGGCGTGCAGCAGGCTGTGCGGGGTGATCCAGACGAAGGGCAGGGCTGCCATCATCACGAAGGCGCCGACGACGGAGGAGTAGATCGCCGAGGTCTCCGGGCTGTCGATACCGGCGATCTGGCGGGTGAGGACCTGATAGAGGGCGTAGCTGCTGGCGGTGCAGACGACGAGCAGGCTCGCCCAGTGGAACAGCTCGGTGCCCGGGCGGATGACGATCAGCACGCCGACGAAGCCGATGGCGAGTGCGATCAGGCGGGCAGGGGTGGTGCGCTCGCCTAGCATCGGCCAGGCGAGAAGGGCGACGACGAGCGGTGCCGTCATGCTGATCGCCGCGGCTTCGGCGAGCGGAATGAAGGTCAGCGCGAGGAAGAAGCAGATGTTGGAGCTGAACAGCATCGCCGAGCGCAGGAGCTGGGTGCCGGGGCGCTTGGTGCGCAGCATGGCGAGGCCGTGGCGGGGGAGGAAGGCTGCGAGCATGAAGACGACATGGCCGAAGGCACGGGCCCAGGAGACCTGCAGGGAGGAGTATTCCGCGCCGAGCAGCTTGGCCATGCCGTTCATGATCGGGAAGGCGACGCCGGAGCCGCAGATGAAGAGGATGCCGAGCAGGATGCGCGGGTCGATACGGAGCGGGGCGAGGAAGGGCATGGCGGCAGCATGGCGGTGTTGCGCTGCGGCAGCAATGCTGCCCATCTGCGGGGAAGCTTGCATCGCCGTGGCGGGGCAGCCGAAAGTAAAGGGATAGGAGGGCCACATGGCACAGACGGCACGGGTTTTCATCGACGGCGAGGCGGGCACGACCGGCCTTGGCATTCGCGAGCGGCTTGGCGCGTTCCCCGGTGTGGAACTGCGCAGCATCGCGGCCGATCGACGCAAGGACCCGGACGCCCGACGCGCCATGATGGAGGAGGTCGATCTGGTGGTGCTGTGCCTGCCGGACGACGCGGCGCGGGAGAGCGTGGCGCTGGCGGACAGCCTGGGCAATCAGGCGCCGAAGATCGTCGATGCCTCGACGGCGCACCGGATCGCGCCTGGCTGGGTTTACGGGTTTCCGGAGATGACGGCGGGGCATGCCGCGCGTGTGGCCGGCGCGGCGAAGGTCGCCAATCCCGGCTGCTATCCCTCGGGCGGGATCGCGCTGATCCGGCCGCTGGTGGAGGCGGGGGTGATGCCGGCGGATTATCCGGTGACGATCAATGCGGTCTCCGGCTATTCCGGCGGCGGCAAGGCGATGATCGAGGCGCATGAGGCCTCGGGCGGGCCGGCGTTCGAGCTGTACGGGCTGGGGATGGGGCATAAGCATGTGCCGGAGACTCAGGAGTATTCGCTGCTGACGCGCCGGCCGATCTTTGTGCCGTCGGTGGGGCATTACCGGCAGGGGATGCTGGTCAGCGTGCCGCTGCATTTGTCCACGCTGAACGGCGGGCCGAAGATCGGCGATCTGCATGACGTGCTGGCAGCGCATTTCGCGGGTGCCGCGCTGGTGCGGGTGCTGCCGCCGTTGCCGGGTGGGCGGATCGAGCCGGAGGATCTCAACGGGACGGATCTGCTGGAACTGCGGGTGTATGGCGACGACAAGTACGGCCATGCGGTGCTGGTGGCGCGGCTGGACAATCTCGGCAAGGGGGCGTCCGGGGCGGCGGTGCAGAGCATCGCCATGATGCTGGGGCTCGCGCATGGTTGAGCACGCGCCGCCGCTTTATGCGTTCGAGGGCAAGTGGCCGGAGGTGGCGGCGGATGCGTTCATCGCGCCGACCGCCGCCGTGATCGGGGATGTGACGATCGGGGCGGGGAGCGGCATCTGGTTTGCCTGCGTGCTGCGCGGGGACACCAATTTCATCCGGGTGGGGGCGCGGACGAACATCCAGGACGGCACCATCATCCATGTGAATCGCGGGAGCTTTCCGACGATCATCGGCGACGATGTGACGGTGGGGCATGCCTGCATCATCCATGCCTGCACGCTGGAGGACCGCGCCTTCGTCGGCATGGGGGCGACGGTGCTGGACGGGGCGACGATCTGCACCGGGGGTATGCTGGCGGCCGGCGGGTTGCTGACGCCGGGCAAGCGGATCGGGCCGGGGGAATTGTGGAGCGGGTCGCCGGCGAAGCTGTGGCGGATGCGCACGCCGGAGGACATGAAGGCGTTCGACGCGACGGCGCCGCATTATGCGGAGTTGGCCCAACGTTACCTCCGCGGGTGACACTGCACACATTTGCAGGCTGAAACTCTCGCAAGATCAAAGAATTGCGAGGTGGGTTTCAGAGGGGCGGGTTTGTGGCACTATCGGGTCAACTAATGTGGAGTCGCCCCGATGGTCCCGTTTCGCAGCACGACAGGCCTTGCCGTCTGGTCGCTGATGGCTGTGACGCTGCTGGCCGGCTGCACGCCGCCGGTGGCGCCGGTGGCGAGTGGGCCATCTCGGCCGGCGCTCGGCCAGCAGGCAGGGCCGGCCTTGACGGCCGACGAGTTGCAGACCGCGATGTTCGGCCCGCCGCCGCGCACGCGGATCGATCCGCTGGTCCGCTGCTGGGTGAACTGCCCGCAGGCGCAGCGGACCAGCGCTGTCAGGTAAGAAGGACTTTCACGTAGGCGCCTGGCGCGTCTTCGATGATGCCGAGTTTGCCGTCGCCGGGGATGCGGGCGGGGACGGTTTTGGGGTCGTGCGCGGTGATCCAGCGCTGCCAGTCCGGCCACCAGGAGCCGGCCATCTCGGTGGCGCCGTGGAACCAGGCCTCCGCGTCCTCGGGCAGGTCGTCGCTGACCCAGTGGCTGTATTTGCCGCCCTCGGGCGGGTTGACGACGCCGGCGATGTGGCCGCTGGCGGCGAGCACGAAGCGGTTCTTGCCGCCGAGGAGTTGAGTGCCGCGATAGGTCGCCTTCCACGGCGCGATGTGGTCTTCGCGGGTGGAGAGGAAATAGGCGGGCACCTTTACCTTCGAGAGGTCGATCGGCACGCCGGCGAGGCTGATGCCGCCGGGTTCGGCCAGCTTGTTCTCCTGATACATGTTGCGCAGGTAGAAGCTGTGCATGCGCGCCGGCATGCGCGTGCTGTCCGAATTCCAGTAGAGCAGGTCGAAGGGAAACGGATCGTTGCCGAGCAGGTAGTTGTTGACCACGAAGGACCAGATGAGGTCGTTGGCGCGCAGCATGTTGAAGGTGGTGGCCATGTCGCTGCCTTCGAGGAAGCCGCGCTTGTTCATCTTGTCTTCGAGCAGCTTGATCTGCTCCTCGTCGATGAAGACGTTGAGTTCGCCGGATTCGCGGAAGTCCATGAGGGTGACGAAGAAGGTCGCGGACTTGATGCGGGTGTCCTTGCG
>CAMCJI010000371.1 GCA_945874805.1 Asaia bogorensis | reverse complement strand
ATGTGACCATTCAGGCCCAGATCCTCAATGACCTCAAGCGCCTGCAGCATGAGCTGGGCATGGCGATGCTGTTCGTCACGCATGACCTCGGCGTGGTGGCCGAGATCGCCCATGACGTGGTGGTGATGTATGCGGGCCAGACGGTCGAGGCCGGCCCAGCCAGCGAGATCCTGCGCGCGCCGCGGCATCCCTACACGCGCGCGCTGCTCCACGCCGTGCCGCGCGCCAATGTCGATCGCCGCCGGCCGCTACCGGCCATTCCGGGCACGGTGCCCGATCCGAGGTACATGCCACCCGGCTGCCGGTTCCACCCGCGCTGCCAGCACGCCGTGGCCGGGCGCTGCGACACCGAGACGCCGGTGGCCGAAACCGGGCCGGATGGCAGCATGGTCCGCTGCCTGCGCTGGCGCGAGCTGTGAGCATGGCGGCGACAGACGAGGGCCCGCTGCTGCAGGTCCGCGCCCTGCGGAAATCCTTCGGTCCGGTGACGGCCGTGGACAGTTTCGACCTCGCGATCCGCCGGGGCGAGGTGATGGGCCTGGTGGGTGAGTCAGGCTCCGGCAAGACCACGATCGGGCGGCTCGTTCTGCGCCTCATCGAGCCGACCAGCGGTAGCGTGGTGTTCGACGGCACCGACATCAGCACTCTCTCGGGCCGCCAGATGCGGCGCATCCGCAAGCGCATGCAGATCATCTTCCAGGACCCATTCTCCTCGCTCAACCCGCATCAGAGCATCGGCGATGCGATCGAGGAACCGCTGATCGTGCACGGCCTGCGCCACGGCCGCGCCGGCCGGCAGGAGCGGGTGGGGGAACTGCTCTCGCTGGTCGGGCTGCGCCCCAATCAGGCCGGGCGCTACCCGCACGAGTTCTCCGGCGGGCAGCGCCAGCGGATCGCGATTGCGCGCGCTTTGGCCTCCGAACCGGATTTCATTGTGGCGGACGAGGCGGTCTCCGCGCTCGACGTCTCGATCCAGGCGCAGATCATCAATCTGCTGAGGGAGTTGCAGCAGGGGTTCCGGCTGACCATGCTGTTCATCAGCCACGACCTCGGCGTCGTCCGCTATCTCTCGGACCGCACGACGGTGCTGTATCTCGGCCGCATCATGGAGGTGGCGCCCACCGAGGAGCTGTTCGCGGCACCGCGGCATCCCTACACCAAGGCGCTGCTTTCGGCGATTCTCGATCCGGATACCGTCGGCCGGCGGGAGCGCATCATCCTCAAGGGCGACGTGCCGAGCCCGATCAATCCGCCGTCGGGCTGCGTGTTCCGCGAACGGTGCCCCTTCGCGCTTGACGCCTGCGCCCGCGAGGTTCCGGTGCTGCGGGCGGTGACGCCAGACCACATCAAGGCCTGCATCCGTGACGATCTCGAGTAAGCCAATGGAAGGGACGGCACGATGATCAGGCTCGCCACGCGGCGCATCCTCTCCCTGTTGCCGATCGCCGTCATGACGAGTTTTCTCGTCTTCTCGATGCTGCTTCTGCTGCCGGGTGACCCGACCTTCGCGCTGCTCGGCGAGACCGCGCCCTTGCAGGAGCGCCAGGCGCTGCGGGCCAAGATGGGGTTCGACCAGCCGATCCCGATCCAGTACCTGCATTGGGTGACGAATCTGGTCTCGGGCGATTTCGGCCGTTCGCTGCGCACGCAGGAGCCGGTATCCCAGATGCTGGCGGCCCGCGTGCCCGTCACGCTGCAATTGACGGCGCTGGCGGTTCTGCTGTCGATCACCATTGGGGTGCCGGCCGGGATCATCGCCTCGCTGAAGCGCAACACCTGGGTGGACTTCACGGTCAGTTTTGTGGCCATGGGCGGGATGGCGCTGCCGTATTTCTGGGCCGGCATTCTGCTGATCCGCCTCTTCGCGCTGCATCTCGGCTGGCTGCCGCCCTCGGGGTATGTGCCGTTTCTCCAGGATCCGGCGACCAACCTCAAACTGATGATCCTGCCCACGCTGACGGTGGGCATCCCGCTTGTGGCACTTGTGATGCGCCAGACCCGCACCTCGATGCTCGAGGTGCTGTCGCAGGACTACATCCGCACGGCGCGCGCCAAGGGCGTCTCCCAAACGCGGCTGCTGGTGCGGCACGCGCTGCACAACGCGATGATTCCCGTGGTCACCGTCATCGGTCTGCAGATGGGGGCGTTGGTGAGCGGCGCGGTGGTAACGGAATCGATCTTCTCGCTGCCCGGGCTCGGTCGGATGGTGGTGGAGGGGATCTTCACCCGCGATCTCGCGCCCGTGCAGGCGGGCATTCTGGTGATCGTGGTCGGGGTTATCCTCGTCAATCTGCTCACCGATCTCAGCTACGCATCGCTCGACCGCCGAATCAAGTTGTGAGGACCGAACCATGGTGAACGCTGCGGCCACTTCTTCCGCGGTTCAGGAACCGGCCTCCGCCAGTCGCTACATGGTCGCGGGCCGTCGCCTGCTTCGCCACCGTGGCGGCATGTGCGGGCTTGCGGTGATCCTCCTGATCATCATCTGCGCGGCCTTCGCCCCTTGGCTTGCACCGCACGACCCGACCGAGGTCGACTACGACGCGATGTCGGCGGCGCCGTCCTGGACCTATCCGCTGGGAACCGACGAGATCGGCCGCGACGTCCTCTCGCGGCTGATCTACGGCACCCGGGTTTCGTTAATGATCGTATTCGTCTCGATCGTCCTGTCGCTGTTCATCGGCGGCATGATCGGACTGGCCTCCGGCTATGTCGGCGGCCGCACCGACAACGTGCTGATGCGCCTGATGGACGGGCTGCTCGCCTTTCCGCTGCTGGTCCTGGCACTCGGCGTCATCGCAGTGCTTGGGCCGGATCTGATCAACGCGATCATCGCCCTCGCAGTGGTCAACATTCCCGGCTTCGCCCGGCTGGTGCGCGGCCAGGTGCTCAGCGTCCGCGAGCGCGACTTCGTTCAGGCGGCGCGCGCCACGGGCGCCAACCATCTCAGGATCATGGTGATCCACATATGGCCGAGCGTGGCCGGCAACGTGATCGTCTATGCCTCGCTGCGCGCCTCGGCCGTGCTCATCACCGAGTCTTCGCTCGCGTTCCTCGGCCTGGGCGCCACGCCGCCGAGCCCTACCTGGGGGCAGATGCTGGCGACCTCGATGGAATACTGGAGCTCCTGGTGGATGAGCATATTCCCGGGGCTGGCCATTTTTTTCACCGCCCTCGCGTTCAATTTCTTCGGCGACGGCCTGCGGGACGCGCTTGATGTCCGATTGAAAGGGTAGTGGGCGGCTCGACGTCCTCGGTAACATGTCAAGGTCACACGCTCGGTGCTCGTCCCGGGATCGTCGTGGGCGCCGGCTTCGGCAAGGTTGGGGGTCAGCTTGCAGAACTGATTGTTCGGTAAAGGCGGCTCCAGGCCCCTCGACCCCCTCCAGGTCCGACGCGCGCCTTCGCGCGACGGTCAGCGACCCTGGACCGGCGTTTTGAAGTCAGGTCTTGAGAGAGGGGGGCCGACTGCCCCTTGCGGGGTCCAGGGGCAGAGCCC
>CAMCJI010000370.1 GCA_945874805.1 Asaia bogorensis | reverse complement strand
GCTTTCAACCTATTGGCCCTACGCCGGTACCGACCGGCCGGATCAGTTGGAGGCCGGCCAGGTTGCCGCCTACAGCGCGCTCATGGCCGCCACCCAGCAGTTCATCGCCGGCGAGGTGCTGGACGCCTATCCGATCGCCCGGCACCGCTGCCTGCTCGATGTCGGCGGCGGGGAGGGGGCCTTCCTGGCCGCCGCCGCCGCCCGCGCGCCGAAGCTGCAGATCAAGCTGTTCGACCTGCCGGCGGTGGCCGACCGCGCCCGCGCCCGATTCGCGGCGCTGGGCCTGTCCGCCCGCGCCGAGGCGGTGGGCGGCAGCTTCCTGACCGATGCGTTGCCGACCGGCGCGGATATCGTTTCCATCGTACGGGTGCTGCACGACCATGAGGACGACGTGGTGCGCATCATCCTGCGTGCTGCGCATACCGCCCTCCCGCCTGGCGGGACGCTGCTGGTCGCCGAGCCGATGGCCGGCACCGCCGGCGCCGAGCCGGTGGGCGATGCGTATTTCGGCTTCTACCTGATGGCGATGGGCACCGGCCGCGCCCGTGAGGCCAGCGAACTGACCGCCATGCTGGCCGCGGCGGGGTTCGAATCGATCCGCCAGGTGCCGACGCACAGCCCGCTGCTGACCCGCCTGCTGGTCGCCCGGCGGGCCGGATGAGCGGCTTCGGCCGGGCGAAATTGTTTTCGAGTGTAAGTTCACGTTGACAGTTCAATCCGTCACTTTAATCTGACACTCGGATAAGCTGACAAAGAGTTAACTCGGACCCGGGGGAGGGCCGCAAAAGATGCAAACGCTGGCCGTCGTGCTCCAGGCACCCAGACAATTGGAACTCAGCCGCCTCTCGCTGCTCGCAGCGGGCGAGGAGGATGTGGTCGTCGATATCGCCTGGAGCGGCATCAGCACCGGCACCGAGCGCCTGCTCTGGTCCGGCACGATGCCGCCCTTCCCGGGGATGGGCTATCCGCTGGTGCCCGGCTACGAGTCGGTGGGCCGGGTGACGACCAGTGGGGCCAGATCCGGCCGCGCGGTCGGTGACCTCGTGTTCGTCGCCGGCTCCAAGGGCTTCGACGGCGTGCGCGGCCTGTTCGGCGGCGCTGCCTCCCGCGTCGTCGTCCCCGGCCAGCGCGCCGTGCCGATCGACGATTCGATGGCGGAAACCGGCGTGCTGCTGGCACTCGCCGCCACCGCCTATCACGCCATCGCCGGCCAGGGCGCGCAGTTGCCCGACCTCATCATCGGCCACGGCGTGCTCGGCCGGCTGATCGCCCGCATGACCGTCGCCCTCGGCGGCCCTGCCCCGGTGGTGTGGGAGACCTCGGAGCTGCGCCGCGCCGGCGCGCTCGGCTACGCCACGATGGACCCGGCCGACGATACCCGGCGCGACTATCGCAGCATCTGCGACGTCAGCGGCGACTCCGCCCTGCTCGACACGCTGATCGGCCGCCTCGCGCCGCGCGGCGAGGTGGTGCTGGCCGGCTTCTATTCGGAGCGGCTCTCGTTCTCCTTCCCGCCGGCCTTCATGCGCGAGGCGCGGCTGCGCATCGCGGCGGAATGGCAGCCGGCGGATCTGATCGCCACGCGCGACCTGATCGCCGCCGGCCGGCTCTCGCTCGACGGGCTGATCACTCACCGCTCCGCGGCGGCGCAGGCCGATGCGGCCTACCGCACCGCGTTTGGCGATCCCGCCTGCCTCAAGATGGTCCTCGATTGGAGAAGCTGTTCATGAATGCACCCCCCGGACCCTCGATGACCGAAGCCCTGCGCCGGGAAGCAGCCCAGGAGCCGGATGCCGTCTCCACCGCCCCGGTGACCAAGGAAACGCAGATCATCGCGATCTACGGCAAGGGCGGTATCGGCAAGAGCTTCACGCTCGCCAATCTCAGCTACATGATGGCCCAGCAGGGCAAGCGCGTGCTGCTGATTGGCTGCGACCCCAAGAGCGACACGACCTCCCTGCTGTTCGGCGGCCGCTCCTGCCCGACGATCATCGAGACCTCCTCGAAGAAGACTGCCGCCGGCGAGAAGGTGGCGATCGGCGACGTGTGCTTCATCCGCGATGGCGTGTTCGCGATGGAACTCGGCGGGCCTGAGGTCGGCCGCGGCTGCGGCGGGCGCGGCATCATCCACGGCTTCGAACTGCTGGAGAAGCTCGGCTTCCACCAGTGGGGCTTCGACTACGTGCTGCTCGACTTCCTTGGCGACGTGGTGTGCGGCGGCTTCGGCCTGCCGATCGCGCGGGACATGTGCCAGAAGGTGATCGTGGTCGGATCGAACGACCTGCAGTCGCTGTATGTCGCCAACAACGTGTGCTCGGCGGTGGACTACTTCCGCAAAATGGGCGGCAATGTCGGGGTCGCCGGCATGGTCATCAACAAGGATGACGGCACCGGCGAGGCGCAGGCCTTCGCCGAGAAGGTCGGCATCCCCGTGCTCTCGGCCATTCCCGCCGATGACGACATCCGCCGCAAATCCGCCAATTACGAGATCATCGGCAAGCCCGGCGGGCGCTGGGCGAGCGTGTTCGAGCAACTGGCCGAAGCTGTCGCCACCGCCCCGCCGGTGCGGCCGAATCCGCTGACGCATGACGCGCTGCTCGGCCTGTTCAAGGGCGACGTGGTCGGCCGTGACGTGGTGCTGCAGCCCGCGACCGTCGAGGACATGTGCGCCACCGCGGTGCTGACCAAGCCCTCGCTCGAAGTGGTCTACGAGGGCGCATGAGCATGGATGGCGACATCGCCCCCATTCCCGCCGTGACCGACGCGTCGTGCCATGGCGGGCGCGAGACGATGCTGGATGCCGCGCGCGCGGCCGGCAAAACCGAGGCGATGGCGCGGCTGGCCGAGGATTATCCGCGCGGCCCGCACGACCAGCCGCAATCGATGTGCCCGGCTTTCGGCAGCTTGCGCGTCGGCCTGCGGATGCGCCGCACGGCGACGATCCTGTCCGGCTCGGCCTGCTGCGTTTATGGCCTGACCTTCACCTCGCATTTCTACGGGGCGCGGCGGACGGTGGGCTACGTGCCGTTCAACTCGGAGTCCCTGGTCAAGGGCCAGTTGTTCGAGGACATCCGCGACGCGGTGCACGCCATCGCCAAGCCGGAAGACTATGACGCTATCATCGTCATCAATCTCTGCGTTCCCACCGCCTCCGGCGTGCCGCTCGACCGGCTGCCGAGCCAGATCGACGGCGTGCGTGTCATCGGCATCGACGTGCCGGGCTTCGGCGTGCCGACGCATGCCGAAGCGAAGGACGTGCTGGCCGGAGCGATGCTGAAGTATGCGCGCCTGGAGGCCGAGGCCGGCCCGGTGGCGCGGCCGCGCACCGCGATGGGCGATCTGCCGCGGATTTCGCTGATCGGCGAGCTGTTCCCCGCCGACCCGATGGTGATCGGCGGGCTGCTGGCGCCGATGGGCCTCGCCGTCGGCCCGCAGACGCCGTCGCGCGAATGGCGTGATCTCTACGCGGCGCTGGACTGTGCGGCGGTGGCGGCCATCCATCCGTTCTACACCGCCTCGATCCGCGAATTCCGCA
>CAMCJI010000369.1 GCA_945874805.1 Asaia bogorensis | reverse complement strand
CACAGCACGCCGGAGGGCAATGTGGAACCGAAGAAGGCGATTTCCTCGCCGATGAACTTGCCCTGCGGCACCGGGCGGAGCCGGAAGCTGGTGCCGTCATAGGTCAATTCGATGAGCGCACCGCTGGGGATGTCGCCGACCACGAGATCAGCCACGCCGTCCCACCGCTTGATGTTCTTGGCGCCGAGGGACGTGCCGCCGGGGCCGGTGACATTCATCGTGGCCGCGCCGGTGTTCGTGGCCGAGGCGATGCCGCGCAGCACCTGCCCGACGACATAGGCGGCAGGCGCGGGCGAGACGGTGAAGGTCAGGGCATTGGCGCCGCCCCCCGCGGTGCCGCCCCAGGCGCTATAGCCTGCGGAAACGTCCGGCCCGAAGAAGGCATGCCAGGCGCCGGCGAGCTTGATGACGTCGAGGGCGGCGCCTGGCGCCATCGCCAGCGTGGCCGAGCCGTTGACCAGCTCGGTGCCGGCCGGGTCGAGCGTCAGGATGGCGGTGCCGGCGTTGCGGAACTGGTACCCGGAGCCGTCCGGCACACCGGCCACCGCAGGAAGGGCCGCGGTCTGGTTGCTGCCCCCGCTCCACACCACAGCATTGCCGAGATCGGCCAGGGTGAGCGTGAGCGCACCGGAGCCGGTGACGACGCCGTGCTCGCTCGGCTCGATCCAGGGGAACACGTCCCAGGTTCCGGCGGCCAGGGAGACCAGCGCGTTGGAATTGGTGCTGTAGACGACGGTGGAGCGCGTCAGCGTGCCCGGCGAGGCCCCGTCATAGGTGCCGAAGCCGATCTCCCGGAAGGTCGGTCCGGAGATGACATAGCGGACCACCCGGGCCGAGACGCCGAAGGCGTCCTGGAACGACCGCCGCCCGGCGGCGACGGCGTTGAGGGTCAGGGTGCCCGTGCCGGTGGTGTTGGTGGTCTGCTGGGTGGCGTAGGCCAGGATGGGCATCGGGTTCTCCGTCAGGCAGCGTTCTGCCGCGCGATGATGGCTTCGAGGGTGGAAGCGAGCCGGCGGAACTCCGACACCAGGGTGCTGATGCCGGCGACCTGCTGCTGGCCGAGGTTGGCCAGGACGTCGCGCATGACGTCTGTGCCGTCGACCTGGGCTTGCAGGATAGCGCCGAGGCCCGAGGGGTCGCCGGTGCGTCCGGTCACCGCGGCTGCAATCTCCGCGGTCAGCGAGGCATAGCGCTCGGAGGTGCCGAGATAGTCGCGGGCCACCGGCAGCACCTGCTGGGCGACGCGGGCGAAGTCATCGACTGACCCACCAGCATCGAAGCTCTGCCGCGCCTGATTCAGCAGCGACAGGCCGGCGAAGTAGCGCTGCTCCGGTGCGAGGGCGCTGCTCCCACCGATGGTCAGTTCGGTCAGGAGGCTGCTCGCCTGCGCGGCATAGGCCTTGGTGATGGCCAGCCGCTCGGCCGCCAGGGTGCGCTCGATATCCAGGATGCGGTCCGCGGCGTACTGCGTGTCCGCCAGGCCGAGGTCGCGAACCCTATCCTTGAGGTTGATCCGCTCCTGCGCTGCTGCGGCATCGAAGGCGGCAAGGGATGACGTCTGGCCGTCGCCGCCAGTGGCACGGGCATAGCGCTGGGCATAGCTGGCGGTCAGCGCGGCAGCACTGTTGTCCCGGCGCGCGGTGAGGTCCGCGGTCCGCTCAGCGCGTTTGGCGGTGAGGTCGTCCTCGGCATAGCCGAAATGCTCGGCAGACTTCTGTGCTGCGTCGAACGTGTCGGTGAGCGCCTTCATCTGCTGGTCAAAGGCGCCCAGCGGTGTCAGCAAGCCTGGCAGCGTCTCCTTCACGAAGCTCAGCCCGGTGGCGAGATCATCCAGGCTGGAGAAGGCGCGGCCATCGAGGAAGCCGCCCAGCTTGTTGTCGTTGGCGGCCGAGAAGCGGAAGGCGCCGAAGCCAGCGTTGAAGGAATCGACCTGGCGCGCGTTCCGCCCACCCCCGTTAGGTCCGGTGCCGCCAATCTCGATCTGGCCGGAGACACCGACGCCATAACGGGCGAGCAGAGCATTGCTCTGCGCCATCTGCTGCTGCTCGGTCTCGAACTGCTGCCGCGCGATGGGATCGACAAACACCCTATTTGTGAGGCCGAACCCATCCGCACCATTGCCCTGGATGCCCCAGGAATAGCCGTGGGATTTCTTGCCGGGGCCGATGAAGCTGCCGCCGGCACCGCCGGCCAGTCCGCCGATCAGGCCGCCGATGATGGTGCCGGGACCCGGAAAGATCATCGTCCCGATGCCGGCGCCGGCCAGCGCGCCGACCGCCGCGCCGCCCATGCTGCCTGCCTGATGGCCGGGGTTCAGGTAACTACCCAGCATAGAGCCGGCGGCAAAGCCCAGGCCGACGCCCATCGCCGCCGTGCCCAGCAGCGGGGCGCCGGATGCGGCAACACCAGCCGCGGTGGGCGGACCCGCTACAGCCGCACCCCAAAGCGGCATTGACATCAGCCCGCCCGCACCCGTGAGGCCCAGCGTCGCGCCGATAGAAGGCCCGCCCAAAGCGCTGCTTAGCGAACTCCCTGTGCCCAAGAGGGAAAAGATGGACGAGCCGCCAAAGCCGCCGCTCGATCCACCACCAGCACCACCTGCGGCAGCGCCAACGCTGCCTCCGAAATCGAACAGGCTGGGCCGGCTGGTGCCGACAACAGCGTTGAGGATGGGATTGATCACGCCCAGCTTGGCGACTTCCTGCAGGACGGAGGTCAGCACGCCCCGGGTGACGTTGCCCCAATTGACCGCCGCCCCCTGCCCGCCGACGAAGGCGCTGGTGATCGCCGAGCCGACCTGGTCGAACGCCTGCACCGCAGCGTTGCCAATCTCGTCGTAGAGGTTGCGCTGCCGACGCAGGCTGGCATTTGCATCGTTGATCGTCTTCGCCTGCTCGACAAAGGCGCGCTGGGTCTCCGTTAGGTTGTTTGGGTCCACACCATCGCCGAGACTGCGCAGCGCCCGCCTCGCGGCAAGCTCGCGCTCGCGTTGGTCGGCCGAGACACCGACCAGCCGCGCCTCCTGGGCGAGGTCCTCCAACTCGCGCGACCCGGCACGCAGCTTGCGCTGGGTATCGAGTTCGCTGTTCAGCCGCTCCTGTTCCAGCGTCTGATGGCGCACCAGATCGATTTCGGTCTGCAAAGCCGCCTTGATCGCCGGGTCGGTGGCGGCGTCGCGATGCGCTTCCATCGAGCGGGTAGCGTCGCGGATGCGCTCGTCCAGCGCCGCATAATAGGCTGGTCGAGCACCTTCCTTCTCGGCGGCGATGAGCCGCTCGAGAGATGCGTTCTGCTCGTTGAGCGCCACCACCGCCTCGGCGCCCTTCGACGCCTCCTGCGCTGCATTGCGGTTCAGGATGGAGGTGGTCAGGGCGGCTTCGGAGACACCGGTCTGGGTCGCGGCCTTCTGATGGGCCTCCGCGGCGGCTGTCGCGCGCAGCATCGCCGCACGGCCTTGATCCGCGGCACGCGCGACGGCGAGCGCCCCGGTGGCCTCGCGGTCCAGGCTGGCGATCTCTTGGGCACGGGCGTCCGTCTCAGTCGCCATCGC
>CAMCJI010000368.1 GCA_945874805.1 Asaia bogorensis | reverse complement strand
ATGCGGCTCTCAGGCCGAACGTAGCTGAATAGTCCGTCCCGTCGTTGGTCAAAACCGCGCATCTTCGCTGCCTTGCGTCTGTCAATCTGATGAGAGATCGAATCCCATACGCACGCGTCGGAGCAAGGAGTTTTTCAGCAGCCTGCTAGGCATGTTCATGTATGCGGCTGCGGCCAACATAAGGCCGATCCCACTCCATAAACCTGCATCCCAAGCAGTATCCGGGTCAATGTAACGCCACCAAAAATGAAAAACTCCTTCCGATGTCATCGCAATGACTAAAATAACTACAAATATGATGATAGTATTTTTGAGTCTAATTTCTTTTTTTTTATAAAAAACGTAATAATGGAGATGGTGGTCAAGACAAAAATCAACCCACCAATCCTGACCATCTGCGGTCACCCTTTCAATGGGACCCGTTCGGCCAGCACGAAATCCGCCGCAGTGTGCGCCTGGGTGAAGAGGGTGAGGGCGGTGACGCGGCGGGGGGTGGCGAGGGCTTGGGCGAAATGCGCCTGGGCGGCGGGGAGGTAGGTGGCTTTTTCGTCCGGGGTGAGGCGGCGGGTCAGGGTCATGTGGAAGAAGAAGGTGGCGAAGACGTAGGGGTAGCCCCAGCGGGAGAGGTTGGCCTCCTGGGCGGGGGGGAGGGGGCCGTTGCGGCGGCGTTTGGCGAGTTCGGACTCGGTTGCCGGGGCGCGGAGGTGGTCGGCGCCGGCGACGCAGGCGTCGGCGAGGGCCTGGAGTTCGGGGGAGGGGGTGGATTCGCGGAGGGCTAGGAAGCCGTGGAGGTCGGTGACGGCGAGGGTCGGGAGGTCGAAGGGTGGGATGGCGGCGGCGATTTCGGCGGCGGTGGCGAGGACGTCGTTCCAGGTGGTGCCGTCGCGCAGGCGCATCGGGGGTTTGAGGGTGGCGTGGAAGCCGTAGCCGCGGGCGTCCGAGGTGATGGCGTGGATGTCGGGGAGGTCGGGCTGGGGCAGGGGGGCGTTGGTGTCGGCGTTGCGGCCGAGCCAGGCGGCGGCAGCGGCGGCCAGGAGGTCGGTGGATTCGGGGGCGTAGTAGAGGGCGATGCGGGCTTCTGGGTGCATGGGGGCTCGTCGCGTGTGACAGTCAGGCGTGGGTCCTCGGGACAAGCCCGAGGATGACGGTTCGTTTATGCCACCCGTTCGCCTTCGCGCCACACCGCGCGGACGATGGGGGTGTTTTCGTGGCGGCGGATGCGGACGAGGTCGGCGCGGAGCGTGGGTTCGAGGCGGCCGCGGTCGGGGAGATGGGCCATTTTCGCGGGGGTGTCGGTGATCAGGGCGACGGCGGCGGGGAGTGGGATGCCGGCCTGGGCGTGGGCGAGGTAGGCGGCTTCGGCGAGGGCGGCGGGGACGTAGTCTGACGCGAAGGCGTCCACCGTGCCGGCGCGGACGAGGTCGATGGCGGCGACGTTGCCGGAGTGGCTGCCGCCGCGGACGATGTTCGGCGCGCCGGCGACGACCTGCATGCCGCGGGCTTTGGCGGCGTTGGCGGCTTCGTGGGTGACGGGGAATTCGCTGATCATGATGCCGTCGGCGAAGTTTTCGGCGATTTCGGATTCGAGCTGGTCGTCGTGGCTGAGCAGGGCCAGGTGGCGGCCGCGGACGCGGGCGAGGAGCCATTGGCGGTTGGGGTCGCGCAGGCGGGCGCGCTGGGCGAGGAGCTCCTGCATGCGGCTCTCGACCTTGTCCGGCGCGATGCCGCTGCGGATGCGCATGGCGCGGTAGCGGTCGAGGTTGGCGTATTGGCCGACGCCTGGGGAGTGGTCCATGAAGCTGACCATGGTGACGAGTGGGTGGTCGGCGACGGGGTCGACGAGTTCGATCATGCCGACGGCGGGGAGTTCGCAGCGCAGGTGGATGAAGTGCTCGGATTTCAGCAGGCCGGAGGGGGCCAGCGCGGTGATGTCGGCCATGCCGTCGTGGAAGGTTTGCATGCGGCTGGTGTCGAAGCCGAGGTCGCCGAGGCAGAGGGCATCGAAGACGGTGGTGACGCCGGCGACCGCGCATTGGGCGTCGTGCGCGAGCATGGCGCTGCGCGACGGCCAGCGGGCGGCGATGCGGGGCTGGACCTGGCGTTCGAGATTGTCCGTGTGGACGTCGACGATGCCGGGGATGACGTCGTCGCCTTCGAGGTCGATGGCGGAGGGGGCGTGGCTGATCTGCTCGCTGATTTCGGCGATGCGGCCGTTGCGGATGAGGAGTGTGCCGTGCAGGACCTGGTCGGGGAGGATCAGGTTCGCGTTGGTCAGGATCGTCTCGGTCATGCTGCTTCCTGGAGCGGGGCGACGTGGTGCAGGCGGTCGGCGATGCGGTCACGGGTGGCGGTGTCGTGGAAGATGCCGATGATGGCAACCCCGCGGGCCTTGGCGGCCTGGATCATGGCGATGACGATGTCGCGGTTTTCGGCGTCGAGGCTGGCGGTGGGCTCGTCGAGGAGGAGGATGGGGTGGCCGCCGATGAAGCCGCGGGCGAGGTTGATGCGCTGCTGCTCGCCGCCGGAGAAGGTGGCGGGGGGGAGGGCGTGCATGCGCGGGGCGATGTTGAGGCTTTTGAGGAGGGCGGCGGCTTGGGTTGTGTCGCCGCCGGCGGCTTCGGCGACGATGTCGAGGCAGGAGACGCGGGGGACGACGCGGAGGAACTGGCTGACGTAGCCGAGAGTCTTGGCGCGGATTTGCACGACGGTGCGGGGGAGGGCGGCGGCGATGTCGATCATCTCGCCGTTGTGGCGGATGAGGATGCGGCCGGCGTCGCTGCGGTAGTTGCCGTAGAGGGCGCGGAGCAGGGTGGATTTGCCGGCGCCGGAGGGGCCGGCCAGCGCCACGCATTCGCCTGACCGCAGTTCGAGGTCGACGTGGTCGAGGACGGGGAGGCGCAGGCCGTCGCGCAGGTGCAGGGTGAAGGACTTGGAGAGGCCTTCGGTTTTGAGGACGATCATGCTTGCAGCACCGAGCTGACGAGGAGTTGGGTGTAGGGGTGCTGCGGGTCGTCCAGCACCTGGTCGGTGAGGCCGGCTTCCACCACCTGGCCGCGCTGCATGACCATGATGCGGTGGGCGAGGAGGCGGGCGACGGAGAGGTCGTGGGTGACGAGGACGACGGCGATGCCGAGGCGGGCGACGAGGGAGCGGATGAGGTCGAGGAGCCTTGCCTGCACCGAGACGTCGAGGCCGCCGGTGGGTTCGTCCATGAAGACGAGGCGGGGGTGGGTGACCAGCGTGCGGGCGATCTGCAGGCGTTGCAGCATGCCGCCGGAGAAGGTGCGGGGCAGGCTGTCCACCCGGTCGGCGTCGATTTCGACCTGTTGCAGCCAGGAGATCGCCTCGGCGCGGATGTTGCCGTAGTGGCGGTTGCCCTGGGCCATCAGTCGCTCGCCGACGTTGCCGCCGGCGGAGACGGCCATGCGCAGGTTGTCGCGCGGGTTCTGGTGGACGAAGCCCCAGTCGGAGCGGTGCAGGGCGCGTAGCGCGGGCATCGGCATGGCGTGGACGTCGTGCAGGGCGCCATGCGGGTCGCGGTACCAGGTGACGCCGGATTC
>CAMCJI010000367.1 GCA_945874805.1 Asaia bogorensis | reverse complement strand
ATCGACCCGTGATCTGGGAATCCCCTGATTTCAAGCCGTCTCCGCGACGAAGTGGCCCGACTAACGCAACAGGTCTACTGTCAAACAGAAGAAGCACCCGACTGCCGGTCCGTCGAAAATATTCGGCTGCCGCAACCGCAGTGTGGGCGGCATCCCGCTTCTCGAACCCAGTCATGTCAGATGTAGCGACAACAACGATGGCCTGCCTCATCCGGTTGCTCGCAGCCAGATGGGTGACCACCTCTTTGACCTCACGCCCACGCTCACCGATCAGGGCAACAACAACTACATCGTAGCTGGCACAGGCCGCGAGACGCGAAAGCAAGGAGGACTTGCCGACGCCAGTACCTGCAAAAATACCCAACCGCTGGCCGAAGCGACACGGGATGAACAGATCCACCGCAGCGATTCCGGACGCCATCTGCTCTCCCAGCGGCATCCGCTCAGCAGCCGGGATGGGCCGACCGGAACTCCGCCCTCGGTGCGCCCCCACCGCAATAGTCCCGTGACCATCAATCGCTCTACCGTCTGGGCCGACAACCCGGCCGAGACAGGCTGGCGAAATCGCAGGACCCGAGCCATGCATCCGAGGCGGCGCCAGCACGCGATCGCCAATACGAATCCCACTCGCAAACGAAACAGGCATCGCGCTGCAGCCAGCACTAGTCACCTGAACGACTTCTACCACAGCGGTATGGCCATGCGCGGAACACACCATCACTCGGGTGCCAACGCTCAGGTGCCGGCCAAGCCCTTCGATCATGATCAATGCCGCAGACGCACCCGAAACCCGCCCCGCCAATTCAAAGCCGGTGATTCCCCCGACAAGGGCTGAGGCCGCACTGAACATCTCGTAGTGGCCCAAATATGTCACTGATCCCCCATATGCCGCCCGCACGGGGACGACTTCGGCGCCGTCTGGTGATCTCCGCACCACTACGGACGTGAATTCACATTGCCAAACACCCGTTAAGGTTGTATTTCTATGCCGGCAGCAGCAGGAGCATCAATATGCGAGTTCTCTTGGTAGAAAATGATATCTTAATGGCGCGCACCGTCACCCAGATTCTCTCCGCCAGTGGCGCTGTCGTAGATCATGTCGATAATGGCGAAGAGGCAATCGATATCGGGCGTCGCTACGATTACGACATCATACTGCTCGACCTCATCCTGCCCGATATCGAAGGCTTCGAGATTGTTCGCCGAATGCGTGTCTCCCGCGTCGAAACGCCCATACTCATCATGTCTGGCCTGTCCCGACCGCAAGCCAAGGTTAAGGCGCTCGGCCTCGGAGCCGATGACTTCATGACGAAACCGTTCGACAAGAGCGAGTTACTTGCGCGCATGCAGGCAATCGTCCGCCGCAGCAAGGGATTCAGCCAGCCGCTACTGACCATCGGCAATCTCACGCTGAATCTCGATAGCCGATCGGTTCAGGTAGCTGGTTCCACCGTTCATCTGACAGGAAAGGAATACGCTATTCTGGAACTGCTGGTGCTGCGCAAGGGCATGATCCTGTCCAAGGAAGCGTTCCTCAACCACCTCTACGGGGGGATAGACGAACCTGAAATCAAGATCATCGACGTGTTCATCTGCAAACTCCGCAAGAAGCTCTCAGCACTCGGGGCCGACAATGTCATTGGGACAGTCTGGGGACGCGGCTATCTGGTCCGCGACGGCGCCGGTGGCCAAGAACCCCAACGTCAGCTCACCGACGCAACGGCATTACCACCTCCTGCTGCCAATCCGACAATGATGCCAACAAAGCGCGTTTCCGAGTCCGTCTGACACGCGAACCACGGTCACACAACGGATACCCGCATTGCCCAGAGCGCTCACTGACCAATGCACGGAAATTGCTGGCCGATCTCCCCTCGCATCCCTAGATTACCGAGTGAGTTCTCGGGAGGCCACAAATGAGCAGAATAGCCCTTGTTACCGGAGGAACGCGCGGCATCGGTGCCGACATCAGCCGAGCACTCAAGGCTGCCGGTCGGATTGTCGTTGCAAGTTATGCGGGTAACGACGCGGCCGCTCAGAGCTTCCAAGACGAGACCGGCATTCGTGTCACGAAGTTTGATGCGGGGGATTTCACTGCCTGCAGTGAGGCGACAGCACAGATCCATAAAGATCTAGGCCCCATTGAGATCCTGGTGAACAATGCTGGCATCACGCGCGATGCGACCATGTCCCGCCTCACACGAGAAATGTGGGACGCGGTCATCGACACCAATCTCGGCTCCTGCTTCAATCTATGCAAGCTGGTGTTCGACGACATGCGTGCCGCGAAATTCGGCCGGATAGTCAACATCGGCAGCATCAACGGACAAGCCGGCCAATACGGCCAAGTCAACTATGCCGCCGCGAAATCCGGTATCCATGGCTTCACAAAGGCACTTGCCCAGGAAGGCGCGCGGTTCGGGATCACTGTGAACGCGATTGCGCCCGGCTACGTGGATACGGACATGGTGCGCGCCGTCCCCCCTGATGTGCTGCAAAAAATCATCCGCCGCATTCCAATGGGACGCCTCGGTCGCGCAACTGACATTGCGCGGGGAGTCGTGTTTCTGACGGCCGAGGATGCGGATTTTATCACCGGCTCGACCCTCTCGATCAATGGCGGCCAACACATGTACTGAAGCGGACGCAGGCCAAATGTTTAGTCCCGGCATTTGGTGGAGCGGGTTGAGGATGAATCGTTCTGGCTGTGTTTGCCGAACTTTGCAGATGAATTCGTAGGGCGTGAGGCCTTTGAGGGTCTTGAGGCGTTTGGCGAAGTTAGAGGCTTGGACGAAATCGGTGAGGTGGCTGCGGAGCTGATCGTGGGCGTCGTAGTGGAAGCGCCTGACGGTTGCGTCCTTGATGGTGCGGTTCATTCGCTCGACCTGGCCGTGGGTCCAGGGATGCCTTGGCTTGGTCAGTCGGTGATCAACGTCGGCGAGGGCGCAGGCGTATTCAAACGCGTGCGCTCGGAACGGCTGACTTTGCACGATCATCTGGCGGATTTCGGCGGGGGTCCAGATTTCACCCTTCGGATCGGTGAAGTGGATGCCGTTGTCGGTCAGAACGGTGTGGATTTTGTAGGGCACCGCCTGGATCAAGCCGCGCAAGAAGTCGGCCGCGGTGCGTGTTGTTGCCTTTGCGTGCAACTCGGTGAAGGCGAACTTGCTTGTGCGGTCGATGGCGACGAAGAGGTAGAGCTTGCCCTCGGCAGTCTGTACCTCGGCGATGTCGACATGGAAGTAGCCGATGGGGTAGGCCTTGAAGGGTTTCTTGGTCGGCTTGTTGCCTTGGACTTCGGGTAGCCGGCCGATCCCGTGGCGCAGCAGACAGCGATGCAGCGAGGACCGGGTCAGATGCGGGATGGTGGCCTGGAGGGCATAGAAGCAGTCATCCAGCGGGAGTAGGGTGTGCTGGCGAAACGCCACGATGATGGCCATCGTCCTCAATGGAGAGGACGGTTGATCGAGGTGTCCGCGGCCCTGTGGGCAGGTCAGCGACCGCGGCACGTTTTTTCCATTTGGCGACGGTCTTCGGATTAGATGTTTGATCCCGGGGTTTGATGGTGCGATCTTCTCACGCATGTGGAAGGAAGCGCTATGGGACAGATTCTGCACGGCAGCGCCACAACGACAGAGGCAGTCCGTCGAGCGATCCAGCATAGTCAAGAGAGCCTGAGAGCCCTCG
>CAMCJI010000366.1 GCA_945874805.1 Asaia bogorensis | reverse complement strand
CGGTGCTTCGCCTGGTTGGGAAGAAATCGACGGCTGGCCAAGGATTTCGAAGCCACAATCGCCTCGGCAACTGCCTTCCTCTACGCAGCATCAGCCATGCTGTTGATCAGACGCCTCGGTCGTTCCACATGAGTTCAGAGTCAGACTCTAAGAGCGAGAAGCAGGTATTGAGTATGTTGGCAATTGACATCAAAACGCTCCAATGCGTTGGAATACCAAAACTGGCGCCCGCTAGAGCTATCGGCATGCCTGGGGTGAAGGCAACCTCTCTTCGGTGCGCTCACTCACGGGGGGTGAGTTCGTTCTCTTTGTGATATAGGCGCCTGCGTGCTAGGGCATTGGGCGAACGACCGGCCGTTACGCGTCATTATATTGTGAAAGTGAACCAAATGCGTCATTCCAGCGCCATTTTGGCCAGTCTGCTTTTGTCTCTCGGCGTGTACGCTACCCCTGCTGGTGCTGCGGTCGTGGGTGTGGCCGGCGGCAACAGTGCCGGTATGACCGCCCTGTTGAACAGCAATGGCCATGCCGCCACCGATTTTGGTTTGGCAGCGCCGGGCGCCGGCATGCTTGCGGGTTTCGATGCTCTCGTGTTGAGCCGCACGCCCGGCAACGCCGATGTGGCGAGCTTCGTGATGGGTGGCGGCCTGTTGGTGACCGAGTTGGACGCGGCCGAATGGGCGCTCAACACCGCCACCCTGCTGAACGCGAGCGCGGTGGGTTTTACCTACATCAACACCGGCGAGCCGATCACGTTCACTGCCGCGGGTGTCGGCGCCGGCCTGTCGAACGCCCTGTCGAATCCCTATTCAGACTGGGCCTCGACCGAGTTTTTCATGGTTTTCCCGACGATCGGCTCCGGTGTGGATATTCTGGCCACCCGCGCCAGCGGTGTGGCCGTCGCGGTCGGCGGCGCCTCCGGGGCGGGGCGCACGCTGATCCTGGGCTGGGACTGGCAGGATGGCGGGTTCGATGGGCTCAACAACACCGCCAGCGAGCAGCTTCTGCTGAACGCCGTGAACTATCAGGCGGGCGCGGCGGAATCCGTGCCCGAGCCTGCCTCCTTCGCCATGCTGGGTCTCGGGCTCGCGGCCCTCAGCACCACCCGCCGCCGCCGTAGCTGACGGGCGGCGTTTGATACGAACATTGTATTATGAAGTATTCCACTTAGTTCTAGTTTCTTAAATTCACCTGTAGTTGCACTCCTGCCTCCCGCTGCAAATGTCCAATCACGCCAAACAGGTTGCGTGCCTGCGGGTTGCCTCGGGGGCCGAACATGCGGATCAGGCTTTTGGGTTGGGTGCCGATGGCTTCGCCGAGTTTTTCGAAGCCGATGGTAGCTTTGATGTAGTCGCGCAGGACGGCTTTGCCGGTTTCGACGTCGTCGGCAAGCAGGCAGTCGATGGCTTCGCGCAGGAGGGCGGTGGCGAAATTGGGGTCTGTGGTGAGGCGTTGGCGGACGAGGTCTTTGAAGGGTTTGGTGAGGGTCACGGGGGTGGTCCTTATTGGGTCGGTCGGCGCCGGCGTTAGTCGTCGGCCCATAGGGATTGGGCTTGGTTGATGTCGCGCTGCTGGCGCTGTTTGGTGCCGCCGGTGAGCAGGATGACGAGGGTGTTGCCGTCTCGGCCGAAGTAGAGGCGGTAGCCTGGTCCCCAGTCGATCCGGTTTTCCAGCACGCCTTCGCCGACAGATTTGACGTTGGACAGGTTGCCGAGTTCGAGCCGCGTGAGGGCTGTGGTGATCTTGACGGCTGCTGCCGTGTCGAGCGTGGCGAACCATTTCTGGAACGGGCTGTCCCCGTTGGTGGCGAGGTAGAAGCTCAGTTCGAGCATGGGCACTGGTAACCTATGTGTTACCCGCGTTCAAGGGAAAACTATGGAGCCTGCGAGTCGTTGCCTTTCTGGGATTAGACTTTTGATGGCAATGCAGGTGACGATTCCTGCTTCGGTGGGAGGGTCCGGGGTTTGTTCGTAAGCGTGCTTGGTTTGGGGTGGGGAAGGCAAGCGTGGATGTTTCGCAAGGGCTCAACATGACGGGTTTTTGCGGGTGGGGCGGCCTAAACGGGTGAAAGTTTTTTGGTTCTTTTTTTCAAAAAAGAACGTGCTTGGCTTCCACTTGGTCTGATGGGGTTCCCGCATGGACGAACGTGAGACGGCTTCGCCTTGGCGGAGTGTTGTTGTTCTGATCCTGATTGCTGCGGCGCTGGTGGGTGGGTGGTTCCTCGCGCGGGGGTTGGTGGCGGGTGCGCGGTTGGAGGATTGTTTGATGTCGGGGCGACGGAATTGTGCGCCGATCGATGCGGAGACGGGGCGGGTTTTGCCGCCTCGTTAGGCGCGTTGTCTGATCGCGTGATTCAGAGCTTTGGCGATGCCGCCTGCGGTCATCACGCTTTACCTCAGCACTTCGGGGAACGTCGCGGCGATGGCCCAGGCGAGGGCGAGGGCGTTGGCCAGCGCGGAGGGCCAGGGGTGGCGGGTGGCGTGGTTGGTCCAGGTGCTCAGCAGGCCGGTGATGAGGAAGAAGAGGAGGATGACGGGGAGGATGATGATGAGGAAGAAGAGCCGTTCGAGGTTCAGGGCGATGGCGATGGCCAGCGAGACGAGGAAGAGGAGTTTGGTTGCGGGGTAGGCGAGGCGGGCGGGGGTGGGGCCTCGGGTGGCCCATTCGTCGGCGAGGAACCAGGGGAGGGTGCCGAGGAGGACGGCGGGGATCAGCCAGAGTCTGGTCGGGCTGGGGACGAAGCTGAGGGCGGTGGCGTCGAGCGGGAGGAAGAAGGCCGCGAGGATGAAGGCGAAGACGAGGGTGGCGGCGGCGAGGAGGCGGGGGGCGAGGGTGGGGCGGGGGGCGCCGGCGTGCCAGAGGAGGGCGGCGGTGAGGGCGCCGTAGAGGGCGAAGTGGATGGCGAGGTAGTCGCCCAGGAGGATGGGCAGGAGGTTGGTGGGGAGCTTCCAGAGGATCAGCGGGGTGGCGATCGGCGGGATGAGGGCGGCGGGCCAGAGGCGTCGCCATGGGAGGTTGGCGCCGGCGGGGGTGGGGCTGACGCGCGGGAGGAGGCGGGCGAGCGGCCAGGCGAGGGCGGTGGCGGCGAGGAGGAGGAGGCCGATGCAGGGGCCTCGCTGCTCGATCTCGCCCAGGGTTGTGCGGGTGAAGGCGGCGTTGAGCCAGTCGCGGGCTTCGGTGAGGCCGTCGGTGCCGTAGAGGACGCCGATGTGCTCGACGCCGGCGGAGAGGACGTAGCGGCGGGCGGTGCCGTCGGCGAAGCTGCCGTAGGTGGTGCGTTCTTTCGGGTTTTCGGTGCCGCTGAGGGCGGTGAGGCGGGCGGCTTCGGTGTGGAAGAGCTCGGGTTCGAGGGCGCCCTGGATGACGAGGAGGTTGCGGGGGCGGCTCGCGGTGGCGCCGCGGGCGAAGACGGAGACGGCGATGGCGGCGTCCGCTCCGTCGGGGTGGGCGAGGAGGTGGCGGACGACGATGTCGGAGGCCATGGAGTGGCCGAGCATGGCGAGGCGGCCGTCGCCGAGGGGGCGGGCGGCTTTGGCGATTTTGTCGAGGGTGGTGAGGAGGGCGGTGGAGGCGCGGGCGTCGTCGGCGATGCCGCCGGGGAGCGGGGCGGGGTGCTGGCCGTGGCCGGGGAAGTCGAAGGTGACGGCGATGTAGCCGGCGCGGGCGAGAGTGAGGGCGAAGGGGAGCATGAGCTGGCGGGAGCCGGCGAAGCCGTGGGCGATGAGGACGACGGGGGCGGGGG
>CAMCJI010000365.1 GCA_945874805.1 Asaia bogorensis | reverse complement strand
GGCGCCGGCCTGGCTGAGGGCCGCCCGGGGGGCGCCGACGGCCGCCGTCAGCAGGGCGGCGCCGGCGTAGTCGATCCGCGCCGGGCGGGGGGTGTGCTGCAGCAGCTTCAGCGCGCGGGAGGAGAGCACCCAGGCGGCGGCGCAGACGGGCAGGTTGACCCAGAAGATCCAGTGCCAGGACAGATGCTCGGTCATCCAGCCGCCGAGGATCGGGCCGGAGACGCTGGCCATCGCCCAGGTGCCGGCCATGTAGCCCTGGTAGCGGCCGCGCTCGCGCGGGGCGACGACGTCGGCGATCACGGCTTGGGACATCGCCATCAGCCCGGCGCCGCCGATGCCCTGCAAGGCCCGGGCGGCGATCAGCCAGGGCAGGCTGGGGGCCAGGGCGCAGAGGGCGGAGGCCAAAGCGAACAAGGCGATGGCCGGCAGCAGCATCCGCCGCCTGCCGTAGATGTCGGACAGCTTGCCGTAGATCGGCGTCGCGGCGGTGGCGGTGAGGAGATAGGCGGAGACGATCCAGGCAAGATTGTCGAAGCCTTGCAGGTCGGCGGCGATGGCCGGGACGGCGGGGACCACCACCGTCTGGTCCATCGCGGAGAGGAACAGGCAGAGCAGGATGCCGGTCAGGACCTGGACGACCTGCGGATGGGTGAAGACCTGCCGCTCAGTGCTCATCGGGCGTTCCGTTCTGCTGCGATGCAACATGGCATGCGGGCGGAGGCGGCGGAAGGCTTTGCCTGGGCGCGGGTGCATGGCACGATCGGCGCAGGGGAGATAAGGCATGGTGAATTCGGCGATGATGGCGCGGCTGCGGGCCGCACGGGTGGTGCCGGTGGTGCGGACGCGCTCGGCGGCGCATGCGGCGACCGCGGTGGGGTGGCTGCGCGAGGCGGGGCTGCGGATCTTCGAGATCACCATGACCATTCCGGATGCGCCGGCGCTGATCCGCGATCTCGCCAGCGATCCGGAGTTGCTGATCGGGGCGGGCACGGTGGGGGACCGGCGGACGGCGCAGGCGTGTCTTGCCGCCGGGGCGCGGTTCCTGGTCGCACCCTGGATCGATGCCGATCTCTCCGATCCCTGCGTGGATGCCGGGGCGCTGCTGATGCTCGGCGCGCTGACGCCGACGGAGGTGCGGCATGCGCTGCATGCCGGGGCGGATGTGGTGAAGATCTTTCCGGCGTCGTCCGTTGGCGGGCCGGGGCATATCAAGGCATTGGCGAGCGTGTTTCCGGGGGTGGCGTTCTGCCCGACCGGGGGGGTGGAGCCAGGGACTGTCGGCGCGTTCCTCGCGGCGGGGGCGGCGTTTGTCGGCATGGGCGGGGCGCTGGTGGATGAGGCGCGGATCGCCGCGGGGGATCGCGGGGCGATCGAGGCGGCGGCGCGGGCAGTGCTGGGATGAGCCTGGATATCGTCTCGATGGGCGAGCCGATGCTGGAGTTCAACCAGCGGCCGGTCGGCGCGGATGGGGCGCGGCTGTATCTGGAGGGGTGTGGGGGGGATACGTCGAACGCGGCGGTGGCGGCGGCGCGGGCGGGGGCGCGGGTGGCGTATCTGACGGGCGTCGGGCGCGATCCGGCGGGGACGCGGTTCATGGAGTTGTGGGCCGAGGAGGGGGTGGATGCCTCGCACGTGGTGCAGTCCGCGACCCATCCGACGGCGGTGTATTTTGTCCGGCACGGGCCCAAGGGGCATGAGTTCCTGTTCTATCGGGCGGGGTCGGCGGCGAGTGCGTATGCGCCTGGGGATGTGCCGGAGGCGGTGATTGCGGGGGCGAAGATCTTCTATGCCTCGGGGATCAGCCAGGGGATCTCGGCCAGTGCGGCGGATGCGGTGTTCCATGCGATCGGGGTGGCGAAGCGGGCCGGCGTGCGGGTGGCCTATGACACCAACTACCGGCCGCGGCTGTGGCCGGCCGCGCGGGCGGCGGCGGTGATCCATGCCGCGATCGCGCAGGCCGATATCGCGCTGCCGGGGACGGATGATGCGCTGGCGTTGACGGGGCTGACCGAGCCGGAGGCGATCGTCGATTTCTATCTCGGGCTGGGGCCGAAGCTGGTGGCCTTGAAGATGGGGGCGGCTGGGGTGCTGCTGGCGAGCCCCGACGGGCGGGTGCATATTCCGCCGTTTCCCTGCACGCCGGTGGATGCGACCGGGGCGGGGGATACGTTCTGCGGCAGTTTCCTCGCACGGCTGGCGGCGGGCGATGCGGCCGAGCCGGCGGCGCGGTATGCGGCGGCGGCGGCGGCCTTGTCCACCGAGGGGTATGGGGCGGTGGCGCCGATCCCCCGGCGGGCGGCGGTGCTGGCGGCGCTTGCGCGATGATCCGGACGGCGCGGCTGGTGTTGCGGCGGATCGAGGCTGGGGACCTCGATGCCGCGGCGGCGTTGAACGGGGATGCGGAGGTGATGCGGTATTTCCCCGAGGCGCTCGACCGGGCGGGGTCTGACGCGCATGCGGCGCGGATGCTGGCGCATCATGAGGCGCATGGCTGGGGGGTCTGGGCGGTGGTGCTGCCGGAGGGCGGGCTGGTTGGCATGGTCGGGCCGAAATATGCGACGCCCGATCTGCCCTGTGCGCCGGCGGTGGAGGTGGCCTGGCGGATCGCGCGGCCCTATTGGGGCCGGGGCTATGCGACGGAGGCGGCGCGGGCTGCGATCGGCGAGCGGTTCGCGGCGGGGTTGGACGCCGTGGTGGCGTTGACGGCGGCGGTCAACGCGCCGTCCCGCGCGGTGATGGAGAGGCTGGGGATGACGCGCGATCCGGCGGATGATTTCGATCATCCGGGGGTGGCCGACACAAGCCCCTTGCGCCGGCATGTGTTGTATCGTTTGCATCGCAGCGCATGGGCGGGAGAGAGAGCGGATGCCATTTGACGAGTCTGGAGGCGGCGGCGGCCGTGAGCCGAAGCGCGGGGCGCTGAATGTGCTGGGCAGCCAGCTGGAGACCTGTTCGATCCGGCCGATGACGGGGTTTTTCCGCAATGGCTGCTGCGATACCTCGGCGCAGGACCGGGGCAGCCACACCGTGTGTGCGGTGATGACCGCCGAGTTCCTGGCGTTCAGCCGGGAGATGGGCAACGACCTGTCCACGCCGATGCCGGATTACGGGTTTCCCGGACTCGTGCCGGGCGACCGCTGGTGCCTGTGCGCGCCGCGCTGGCAGGAGGCGCTGGAGGGCGGGGCGGCGCCGCGGGTGGCGCTGCGGGCGACGCATGTCGGCGCGCTGGAACATTGCCGGATCGCCGACCTCAAGCGGCATGCGATCGATCTGGATTAGTTGATTTTTATAACGAAATGAATGGGGGCGCGGTTTTCCCGCCGGGCTCTAGGCGGGTTTTCGGCGTCGTCGCCTTGCGTGGTCGAGCAGGTAGGCGGTGAGGCTGTAGCGACGGGGCAGGTAGGGAAAGCGCGTCTCGTCGTGGACGTAGAGCGGTGGCAGGGCGGCTTCGGCGGCGCGGGCCAAGGCGGCGGCTGAGGGATTGCGGGGGCGCGGGGGCCGGGGCGGCAGTTTCAGATGGTCGGGTTGCGCGAAGCCGAACAGGCAAGCGAGCGGGCGGAGGATGCGGCCGGCCTGGGGGGCGGCGGCGACGAGCGCGCGGATTTCGGGGCTTTCGAGAAAATGCAGCACGCGCTCGCCCTCGCCGCCGGCGCCGAGGACCATGCGGGCGAGCCAGCCGTGGGCCGAGGGGAAGCGGATCGCCGGTGGCGTGTGGGTGCGGGCAGGGCGTGACCCGGTTGTGCTCTGGCGGGGGGTGGGGA
>CAMCJI010000364.1 GCA_945874805.1 Asaia bogorensis | reverse complement strand
AAGCCGCATTTCTCAACAGCACAAAACCAAACGGAAAAAAGTTTTTTTGCTTCTTTTTTTCCAAAAAAAGAAGACGCTTCCTGCCACTTGCCTTCCCCGCGCCCCTATACCCCGCCCACAAACGCCTCCGTCGCACCCCGCGCCCCGATGTGGCATGACAAGCCGTTACCGGAGTGCCATCGATGTCCGCCATGCGACGCCGCCAGTTGCAGCTCTTCCTTGCCGTTCTTGTGGCCGGCATCTTCGCGGGCCTGCTCTATTCCGTCGGCATCGGTGAGGTCCGCCCCCTCGGCATTGCCATCAGCATGGCTTACGGCGTGCTGATCTCCGCGCCGATCGCCGCCTTCGAGACCTTGGTGACGAACGGGGAGGGGCGGCGCTGGCTGCGCTCCTTGCCGCTGGCCGTCAGTCTTGGCCTGCGGGTTGGCATCTACAGCGCGGTGATCCTGACGGTGCAATTCGGCAGCCTCGGGCATCATCTCATCGGCGTGCCGGTCGATCCCGGCGAGCGCGACTTTTCGGCGGTGCTCACCTACTCCGTCGGCATCGCCGTGCTGATGAATGTCGGCCTCGAGATCGCGATTCTGATCGGCCCCCGCACGCTGTGGCGCTTCCTCACCGGCCGCTACCACCATCCGCGCGAGGAGCGGCGCTTCGTCCTCTTCGTCGACGTCGCCGGCTCCACCGCGGCGGCCGAGCGGCTGGGCAATCTCGGCATCCACAGCATGCTCGATCAGGTGTTCCGCATCGCCTCCCAGCCGGTACTGGAACATGGCGGCGAGATCCATTCCTATGTCGGCGACACCATGATCGTCACTTGGCCGGAGACGGCGGGCCAGCACCCGCTGTCCTGCTTCCTCGGCATCCGCGCGGCCCTCGCGGGCCAGGCCCGGCGCCTGAACGCCGCCTTCGGCCTCGCCCCCGAGGTCCGCGGCAGCCTGCATTTCGGCTCGCTGGTGGTCGGCGAGATCGGCGACCTCAAGCGCAGCATCGTCCTGCAAGGCGACGTGATGAACGCCACCGCCCGGCTGGAGGCCGCCAGCCGCGACGTGCCGGGCGGCTTCATCGTCTCGGATGCCGCGCGCCTGCGGATGGGCACCCCAACCGGCCTCGCCCCGCTCGGTGAGCTTGAACTGCGCGGCCGGCAGGAGAGGGTCACCGCCTGGCGCCTTGGGAACCCTGCGTAAGAAAAAATGCACAACACGAGAACAAATGCTGGACACAATGCGCATGTTCCGCTATTGTTCTCGCCATGCACCAGCCCGCCGCCAACCCCTTTTCCGGACTGAAGGCCACCCTGGCCGGGATTCTGTCCGGCGGTTGGATGGGCTGGGTGCTCGGTCTGCTGCTCGCCCGCCGCCTCACCGATGCGCTGACTGCGCTGGAGGGCCTGTTCGCCCAGTGGAAGGCGGGCACCCTCCCGCCGCTCCCCTTGCCGCTGCCGGCCAGCCCCGCCCGTACGCCGGCGCCCACCGCCACCCGGCAGGCCGCCGCATCCCGGGCGCCACGCGCCCCCCGTTCGGCGCCCCGTCGCCGTACCGCTGCCGGCACGCCGGTCACCCGCCGCCATCCCTCCACGCCGCTATGGGCCATGCCCTCCGCCACCGCGCGCGATTTCCGCGTCCCACCGTCCGTATGCCGAGGCGCCCGATGTAGAAAAAGCCGGGCAAGCCAGCGGCGCCCCGGCACGTCCTAATAATTACGATAACGTAATAACAGCGCTCACCGCGGCGTGTCGAACCCCGGCACCCGGTCGTCCCAGGTCAGTCCCACCCGGGCGCGCTCATAACCATGCCGGAATAGCGCGCGCATATAGGTCTGGTCGAACTCCGCGGGGTGCTCCGCCTGGAAGTCCGCGCCGATATAGGCCAGCCGGAACTCGATCCCGTCCCGCTGCGTCTGAAACCACAGCCGCAGCGCGTCGTTGTAGCCGGAGGAGGCGATCAGCGTCGAAATCGCCCGCCCGACGATCGGGATCACCCGCCGCTCGATCCGGTTCCACTCGGGGTCCAGCCGCGCATTGCGGATCATCCAGGCATTGATCGTCCGCATCCGCTGCCGCTCGCGCATCGCCCGCTGCCGGATCGTCCCCAGCGGCGGCGGATACAGAAACGCCTGCGCCACCGCCCCGCCATCCACATGCATCTCCTGGTAGGTCCGCCCATCCACCTCCACCTCCAGCATCTGCGGTGGAAACGCCCCCGGCACGGCAGCCGAAGCCAGCAGCAGCCGGCGCACGAGATCAAGCGCATCCGGATGCCCGCTGGCCGCGATCGCCCCGATATTCCAGAACACCGGCACCTGCTGGTCGAGGTCGGTGGTGGAGATGAACAGCAGCCGCCCCGCCGCATAGCCCTCGGCGATCCGGTCGAGCATCTGCTGGTTCAGATACCGCGCGATGGTCTGGTACAGCGGCGCATTATCGGCCAGCGCGTCCTCGAGCACCGCCGCCAGCAGGCTGCGGTCGCGCAGGATCTCATGGCGTTCCACATCGGTATAGACAGCCTGCAACTGCCCGTCATAGGCCGGCCCGAGGAAGGCAAACGGCGCCGTCAGCGCACCGGTCGAAACCCCGGTCACCAGATCGAAGCGCGGCCGCGTCCCCGCCGCCGTCCACCCCACCAGCAGCCCCGCCCCGAACGCTCCGTTATCCCCCCCGCCGGATATGGCCAGCAGGTTCACGGCCGGCAAACCCGGGTCTAGCCCCCCGGGATCGCCCGCCCGTGCCATCGCCCCCATGAACTCGCGCATCGTCAACTCATGCGACGCGGCATCCGGATACATCCGGGCATTCTCGATCCCCAGTAGCCGCACCGCCCCGGCCCGTCCCCGCGGCACCGGCTCGCCTCGCTGCAACGTCGTACATCCGGCCAGGATGGCGGCCGCCATCGGCAACAGCGACCGCCGCCCGATCATACCCGCCGCCCCATATACGCTGCCCCCGGACCGTACGATGCCAGCTTCTCCGCCGCGATCGGCAAAGTCACAAACCCCTGCCGCTGCCAGAACGGCGGCGACACCCCCACCGCCATCAACCGCACATCCGCCACATCGGCAAACCGCCGCAGCAGCGCCGCCGCATGCCCCGCCCCCCGCGCCGCCGGCGCCAAGGCGAGATCATGCAGATAATGATGATCCGGGTGAGCGGGCAGGCCGCCCAGCAGCGTATCCAACGCCGGCGGTGGCCCAGCCCAGGGATGGCTGACCAGATAGCCCAGCAACCTCTCCCCCTCCACCAGCACGAAACACCAATCCGGCGCCAGACGCAGCCGCTCCTCCATGATCGCCGGCCGCTCGAAATGATCGGGATAGGTCTGGTCGGCCAACACATCGGCCGCCGGCAAATCCCCCACCCGCATCGCCCGCCAGATCAAGCGGGCCGCATCCGCTCGGGCAGGCTCGCCAGGCTCTCCGGTGTATCGAAATCCCGCAGCACCGCATCGTCGCCAATCTCGACCTCGGCGACGAACTCCATGTGCCGCTTCAACAACGCCCGCGCCCCCGCATCCCCCGCCAATCCCGCGATCTCGGCGAAGAACCGGCGGTCCCAAAGCACCGGGTTACCCGGCTTGCCCTCATGCGTCGGCACCACGATCGCCCGCCCCTCATCGGCGTCCCACACCCCGGCAATCCGCTCGATCATCCGCCCGGTGACCAGCGGCATATCGCCCAGGCACACCAGTGCGGCCGCCACATCCTCCGGCAGCGCCGCAATCCCCGCCTTCAGGCTCTCCGCCAACCCCTCCGCATGCCGCGCGGCATG
>CAMCJI010000363.1 GCA_945874805.1 Asaia bogorensis | reverse complement strand
TCGAGGATGACGACGTCGAACACCTCGCGCCGGCCCATGTCCATCGCGCGCGTGGCGATCTCCAGCGGCGTCTGCCCGGCAATGATCGGCAGGCTGGCAACGCCGGCCCGCTCGGCCAACTGCTGCAACTGCAACTGCGCGGCCGGGCGCTGGGTGTCCAGGCTGGCCAGCAGCACCTTCTTCTTCTGCCGCTGCAACAGCCGCAGACCGATCTTGCCGGAGGTCGTCGTCTTGCCCGAGCCCTGCAGGCCCACCATCAGGATCGGCACCGGGGCCACGGCGGCCAGATTGAGCGGCACCACGCCCTCGCCGCCCAGCGCCTCGATCAGCACGTCGTTGACGATCTTGACGACCTGCTGCCCGGGCGAGACGGAGTCGATCACCTCGGCGCCAACGGCACGCAGCCGTACCTTGGTGATGAAGTCCTTCACCACATCCAGCGCCACGTCGGCATCCAACAGCGCCAGGCGCACCTCGCGCAGGGCCTCGATCACATCCGTCTCGTTCAGCGAGCCGCGGCTGCGCAGCCGGTCGAACACGCCGGACAGACGGGATGAAAGGGCCTCGAACACGTTCAGTTCACCTGTTTCAGCAAAAGATACACCCACAAGCCAAAACGCGCCGCTGCGCGAGTCTTCGCGGAGCGACGGTTTGGATGGCAGCCTTATCGGCGGCTAGCACACGGCAGTCAAGCTACTTGGCCGTCAGCACCATGATCATCTGACGGTTTTCCATGCGGGGCATCTGCTCCACCTTGGTCTCCGTCTCCATGTCGGCACGGATACGTTCGAGCACCTTGATGCCGATCTCCTGGTGCGCCATCTCGCGGCCACGGAAGCGCAGGGTCACCTTCACCTTGTCGCCCTCCTCGATGAAGGACTTCATCGCCCGCAGCTTCACCTGATAATCGTTCTCGTCGATGTTCGGGCGCACCTTGATCTCTTTGATCTCGATGACCTTCTGCTTCTTCTTCGCCTCGTTCTTCTTCTTCTGCTGTTCGTACTTGAACTTGCCGAAGTCGAGGATCTTGCAGACCGGCGGTTCAGCGTTCGGGCTGATCTCCAGCAGGTCGAGGCCGACGGCATAGGCGCGCTGCACGGCCTCACGGGCGCTCATCACGCCCTGCATCTCGCCGTTATGGTCGATCAGGCGCACCGTGGCGGCGCGGATATCTTCATTTACGCGGGGCCCGTCGCGGGTTGGCGGTGCGGGCATAGGTCCTCGGGCTATTGGTATCTCCTGTGGCAGTTGAAACGCCGTGCTGGTTCTGACGCCCGCACTCTCTCTACATTGCGCGCGTGAGGGTCATTTTTCAAGCTTCGCCGCGGGCGAGGTCGGGATGCCGCGCCTCGGCGGCCAGCATCGCCACCGCGTCGTCGAGCGAAAGCACCGTCTGTGCCTCCCCGCCCAGCCGGCGCAGCGCCACCGTGCGCTGCTCGGCCTCCTTGCGGCCGACGACCAGGATCACCGGCACGTGCTGCACGCTGTGCTCGCGGATCTTGGCGTTGATCTTCTGGTTCGTGGTGTCCAGCACCACCGCCAGCCCCGCGCGGCGCAAAGCCGCGGCCACCTCGGTGGCATAGGCGTCGGCATCGGAGACGATAGTGGCCACCACCGCCTGCACCGGCGAGAGCCACATCGGGAAGCGCCCGGCATACTGCTCGATCAGGATGCCCAGGAACCGCTCGAAACTGCCGAGGATGGCCCGGTGCAGCATCACCGGCCGGTGGCGCGCCCCGTCCTCGCCCACATACTGCGCGTCCAGCCGCTCCGGCAGCACGAAATCGACCTGCAAGGTGCCGCACTGCCAGTCCCGCCCGATCGCGTCGCGCAGCACGAACTCCAGCTTCGGGCCGTAGAAGGCGCCCTCGCCGGGGTTGATCGTGTATTCCACCCCGGCCTCGGCGCAGGCGCGCTCCAGCGCCCCCTCCGCCTTGTCCCAGATCTCGTCGGACCCCGCGCGCAGGTCCGGCCGGGTGGAGAACTTCACGCGGAATTCGGCAAATCCGAAATCGGCGTAGATCGAGGACAGCAGACTGGCAAACGCCACCGTCTCCGCCCCGATCTGGTCCTCCGTGCAGAAGATATGCCCGTCATCCTGCTGGAACGCCCGCACCCGCATGATGCCGTGCAGCGCGCCTGAGGGCTCGTAGCGATGGTCCTGCCCGAACTCCGCCAAGCGGAGCGGCAGTTCCCGGTAGCTGCGCAGCCCCTGGTTGAAGATCAGCACCGCACCTGGGCAGTTCATCGGCTTCAGGGCGAGCGTCTTCTCCTCGTCCTCCACGCTCACCACGAACATATGAGCGCGATAGTTGTCCCAATGGCCGGACTTCTCCCACAGCACCCGGTCGACCAGCTGCGGCGTCTTGATCTCCACATATCCCGCCGCGTCCAGCCGCCGGCGCATATAGGTCTCGGCGGTGCGATACAGCTTCCAGCCCTTGGGGTGCCAGAACACGCTGCCGGTCGCCTCCTCCTGCAGATGGAACAGCGCCATATCGCGGCCGATGCGCCGGTGGTCGCGCTTCTCGGCTTCGGCGAGCATGTGCAGATGCGCGTCCAGTTCCTTCTGGTCGCGCCAGGCGGTGCCGTAGATGCGGCTGAGCATCGGGTTGCGGTGATCGCCGCGCCAATAGGCGCCGGCCACCTTCATCAGCTTGAACGCCGTGCCGACATCGCCGGTGCCGCGCATATGCGGGCCGCGGCACAGGTCGATCCAGTCGCCCTGGCTGTACAGCGTGATCGTCTCGGTCTCCGCGAGGTCGCGGATCAGTTCGGCCTTGTACTTCTCCCCCTTGGCAAGGAAGAACGCGATGCCCTCGTCGCGGTCGATCACCGAGCGCACGAACGGCGCGTTGGCCGCGACGATCTCGCGCATCTTCGCCTCGATGGCGGCGAAATCCTCGGTGGTGAACGGCTCGTTGCGGGCGAAATCGTAATAGAACCCGTTCTCGATCGAGGGGCCGATGGTCACCTGCGTGCCGGGGTACAGCGCCTGCACCGCCTCGGCGAGCACATGCGCGCAGTCGTGGCGGATCATCTCCAGCGCGTCCGCATCGCGGCGGGTGATGAACACGATCTTCGCGTCCTCCGCGATCTCGGTCGAGAGATCGACGATCCGGCCGTCGATCTTCATGGCGAGGGCGGCGCGGGCCAGGCCGGGGCCGATGCTCGCCGCCACCGTCGTGCCCGTCACCGGCGCATCGAACTGGCGCTGGGAACCATCGGGCAGGGTGATCGCGGGCATCGGGTGCTCCTGGGCAAAACGGTCGCGATCTATGGCGCTACCACAGGCTCGCTGCAACCCTTTCCACCGGCAGATCGGCCAGGACGGGCGCGCGCAGCACCACCGACCACGTCCCCCCCGGCCCGCGCGGCGCCGTCATCGCCGGATTGCTCTCGGCGGAGAACAGCACCGTGCAGGGCGTGCCGGTGGCAGCCGCGATATGCATCGGCCCGGTATCGTTGCCCACCGCCAGTGCGGCGCGCGCAGCCAAGGCGAAAACATCGGGAATGGCGGTGCGCCCGGTGAAGTCCAGCGCCGCCGGGCAGACCGCCCGGATCGCCGCGGCCAGCGGTGCATCCGCCTTGGCGCCTACCACCACCGGAGTCAGCCCCCGTGCCGCCATCAGCCCCGCGAGTGCGCCGAACCGCTCGGCGGGCCAGCGTTTCGCCGGGCGGTGCGGAGCGGCACCCGGCACCAGCATCGCAAAGCGCGGCGGCAACCCTTCGACCGGGCGGCCGGTAAGGAAGCGCAGGTCGGGGTCCGCCACCTCGGAT
>CAMCJI010000362.1 GCA_945874805.1 Asaia bogorensis | reverse complement strand
GCGTCGCCGGCACCGAGCCCGTCCCGCTGGCCGAAGCCGGCGGCCGTATCCTCGCGGCCGGCATCCACGCCCCGATAGACCTCCCCCCCGCCACCAACTCCGCGGTGGACGGCTACGCGATCCACCACGCCGACCTGAACCCCGCCGCGCCGACCACCCTGCCCATCGCCGGCCGCATCACCGCCGGCGGCCCCTCTGCCCCTGCCTTGCGCGGCCAGGCCATCCGCATCTTCACCGGCGCGGTGATGCCCGAAGGGCCGGACACGGTGATGATGCAGGAAGACTGCGAACTCACGCCTGACGGCATCCGCATCGCGCCGGGCATCCGCAAAGGCGCCAACCGCCGCCCCGCCGGCGAGGACATCGCCCTAGGCGCTCTCGCGCTGCCCGCCGGCAAACGCCTGATGCCGCCCGATATCGGCCTCCTCGCCGCCCTCGGCCTCGCCCATATCGAGGTCCGCAAACCCCTGCGCATCGCCCTCTTCTCCACCGGCGACGAGCTCATCGACCCCCCCACCCCGCTGACCCAAGGCCGCATCTACGACGCCAACCGCGCGATGCTGGCCGCCCTCCTCCGCCGCCTCGGCGCGACAGTGCTCGACGGCGGCATCCTCCCCGACAACCAGACCGCCACCGCCGCCGCCCTGACCAGCGCGCAGGCCGACCTCATCCTGACCTCCGGCGGCGTCTCCACCGGCGAGGAAGACCACGTCCGCGCCGCCATCCAGCAGGCCGGCACGCTCGAATTCTGGCGCGTCGCCATCAAACCCGGCCGCCCCGTCGCCCTGGCCCGCATCGGCGGCACCCCCCTGCTCGGCCTCCCCGGCAACCCCGTCGCCGCCCTCATCACCCTCACCGCGCTGGGCCGCCCGTTGCTCGACCGCCTGGCCGGCGCCGCCTACACCCCCCCCACCCGCTTCCCCCTCCGAGCCGCCTTCAGCTACAAAAAGAAGACCGGCCGCCGCGAATACGTCCGCGTCCAGATCCGCGACGGCCAGGCCCACCGCTACCCCAAGGAAGGGGCCGGCATCCTCACCTCGCTGACCGAATCCGACGCCCTGATGGAACTCCCCGAAGACATGACCACCCTCTCCCCCGGCGACCACGCCCCCTGCATCCCCATGGCCGCCCTGCATGGCTGAGTGGCTCATCGCCCCCAACCCGGACGACCCGGCACTGACCGCCGCCGTCACCGGCATCGACCACACCGGCGCGCCCGTCGAAACCCGCGTCCCCGTCGAACGCCCCCTCACGCTCTACCTGAACGGCCAGGAGATCGTGACCATGATGACCATCGGCGACCGCCCGGACTGCCTCGCCGTCGGCTACCTCCTCAACCAGGGCATGCTCGCCCCCGACGCCGAAATCACCGCCATCGACCACGACGAAGAGCTCGACGTCATCGTCGTCCGCACCCCCGCCCGCACCGATTTCGAGGAAAAACTCCGCAAGAAAACCCTGACCAGCGGCTGCGCCCAAGGCACCGCCTTCGGCGACCTCTTCGAACGCTTCGAGCAGATCAAACTCGACCCCGAAGCCCGCCTCAGAACCACCTGGCTCTACACCCTGGCCCGCAAAATCAACACCGCCCCGAGCTTATATCTAACAGCAGGCGCCATCCACGGCTGCGTCCTCTGCGAACAAGACCGCCCGCTGGTCTACATGGAAGACGTCGGCCGCCACAACGCCATCGACAAGATCGCCGGCTGGATGCGCATCAACAACACCGGCCCTGAAGGAAAGTTGTTCTACACCACCGGCCGCCTCACCAGCGAAATGGTCATCAAAACCGTCCAAATGCGCCTCCCAATCCTCATCAGCCGCAGCGGCTTCACCGCCTGGGGCGTAGAACTCGCCAAACAAGCAAACCTAACGTTGATCGGCCGAGCCAAAGGCAAACGCTTCCTCTGCGTCGCCGGCGCCGACCGCCTCATCTTCGACGCCGACCCGCGCGAAGCAGTCCCCGACGGCGCCGGCCGCAAAGCCGCGCACGAGGAAGAATAGGCAAGACAAGAGTCGTTCATTTTTGAAAAAAAGAACCAAAAAACTTCTATCCGGTCAGGGCGCGCCGCTTGAAATCACGTGATTGGAATATGGTGGAGATTGAGGTCAGGCGCATCATCGCGCTCGAAACCCTTCGACCATTCACGCCAGAAACGATTGAGCAGGTTGCCGCACTTCTGCAAATCATGCGCGACCGCTGCCCTATTCCGGATGTCGACAAGGGCTATTGGAGCACGATCTCCTTCCATTGGCACGAAACCTCCCGTGGTCCCACAGAGATCGAGGTTTTCGGAGACCGCATAGAGTTCTATCGCTACCGAGATCAGCACACGGAGATGGAAGAATACGCCCAAAAACCTGGGGAACAATTCTCGGAAGCCATCTTGTCAGAACTCCCGACAGCAGTGGCATCTCCGGACACACCGTAGCAAGTGCGCCGTCGGTCGGATAAGCGAAGCGTCATCCGACGTTACAATCGATTCAGCATCGCCAATTCCGGTTGACTCCGCATCGCCTGCACACAGGAAGCTGTAGGGTGCAATGCCACTCGGCATTGCACCACACCCAACGCTCATCCGCTTCTACTCCGCACCCTTCGCAAAAAGCCGTACACCCGGCAGCCCCTCGAAATGCCGGTCACACGTCAGCACCTCTGCCCCATGCGCCAGCGCCGTCGCGTAGATGATAGCATCCGCCGTCGCCAACCGATGCCTCACACACAGTTCCGCCGCCGCCAGCGCCGTCGCTGTATCAAGCTCGACAACAACACAGGTTGCAGTGAACGCGATCACCTGGTCCGCCTTGTCCTCGCCCACCGCGCGGGTCAGCCACTTGGCCAACTCCAACTGCACCATCGTCGGCACCAGCCAATCGCCGCGATCCGGCAACGCACCAGCTAACACCAGACCCAACGCAGAGCCGGTCAGATACTCCACCCACGCCGAGGTATCGACCAGCCGCATCAAACCCGATCAGTCCGATCCCGATACTCCACCGCCTTCGCCCCCCGCGCCACCCCGGCCAGCGCCTCAACCGAAGGCACCGGCACCAGCAGCATCCCCTCCCCCTTCGGGACAAAGGCGAACACCTGCCCGGCCTGCCAACCCCGCGCCGCACGAACGGATTTCGGAATAGATATCTGATACTTGCTCGAAAGCCGCGTCGTATCCCTGGCAGCCATCACGCCCTCAATGATCGATCAACGTAAGGTAAGAGATAGCACACCCAGCACTCCACACGCTACATTCCCCACCTCACGACCGCACTTGAAAGTCGGGCAAATCCCCATCAAGTCCCCACCACCCACAGAGAGCCCCGGCCCATGACCACCCTCACCGCCAAAGGCCAAGTCACGCTGCCCCCCGACTTGCTCCAACACCTCGGCCTCCAGCCCGGCGAGCAGATCACCCTCGAAAAACTACCCAACGGCCGCATCGAACTCCGCGCCACCCCCCGCCGCCACCCGATTTCCGACGTCTTCGGCATGCTCCATCGCGAAGGCCAGCCCACACTATCGATCGAGGAGATCAACGAAGCCATTGCAGATGCCTGGGCCGGGCGACGATAGAACGAAGCCCCTTGGCGCCTGTACTGCCGCTGCCAGACCGGATGTCGGTCCACAAGTCGGCGAAGCCCGTAAACCAACCAAACGCAGCAGCCGCCCGCCAAGCCAGCCCCCATCCAACGGACAAAGTTCTTTTGCTTCTTTCCTGCGCGGCGCCTTCGCCGTCGCACGTTCGCAAAAAGAAGACTCTCACCTATCACTGCCCCCTGGCGC
>CAMCJI010000361.1 GCA_945874805.1 Asaia bogorensis | reverse complement strand
CGCCGCCATGTCTTGCCCGCCGTCATGCAGCAGGTGACACCCCTGGCGACGCTTGGGGTGGGCTCAGCGATGATGTCGATATCGGCGCTGGGCTTTCTCGGCCTGGGGCTGCAACCGCCGACGCCGGAATGGGGAGGGATGATCAGCACCCTGCTGCCCTACCTGTCGGAAGCTCCGGTGCAGATGGCAGCACCTTGCGTTGCGATCTTCCTCGCTGTGCTGGGATGCAGCCTGTCCGGACAGGCATTGGCCGACCGCGCCAGCCGTTCTGTGGCGGACGCATGAACGAGCCCGGCCTCGATGTGCGCGATCTGGTCATATGCGATCAGGCCGGGAAGTCCGTGGTGCGCGACGTGAACCTGACGGTGCAGCGCGGCCAGGCCCTGGTGATCATCGGCGAGAGCGGCAGTGGCAAGAGCCTGATCGCCCTGGCGCTGCTCGGCCTGTTGCCGCCCGGCTTCACCGCCGCCGGCACGATCCGGCTGGCTGGCGGGCCGCCGGCCGATCTTGCCGACCGCGAAGCGCTGCACCGGCACTGGTCGCGCGACATCATCCTGCTGCCGCAGGAGCCGCGCGCGGCGCTGGACCCGACGATGCGGATCGGCCGGCAACTCGCCGGCGCGAATCATGACCCACGGGCCGCCCTCGCCGCGGTCGATCTGCCGGCGGCGAGCGCGCGGCTCTATCCGTTCGAGCTTTCGGGTGGCATGGCCCAGCGGGCGCTGGTGGCCAGCGCGCTGAGCCAGCCATCCCCAGTGGTGGTTGTGGACGAACCGACCAAGGGCCTGGATTCGGCGCGGGTCGGCCAGGTCGCCGCCCTGCTGGGCATGTTGCTGAACGAACGGCGGAGCCTGCTCGTGATCACCCATGACCCGGCCCTGGTGCGCACGCTCGGCGGGTCGGTCGCGGTGCTGTGGGACGGCAGGATTGTCGAGAACCAGGCCTCGCCCCAACTGCTCCGCACGCCGCTCCACCCCTACACGCGGGAATGGCTGGCCGCCGATCCAGCCACCTGGGCGGCCTGCGTGCCATGCCTGACGGAAGAAGGGCTGGTCCTGGCCGGGCACGGCCTGGGCTTCGGCTATCCCGGCCAGCCCAGGCTGTTCGACGGTGTGGACATCCATGTCCATCGCGGCGGCGTGGTGGCGCTGACCGGGCCGAGCGGGGTCGGCAAGACGTCGCTCGGCAACATGCTGGTCGGGCTGTGCCGGCCCGATACAGGCGAACTGACATGGGACGGCGCTGACCCGTATCGCGACCGGCGGGCCATGCAACGTCTGCGCCGGCGCTATCAGAAGCTGCACCAGGACCCGGTGACCGCCTTCCTGCCGCACCGGCCCGTGGGGCGGCAACTCGCCGACCTGGCTGAAGTGGCACCGCAGCTTGATCTCGCCGCATCCTTGCCGCCGCTGCTGGACCGGCTGAAGCTGGACGCGCGGCTGCTCGATCACTATCCCGGCGAGATCTCCGGCGGCGAAGCACAGCGCCTGGCGCTGGCGCGACTGCTGCTGTTGGACCCCGCGATGATCGTCGCCGACGAGCCGACATCACGCCTCGACCCGGTTCTGCAACGCCAAACGATCGCTCTATTGCGAGAGATCGTCGCCGAGCGACAGATCGGCCTCGTCCTGATCAGCCACGAAACCGCCCTGGTCCACTCGGTGGCCGATCACGTGATCAATATCGGACCTTGTGCGATATCGCGCTCATCCGTCGGTGTCTGATCTTTAGAGCGGTGTCCAATCACTCTGGATCGTAGCCAGCTGCGGTGAACATGTTGAGGCATTCAGCTGGGGTGATGAGGTCGATGAGGCGGCCTATGGCCACGACGGCCAGGGTGAATTCGACCGCGGCCTGCTCAAACCCACCAAGAGCCCGGGCAGCGACGTGCTGATGCTGGACTGCGAGTTCACCGTGGTGGCCGGTCCGCTGGCACGACGCAAGTTCTGGCAGACGTTCACCGTGGTCGGCGGCAAGGTCGACGAGCAGGGCGTGTCAATCGCCTGGAAGATCAGCAAAGGCACCCTTGCGGATCCGCATGGTCACGGGGGCGAAGCTGCCATCGGGGATCGGGTCGGTGCCGCGCGGCAATTCGGCGTCGTTCATGTCGAACATGACGGTGTTCCTCAGGTGCGATGAGCGGGAAGGGGGGAGGCATTGATCTTACGCAGCAGCGCCGCGAGATCGGGCGGTTCGGTCTCGTCGAGGCGGCCGAAGCTGTTGCCGGACCGGCAGACCAGGCGACGCTCGGTCCCCTTGTCGGGGTCGTGGCGCCAGCCCTCGCCGTCGCGGGTGAACAGCGCCATGGAGATCACCTGATCGACGATGCCCGGCAGCTCGCGCCCCGCCTTGCCGCCCTCCATCTGCGGCTGCCAGGTGACCCGGCCGAACTCGTCGGTGACTTTCTCCAGAATGCCGACCATGACGGTCGTTTTGCCTGGCGCGTGCTGTAGGTGCTTAAGCAGCCCGATCACCTCGCGGGCCATCAACCCGTAGGCGCCACGGATGTCGGGCTTGCCGGTCTTGTCGCTGAATGCCTCCGGGCGCGTCTTGGCCCAGGCCATGGCCTGGCGGGTGAGATCGGTGATGCTGTCCAGGAACACGACCGACTTGCCGGCGATCATCTGCACCAGATCAGGATGGTGTTGGACGAGGTGCTGGTAGTGGGCCTGGGAGAACATCGTGCCGTCGGCGGCAGCGGGATTCACCCCGCCAACGAGGCAGGCGATGTCGATGGCGTCCTCGAAACAGCGGACCGGGATGCTGTCGCCGCGCCAGTCCTGCACCGATTTGAGGCCTGCCTCGAGGTCGATGCAGAGCGTCTCACGCTCCGGCAGGTGCTTAAGCTGGCTGGTCTTGCCAACGCCTGACGGCCCGAACAGGGCGATGGTGGTCTTGTTGGCCGCAGAGGACAGCCGCTCGTCGGCGGTGACGATGCGCAGGGTCATCAGATGCCCCCCTGCACGGCGTTCAGCGTCAGCTTGAAGGTCGGCTTGCCGGTGCGGACGGTGCGAGCCGGCTCGAAGGCGGCACGGATACGTTCGGGCCAGGCGCCGTAACTGCGCTCCCGGACCTTGAGGCTGACCTCCACATACTCGTTGGGGTCGTCACCACCGGCGCGGATGCGCTCGACCAGTGCCGCCAGCCGCGCCTGGTCCCATTCGACCTTCTTCGGCAGATCGGCGACCACGGTGACATCGCCGTCCTGAAAGCGGACGACACCAGTGTCCTTGCGCTGGTCAGCACGCAACGCGACGGCACGTTGGCCATAGCGGGCCGCGATGACGCTCTCGATCCAGTCGCGGTTGCGCTTCGCCTCGTCAAGCGCGGTGGTGGCGTGCCGACCACGCAGGCCGAGATGATCGACAAGATGCGCGACTGGTTCGAGCGGCAGCTCGGCTCCGACAATGTGCCCTGCGACAGTTCCATCAAGCGGCGCGTCGTGCGGTTCTGGGACCAGATCAAGCCGAACGTGGGGAGGCCGTCGGCTTTGCAGAACATCAGCGCCGTGTCGCGCGGCGGTGGGCGTGAGACTGTAAAGCACCCAGGTCCGCGCCAACGAGAACCGGAGCGAGACCCCGGCCCTGCTGCGCGGGCTAATCTTCGGGCCGGACGGGTGGGCGCTGTCACCGAGCCACACGCGGAAGCACGGCAAGATATATAGGTACTACGTCGCCCAGTCCGTGCTGAAGGGAACGGACGACGGTTGCCTGGTCCGGCGCATTGCGGCCGGGGAGATCGAGACGGCGGTGATCGACCAGGTGCGTGCGCTGCTGCGGCAGCCCGAGGTGGTGATGGGAACGTGGCGGGCTGCGCG
>CAMCJI010000360.1 GCA_945874805.1 Asaia bogorensis | reverse complement strand
GGAACGCGCGCCGGCGGTGCCGAACAGCCCCTCGACCTTCGGCGCCTACACCAAGCAGATCGCCGGCGTCACCATCGTTGATCCGCATACGATCCGCCTGACCACCGCCGGCCCCGCGCCGCTGCTGGCGATCGATCTGTCGGGGCTGGCGATCATCTCCCGCAAGGCCGGGTTGGACGCGACGACCGCGGATTATCAGAGCGGGCGGGCGATGGTCGGCACCGGGCCCTACAAGCTGGCCCAGAATCTGCCGGGGGACCGGGTGATCTATACCCGCAACCCCGACTACTGGGGCGGGCAGGAGCCGTGGGAGCGGGTGACCTACCGCTTCATCGCCAACGGCCCCAGCCGCGTCGCCGCCCTGCTCGCCGGCGATGTGGAGGTGATCGATGAGGTGCCCAGCACCGATGTCACCCATCTGCGCAAGCGCCAGGATCTCAAGCTGTGGTCCGGTGTGACCAACCGGATGACCTTCCTGTCTGTCGATGTGCATAACGAAGTGTCGATGGGCGCCAACGCGACGGACAATGCCGGCAACCCGCTGCCGAAGAACCCGATGCGCGACATCCGCGTGCGTCAGGCGCTGTCGCTGGCGATCGATCGCGATGTGCTGGTCGATCGGGTGAACGAAGGGGAGGCGATCCGCGCCGACCAGCTCGTCCCCAAACAGTTCTTCGGCTTCAACCCCGAGATCAAGCCGGAAAGCCCGGACCCGGCCTTGGCCCGCAAGCTGCTGGCCGAGGCGGGCTACCCCGAGGGGTTCAAGATCATCCTGCACACATCGAACGACCGCATCGCCAACGCGACGCGCACGGTGCAGGTGATCGCGGCGATGTGGACGCGCATCGGCATCAAGACCACCGTCGAGACGATGCCGCATACCGTCTACAGCAACCGCACCGCGCGCAACGAGCTGTCGCATATGCTGCACAGCTGGGGCGCCGGCACCGGCGAGGCGGCCGGCACCTTCGTCGGCATCGTGCATACCCGCGGCGGCAACTACGGCGGCTCCAACCGCGGCCGCTATTCCGATCCGCAGGTGGACGCGGCGATCAAGCTCGCGCTGGCGACAGTGGATGACGACAAGCGCCGCAAGATCCTGCAGGACACGATGGTGAAGGTCGTCGCCGACAAGGCGATCATCCCGCTGGTGTTCTGGGTCTCCACCTGGGGGACCTTGCCGGCCTTCACCTATGTGCCGCAGGCGAGCCAGGCGACGTTGGCGATGGCGGTGCGGGCCGCGCGTTAATCGCTGACGGTCATGTGATCCGCCACGCCGCGGCAGCCCGGCGTGGCATCCGCCGCGGTCAGCAGGGCGCGGCGGGTCGTCTCGTCTGGCACCGGGCCCCACAGGTGGATGATGCCCTGGCCGACGATCACGCCCTCGGTTTGCAGCGCCCGCCCCCATGGCTCGGCCGACAGCGCATGGATGAAGGCGCGGCGGATGTCGCGGTCGCTCAGCGGCGGTGTGGGGGGGTGGGCGGTCAGGGCGCGCAGCAGGTTGGCACGGGTGACGATGCCAACCAGCCGCCCGGCTTCATCCAGCACCGGCAGGCGCTTGATCGCATGCTGGGCCATAAGCCTCGCCAGCTCAGCCACGGGGGTGTCCGGCGCTGCGCTGATGACCTCGGCTGTCATCACATCGCCGACGCGCCGGCTGTGCCCGGCGATGAAATCGCGCATTGCCGCGCCGCTGCCGAACAGGGCGGAAAGCAGACCGCGCGGGGCGGTGGGCGCGAGGCGCGCGACGAGATCGCCCTCGCTGACGACGCCGACCACTTCGCCATCGGCCAGCACGGGCAGGCCGCTGATCCGCCGCTCGATCAGCAGGCGGGCGACCTCCTCCAGCGTCATTTCAGGTGTGGCGGTGATGATCGTCGTGGTCATGATATCGGCGGCGTTCATGGGGGCCTCTCGGCGGATGCGGTGAGCAGGGTGGCGGAAAACCGCGCGCGATGCGAGTGGGATGGGTTGCCGGGTTTGCATGCCGCGCCTAGGCTTTTCGCAATATGCGCCGCAAAGGCGCCAGCGCAGGAGAGTTGCAGATGCGTGTTGCCACACTTGCCGTCGGGCAGGAGACCAACGACTTCAACCCCCTGCCGGCGACGCTGGCCGATTACCGCGCCTTCGGTATCCACGAAGGGCCGGCCATCCTGGAGATCATGAAGGGCCGCGGCCAACTCGGCGGCTGCATCGATGCGGTGGCCGAGGCGGGGTTGGAGGTCGAATGGATCCCCATCATCTCCGGCTGGGCGATGGCGGGCGGGCGGATCGATACCGAGGCGCGGCTGTTCTTCGAGGAGAAGATCGCTGCCGGCCTGCGCGCCGCCGGGCGGATCGACGCGCTGGCGATCCACCTGCACGGCGCCTGCGCGGCGGAGGGGATGGACGATGTGGAGGGCAACCAGCTGGCCATCTGCCGCGCCATCCTGGGGCCGGACGTGCCGATCATCTGCTCGCTCGACCACCATGCCAACGTCACCGTGGCGATGGTGCGCTACTGCAACGCCATTCTCGGCCACCGCACCCAGCCGCATAATGTCTATGACACCGGGCATATCGCCGGAAAGTTGCTGGTGCGCGTGCTCCGCGGCGAGGTGCGACCGGTGATGGCCTGGCGCAAGCTGCGGCTCATCACCCATCAGGAGCAGTTCCTGACCTCGCAGGGGCCGATGAAGATCTGGTTCGACCAGGCCCGGGCGATGGAGGCCGACCCGCGCGTGCTCCACGTCGCGCCGTTTCCGATGCAGCCGTGGCTGGATGTCGCCGAGGGTGGCTGGGCCACGGTGGTGGTCACCGACGGCGATCAGGCGCTGGCGGAGAAGCTGGCCGACGAGTCGGCCGACCTTGCCTGGTCGATGCGGGCGGATTTCATGGTCAAGGACGCTGTGGGCATCGATGAGGCGGTGCGGCTGGCGGATGCGGACGGCGGGCTGGTGGCGCTGAGCGATACCGGCGACACGGTGTTTGGCGGCACCGCCGGCGACAGCAACCTCATCCTGGAATCGATCCTGCGGCAGGGCATCAAGGGGCGCTGCCTGATGCCGCTGGTGGCGCCGGCTGTGGCACAGCAACTCGCGGCGGCCGGGGAGGGGGCGGAGGTGACGCTCAAGCTCGGCGGCAATGCCACGCCGTTCTTCGCGCCGCTGGAAGTGACCGGCATCGTCCGTAAGGTCGCCCCCGGCGTGGTGCGCGTGCCGGTGTTCCAGCAGCCGCAGTTCGACCAGGGGCAGACGGTGTTTTTCGAGGTCGGACCGGTCACGCTGATGATTTCCGAACGCCCCGGCTCGGGCGGTAATGTGCCGGATGTCTATCGGTTTTTCGGCTATGAGCCGACGGAGTATCGCATGGCGGTGCTCAAAACGGCCTCGAACTTCCAGTTCTTCCGCCCGATCGTCAGCCGGGTGATCCGGGTGGACACCACCGGCCCCGGCCAGTCCGACGTGGTCGGGCTGCCGTGGCGGCGGGTGCCGCGGCCCATGTATCCGATGGAGGATACAATCTCCTGGAAAGGATAAGCCCACATCAGGGAGATTGCATTGACAGCCGGGAGAATGGGCTGTCACTGTTTCGACCTGAGAGCGGCACTGGGAAAAGCCGGGCAGCCGCGCAAGGCAACAACGTGGGGAATCTGCGCATGAGCATCGAAATCACCCGCCGTTCGGGCTTGGCCGGGCTGCTGGCCCTTGCTGCGGCCCCCGGCATGGCGCGCGCGGCCGGTTTGAAGGGCGGCACATTGCGAGTCGCCGTGCTGGCGGACATGCACAATTATGATCCGCAACAGTTCACCACCTTGAACTTTCCGCTGATCAAGAACCTCT
>CAMCJI010000359.1 GCA_945874805.1 Asaia bogorensis | reverse complement strand
GACGGATTCGTGCCACGCCGAAATCATTGGCGAGCCCCTGACCGATGCGCAGCACGGCGCCAGTCTGCACGTAGTTGCGCATCGTGCCCGCGCCGAGCGTGGCGGAGGGCAGCATATCCGTCTCTACCCCGGCGAAATCGGCCAGGGATACGCGCCATGTCTTTTCCGCCACAACCTGCACCATCGGCTCGTTCGGCAACTGCCCGCCCCAGCCCTTGTTGATGCGGTCGCCGATCAGTTCGTGGAAGCCGTTCTGCACCTGCCGGCCGAGCGCCAGCGGGCCGACCACCCCGAGCGACAATGCGACGATGCCGCGGCTGTTGCCAACGTCCTGGATCACCACGACGGTGCCGCCGAGATAGGCTGCCACCGGATGGTCGCGCGGATTCGGGTTCACCCGCTCGGTGTTGGCGGGGGTGTAGATCTGGTGGTGCAGGTCGATGCTGACGCGGGTCGTGCCGTCACCGAAGACGAAAGCACCGAGGTCCGCCGCGGTCTGCGGCACCTGGCCAACGCCGGATGTCCAGCCCAGCCGGATCCCGTTCGTGTAGAACTTGTCCGACCCGCGAGGGAGGGTGGAGATGTAGTCGTTCTCGCTCTGGATGCTCCAGATCGAGCGCTTCTCCGTCTCGCTCTGGGCCAGCGCCGGCCCGCAGGCGAGCGCAATCCCCGCGAGCGAACAGAGCAGCAGTCGTGCCGCGCGGGCGTGGCGTTCGGTCATCGTGGGCCTCATGAACATGCATTCCGGCCACGCAGCAACGATGCCATCCAGATCGGCATCATGAGGTTCTGGGGTGGCGCAAAACTGGGATCGATATTTCCTGGTTATTGTCCCTACCCTGCAATCCGGAGGGCAGCAATATGGGTACAATTACCCTCGTCAGGCCTCGGGATCGGCCAGAATGTTGCGCAGGATCGCGGCCATCGCCGGCGCCTGGGCGCGTGACATCATGGTCATGTGGTTCCCCGCGATCTCATGCACCCGCACGCCGCCGCCGGCCACGCGCGCCCAGCCGAGGCTCGCGTCGTCCAGCGGCCGCAGCAACGGGCGGGTGCGGGCACGGATGACGTGGATACGGCCGGGATAGGGCCCGACATGGAACCGGCGGGTGGCATGGTAGCGGGCCTCACGGACCTCCAGCTCTCCCGAGGTCAGCCGCGCGGGGTCGAGGATGCGCGCCACGGCTGGCTGGCGGCCGGCGCCCACCAGCCGGCGGGCATGGCGCGTCACGTTGCGGTAGAACTGCCGGGCGCCGCCTGGCAGCAGGTCGTCGCGCACCCAGTTCGGCATGTTGCGCAGGAACCCAGCCGCCAGCGGCGCCGCCCGGCGCCAGCCGGCCGGGCCGCCCGGCAACGGTCCGTCCAGAATGATCAGCCCCCCGACTTGACAACCGCCGGCACGCAGGCGGCGAGCGATGGCAAAAGCGATCCGTGCACCGATCGAATAGCCGCAGATCCAATACGGCCCTGCCGGCTGTTGCGCGCGGATCGTCGCCATATGCCGCTCGGCAAGGGTTTCGATATCGCGGCCGGCTGCGCCGTCGATGCCGGCCCAGCCGCCTTGCAGCGCCATAACCCGGTGGTCCGGCACCAGATGCCGGGCGATGAACTGAAAGGTGAGCGGCGTCGCCTCGATACCCGGCACGCAGAACAGGGCGGGGTGCTCGCCCAAAGGCTGCAGGAAGGCGAGGTGGCTGGCTTCGTCCGCCGCCCCCTCCAGGTTCATCGCCTGCGCGATCCAGGCCGGCGTCAGCCGGTCGGCCAGGCTCTCGGGCGGCAGGCGGCGGCCGAAGCGGGTCTCAAGCTCGGCCAGGATCTGCAAGGCCGCCAGCGAATCCCCGCCGAGGGTTGGCCTGCTGCTGGTTCGGTGGACACTTGGTTAAGCTAACTGCACCTGTTTCTCGAAGTCGAGCGGGCTGAGCCGGCAAGGGGAGCGATGCCCTGGACCGCCGCCCGGTGCTGCGCGAGGCGCTGGCGATGGCCTGCAAGGCTAAGGCTGCGGTGGTGGTGGCGAAACTGGACCGCCTTTCCCGTGACGTATCGTTCATCGCGGGCCTGATGGCGCAGCGGGTGCCGTTCGTCGTGGCCGAGTTGGGCGCGGACGCCGACCCGTTCATGATCCACATTTACGCGGCGCTGGCACAGAAAGAGCGGGCGATGATCGCCGACCGCACCCGCGTTGCCCTGGCCGCAAAGAAGGCGGAGGGGGCGAAGCTGGGCAACCCCACGATCCTAGCCGAAGCATCCGCCAAGGGTGCCGCCGCTGGCCGCGCTGCCGCCGATGCGTTCGCCGCGAACGTGCTGCCGGTGGTGCGCGATCTGCAAGCCGCCGGCATCACGACAACCCGCGCCATTGCCGCCGCCCTGAATGCACGGGGCATCCGCACGGCACGCGGGGGCGACTGGCACAGCAGCACAGTGGCAACCTGTTGAGGCGTGACGTTAGATAACGAAGCGCAACCGCCTGTGGAAAAACATGCGTTGGCACGATTTGAAGGAGCTTGCGCCCGCTGGCCCTCAATTCCAGCCGGTAAATGCCGAGAACAACTCACCCTTCTCCGTCTTGTCCCATGCATTTTGCGAGGGAAACAGCATCGGATCGCCCACACGCAAGGTCGCGTGCCAATCGAAGATGTAGCGTTTGCCGTCGCGCATGGTGATGCCGGTGGCGGCATGGGCGGTGGTGCTATCGCGGTCAGACTGGTCGGCTTCCTTCACCAGCCTGAGCGATCCGCCTTTGGCCCGACGCAGGGCCGCGTTGATGGCATCCCGCGTCGCCTCCGCGATCCCCACGCAGATATAGGGATCCTGCCCTGGTGTGGGTCCCAGATTGACCGGGTTGAACCGTCCGGCGGTGGCGATCAGTTGGATGCGGCGGTACATCGCGAACGGACCCATCGTGATCTCAGGAGCATTCGCCGCCATCATCGCGATGTTGCGCGCTGCACCGGCAATGCCCAGGCTGGGCGGGATCAGCAGCCCAAAGGCGCTGCGGATTAGTTCCTTACAGTTCGCGTCCTTTTCTACCACCCCGATGATGGCAGCGGCGGTCCCTCGGCTGAGCGTCATGGCCACACCCCGACATTATAACGATGGCGGAAAATACCTTTCCGCACCACCATCGCGCAAGCGCAACACGCAGATGTGACCGCCCGCCAATACCAAGACTCGGTGAACAGAACCTGTGCGCCCATTCGGCCGCGCGTGTGCATCGCCGCCCTGAATACGCGGGGCATCCGCACGGCACGCGGGGGTGACTGGCACGGCAGCACGGTGGGCAACCTGTTGGGGCGGGTCTAGCGACGATGTGCGGCAGGGTGCGGATACCCGCCTAGTCGCCCGGCCGCAGGATCACGACCGCACCCGCCAGCCGCAATTCGTCAATGATCCGCTCCGCGCTGATGGTGGCAAGAAATAGGTCTGCTTCACGGCTGCCACGCCCCGATCTGCCGCAGATCGCCCGCCGCAGGATCACGGCAATCTCATCATCCGACAGACCGGGCGGCATCACGGGGAACAGGGTATCCATGCCGAGACGCTACCGGACGACATAGAACAAATCAAGAACACCAACCAGTGGCCAATATATGGTGGGCGAGAGAAACAGGGCGGCCGTTCCACAGCATCGGAACCGAGGTCGAACCATCTATGCCGTATATTTGCCGTATGCCGCAGGGTGAAGGGGCGCAATCACCGCCTAACATATTGAAAAACCTTGGTATCCCGTACGGACGCCAAATATATGTGTCAGGTGGGTGCAGGTAGGTTCAATATGTCCTTTGAAACAATGAATTAGGCGCTTCTAGTGAAGCATGCCGATGCACCATGATGCAG
>CAMCJI010000358.1 GCA_945874805.1 Asaia bogorensis | reverse complement strand
AGCTGGGAAGCGGACAAAGCATGCGCCACGGCGGTGGCTCCTTCTCAGTGAAGGAGTCATATGAATCCTATCGACCCGTGATCTGGGAATCCCCCGATTTCAAGCCGTCTCCGCGACGAAGTGGGCCGACTTACGCAACAGGTCTATTGAGAAGACGATGTAATCGGCCCGCCTCGCCTGCGCCCAGGCCTGGAACCCGGCATCCGCCGCGGGTTGATGCCAGTCGACGGCGTTGCGTCCGGTGAAGAAGAGCACCGCCCGCGCGCGCCGGGCCACCAGCACGGCATCCGGGGGGGTGGCGCTGCGAACCCAGGCGAGGAATTCCTGGGCACGCGGTTCGGTGACCGAAAACGGATCGGCGCGGGAAGCCGCCATGTGCTGCCAGCTCGGCACCGAACCGGCCACCAGCACCGCCACCACCGCCCAGCGGGACCATCGCCCGCCGATAAGCGCGGCCACGCCGACGAAGGCGTAGTAGATCAGCAGCAGCGAATGCATGATGTAGAGCCGGGGCGCGGTCATCATCGCAGGCAGCGGCAGCAGGGTGCAAAGCTGCAGCAGGAAGAACCATTCGGGCGCCCCGGGCCCGCGGCGCAGGCGGTGGATGAAGCCCGCCAGCCCGGCGATCAGGAGCACCACCGTCGCGGCCTTGCGCTCCAGATCCGCGACGCCGGTCAGCGGGATCTGCGCGCCGATGCCGCCGTAGCTCCAGACCACCGAGATCTGCCCTGGCAGCCGGAGAATATTGTCGCGAATGATCAGGAGGACCTGCGACAGACCGGTGCTGCGCCCGGCCGTCTCCGCCTGCGAGTTCGTCGTCACATTGATCCAGTAGTGGGTGACGATCTCGGGCGTAAACGCCAGCAGGCCGCCGATCAGCAACAGCACGGCGATGCTGGGGATCAGCAGACGGTGCGGATCGAGGCGCAGCCTCCGGTTGTGCCAGGAAACCGCCGCAAGGCCGGCCGCGGCGATCGCCGGCGCCATCACCAGGCGGGTGAGCGCCATCGCACCGAGCGCCAGGCCGGCCAGCACGGGCCAAATGCGCTGCGATGGCCGCGCCGCCGCCGACCGGTCGAGCAGGAGCCAGGCGAACAGCAGGGCGGTGCAGCCGAATTCGGACTGCACCATCGGCTTGAAGCCGGTGACGAAGGGGCTGAAACCCACCAGCAATCCCGCAGCCAGGGCCACCACCTCGCCCGTTACCGGCCGCAGCCATAGCATGAACAACACCACGCCCAGGCCTGCAAAAACTCAATTATAGGGCAGAATCGCCGTGAAATCGACGCCGAACAAGGCGACGACCGGCGCGAGCATCGCGGGATATCCCACCGGATAGGCGGCGGGGCCGGCATCCACCATCAGATTGGCCACATAGCCCGGGAGCGCGTAGCTGCCGCCGTTGATCAGCGCGCGCGCGTTATGGATGTAGGCCGCGTAATCGTCCGCGTACCACTCATGGCCTGGCACCAGCGTGATCGCCTGCGCCACCACCACGAGAGCGGCGATAAGCAGGGACCAGAGAATGAACGCAGAACGGGTCATTACACTCCAATAGACAATCGCGGCGGGCCTGTCAGCCCCGCGGCCCGGTGCTGCATCTGTCAGCCCGGACTGGCTGCCGCCGCGGTGATGACGGCGAGCACCGCCCCCCCCACTACCCAGGACACCCAGTCGCGCAGTGCGTAAACCAGCGGATCGTGGTGCATGTAGCCGCGCGCCACGTACAGCCAGAGCCGGCACTGCCAGAACAGCATCAGCGGCACGATGGCCCACAGCACAGCGGGGGCGGCGTAGGCTTTGCCGACGGTGTCGCTCTGGACGAACAGGGTCAGCAGGATGCAACTGGCGAAGCTCGCGGCGATGCCGAAGCCAGCGAGCACCGGCAGGTCCGTGGCGGTGTAGCCGCGCCGGGCGAGGCTGCCCGAGGCACCGCGGAGTTCCTCGACGCGCTTCATGAAGGCGAGGCCGAGGAACATGAAGGCGGAGAAGCCAAGCAGCCAGAGCGTGACGTGGTGGCCGCTGGCACTGCCGCCGCCGATGATGCGGATGGTGTAGAGGCCGGAGAGGACGAACACGTCCACCAGCGGCAGCTCCTTCAGGCGCAGGGAATACAGGACCGAGGCGGCGGCATAGACCAGCAGCGGCACGAGCATGCCGGCGAAGAACCCGAGCGCCAGGCCGAGCAGCACCAGGCCTGCGGCCGCCAAGAGGCCGGCCGGCACCGGCAGCCGGCCGGCGGCGAAGGGACGGGCGGATTTCTGCGGATGGGCGCGGTCGGCGTCGATGTCGGTGAGGTCGTTGAGCAGATAGATCGCCGAGGCGGTGGCGCTGAAGGCGCCGAAGGCCAGCAGGCCGCCGAGCCAGCTCCCGAGATCGAGCAGGGCGTGGGAGGTCAGCACCGGGACGAAGACCAGCATGTTCTTCATCCACTGGTGCGGGCGGATGGCCGCCAGCAGCCCGGCCGCGAGCGGGGCGCGGCGGGTGGAGAATGCCACGGGAGCGAGGCGGGCGGCCTGTTCGGCGAGGCCGGCGGGGGCGCCGACGACCCAGGCCTGGCGCGCATGCTGCCAGACATGCAGGTCCTCCGGCGCGTTGCCGGCATAGTCGAAGCCGCGGTCGCCGAAGCGGGCGACGAGGGCGGCGGCCTTGGCGCGGCCCTTGAGGTTGTGGCCGGGGGCGGTGGCGATCACCTCATCGAACAGGCCGAGATGGGCGGCGACCTGCCGGGCCCAGCCGCCATCGGCGGCGGTGGCAAGCACCAGATGCCGCCCGGTCGCCCGCTCGGCGCGCAGGCGGGCCAGCAGGTCCTGGTCGTAGGGGAGCAGCTCTGGGCGCAGGGGGGCGAGGGCGGCGACACGCGCCTTCAGCGCCGCCCGGTCCGGCAATCGCGTCAGGGCGGAGAGGAGGGCGGTCGGGCGGGCCAGCAGGGCGGCCAGGCCGTCGGCCAGCAGGTCGGACCGGATCAGCGTGCCGTCGAGATCGATGCAGAGCGGGGGTGCTGCGGGGTCGGTCATGGCACGAAATTGCCTGAAAGCGCCGGCATTGGTAAGGCTGAGAGTGTGAAACATCCTGCCTCATCCGGCGGAATGGCCGATATCTGGCCGGCGGTCGCGCTGGCCGGCTTGGCCTTCGCGCTTTACGCCTCCATGGCGCTGCGGCTCGCCCAGGGGTCCTACAGCGACTACTGGAACCTCGCCTTCGACTACGATCCGCAGAAATATGTCGATCTGCTGGCCGGGCCGATGGAATGGCGCGGCGATGCCAAGCACCCGCTGTATGCGCTGCTGCGGCCGCTGGCCTGGCCGCTGGTGGCGGCGGGGGCGGCGCCAAAGGCGGCGGCGGGACTGCTGATGGCGGGATTTGCAGCCGCGTCGGTCGCGCTGGTGTTTCTGGCGATGCGGGTGCTCGGCGCAGGGCGGCCGCTGGCGTGGCTGCTGGCCGGGGCGTTTGCCCTCAGCGGCAGCCAGCTGCATCTGGCGATGATCCCGGAGAGCTACGGCCCGGCGATGACCGGGCTGCTGGCCGGCTGGCTGCTGGGGCTTCGGGCGGCGCGGGGGGACGGGGATGCGGCTGGCTGGAGCATCGCGGCGGCGGTGTTCAGCATGGGCGTCACCCTGACCAACGTCGTCCAGCCCGGGCTCGTGCGGCTGGCGCAGGCGATCGGCGAGAAGCGGGGATTCGCCGGGCTGCTGCGCTGGGGGCTGGCGGTGCTGGCGATCTCGGCGCTGCTGGCTGCCCTTGTCTGGCATGAGGCGCTGGGGGAGTTGCTTGCCGATCCCGCGCTGGCGCTGAAGGAGGTCTATTGGATGCGCGCGGCGGTGAGCGAGAAGGTCGGGCTGGCGGTGCTGGTG
>CAMCJI010000357.1 GCA_945874805.1 Asaia bogorensis | reverse complement strand
GTGGCTTCCGCTCCGACTGGGGCAAAGACCTGTTCGCTGCCTTCCGCTCCATCGTCGGCACGGCCGCACGGCGCGGCATCGACGCCTATCAGGCTGTCCGAATGACACTGTCAGGCCAATCCGTCCTCGCACCGGGTTGAGCAGATACTCCCTTTTCCGGGCACTCAGGCGGAAGGAGTGTTTTTGAAAAAAGGAACCAAAAAACTTCTGATCGTTTGGATGATGCTGGGTGCGACGCCGGCATTTGCCACGCCCGACCCTTACGAGGAGGCGAACCGCCTTGTGCATGGGTTCAACCAGACGCTGCGTGCGCAGGTGCTGGCGCCGCTTGCCGAGGCTTGGCGCGAGCGGGTGCCGGTGGATATCCGGATCGGCCTCGGCCGTGCCGCGGCCAATCTGGCGGAGCCGATCACTGCCGCGAGCGGGCTGGCGGCCGGCGATACCGGCCTTGCGTGGCATGCGCTGACGCGCTTCGGGATCAACAGCACGCTCGGCTATGGCGGCTATCGGGACCATGCCGCCGGGCTGGGTTACGAACCCCGCCGCTTTGATCTCGCGGATGCGTTCTGCGCCTGGGGGGTGCCGAGCGGCCCGTATCTCGTGCTGCCGCTGGTGGGTCCGACGACGCTGCGTGAGGCCGGGGCGGCGGTGCTGACGGCGGGCCTGCTGTCGCACGGCGTCGGCGCCGAGGCGGTGCTGGCTTGGAACACCACATCGGGCCTGCTCAGCTACGCCGAACTGCATCCCGCCCTGACGCAGATGGATGCCGCAGCCCTCGACCCCTACACCACCCAACGTAGCGCCTACGCGCAGCGGAGGGCACAGACCTGTGCCGAGGGCGAGGACTGACGCGCCCTATTTGCCGTCCACCAGCGCCATCAGGCAGAAGATCTCAAACGCCATCTGGGCGCCGAGTTGCGCCGTGGTTGTGTTGGCATCGTACTGCGGTGCCACCTCCACCACGTCGCCGCCGATGATATCGAGGCCGCGCAGGCCGCGCAGGATGGCGAGGGCTTCGCGGGGTGTGAGGCCGCCGACTTCGGGGGTGCCGGTGCCCGGGGCGAAGGCGGGGTCGATGCCGTCCACGTCGAAGCTGAGGTAGAACGGGCCTTCGCCGATCACTGCCCGGGCGCGGGCGATCACGGCGGCGATGCCCATGCCGTCCACCTCGTCGGCGTGGATGACGGTCATGCCGGACTCGTAGGAGAATTCGTAGAGCAGCTCCGCCGAGCCGCGGATGCCGATCTGGATCGTGCGTTCGGGGTCGAGCACGCCGTCCAGCACCGCCTGGCGGAACGGGCCGCCGTGGTGGAAGCGGCTGCCTTCGGCGGGGCCGGAGGTGTCGCAATGGGCGTCGATATGCACCATGCCGACCGGGCGGTCGCGGCCGAGCGCGCGCAGGATGGGGTAGCTGATCGAGTGGTCGCCGCCGATCGAGATGGGTTTTACCCCGGCGGCGGCGATGCGGCTGTGGAAGGCTTCGATGTCCTCCATCGAATCCAGCAGGGAGTAGCGGCTGCGCAGCTTCACGTCGCCGATGTCGGCTGCGCGCAGTTCCACCGAGGGGGCGATGCGGTGGACATGGTGGAACGGGCCGATCCGCTCCACCGCCCGCACCGCCCGCGGCCCGAGGCGGCAGCCAGAGCGGTTGGTGACGGCGAGATCCATCGGGACGCCGACGAGGGCGACCTGCAGGCCGGCGAAATCGTCGAGGTCGATCGCATCCGGCCGGTACGGCAGGTCGAGGAAGGTGGAGACGCCGGCATAGGGCAGGCGGCGCTGGCCCTTCGCGTCGAAGGCGGCGGCACGGGCGCGGCGGAAGGCGGGGTCGGTGATTTCCTCCGCCCCGTCGTTGGCGTAGCGGGCGCGCAGGGCGGCCAGCTTGTCGGCGTCGGTCATGCGGGGCCCCCTGTGGTTCGGCTTCTATATGGCTGTAGCTCAGCCCCAGGAGAAGACGGTCTGCGAGGTGTCGTAGGCGGCGGGCATGGCGCCGCTGCTCAGCATCGCCCAGGTGCTGTCCAACCCCGCGGCCAGCACCTGCACGTCCTCGGCGATGGCTGTGCTGGCGAGGTCGATGACGGCGGAGAGATCGAGCGCGCTGGTGGGGTCTTCGGCGAGGTCGGCGGCGGTGTCGGCGGCGCTGCGCAGGGCCTTGGCGGCCAGGCTGGCGGTGGCGGGAATGCTCATCGGCGTGCCGGCCTTCGGCGCGATGCGGGCGAGTTGCAGGGCGGTCGTCGCCTGGATCAGCCCGGTGCCGCCGGCGCCGGGCGCGCCGATCACCGGGGTGGTGGAGGCGGCGAGGATGGTGGAGACCTGCGCGGGCGTGAGGCTCGGGTTGAGCTGCAGCATCAGCGCCGCCACCGCGGCGGCGTTGGGGGCGGCGGCGGAGGTGCCGAAGAAGGGGGCGAAGCGCTGGTGGCGCTGCCGTCCGGGGCGGTGAAATCCACGCCCATCCCGGGTTGCGGCTTGGTGGTGCGATTGCCCTTCGCGTCGAACAGCAGGGTGCCAGGGCCTACGGCGGAGAAGCTTTCCATGATCTGCCGGCCGCCGAAGGCGCGGGCGTTGTAATAGGCCATCGCGCCGACGGTGTTCGCCTCGGCCACCAGCGCATGCCCGGTGAGCGTGCCGCTGCCGCGCCCGGCGTTCGGGTCGTTGATGACGGTGCCCTGGCCGTAGGCGATGTATTTGAACTGCCCCGGCGGCGTCTTGCCGCCATTGGCGACGATGGCGAGGCCGAAGGCGGTCGACGACGAGCGGTTGGTGAATTGCAGCGTCTGCGTCGGGTTGCCGCCGACGTCGTTGGCCAGGGTATAGGCGACGATCCGGTTGTTGCTGTCGTACAGCACCATGCCCAGGCTGTTCGCCGCCGCGCGGCCGGTGCCGATCGAGGCGAAGGGCTGGTCCCATTGCAGCGACAGCGTCGTCGTCGCCCCCCGAGCGATGGTCAGGCTCTGCGTTGTCTTCGGCGCCCCGGCGGAACCGAAGTTCTGCACCAGATAGCTGCCGGCAAGGCCCTGCAGGGTTGCCTTGGTGCCGGCGAAGCTGGCCTGGTAGAAATTCGCCCCGGCATTGCCGGCGGAGGTGAAGTAGCTCACCCCCTGGCCCACCACCTGCTGCACGGCGCGCTGCACGTTCGCCCCGTCCTGGAAGAACGGCTCGGCGAGGTAGGTCACGTCATCGACGATCACATCGCAGCCGGCGGCGGCCAAAGCGGTGATGCCGCGGGCGAAATCCGCCTCGCCCCAGAAGGCGGAGTAGAACACCACCTCCGCATCCGGGGCGATGCGGTGGATCAGCTCGGCCATGGCGCGGCCCTCGTCGCTGCCGCCGCGCGGGCCTTCCTTCAGGATGGTGGCGGCGCCGATCTCGCCGCGGCGGATGTTCTCGGCGAGCCCGCCCTTGAGGTTGAAGCTGTCCGAGAGGATGCCGATCTTCACGCCCTTGCCGGTGAGGCCGAAGCTGGCGGCGGCGCGGTCGGCCAGCATCGCCTGGGCGGCGCCTGTGCCTACGCGGTTCGGGCCGGGCTGTGCAATCGCCTGGGTGAGGGCGGTTGGCGCGGCAAACACCGGGGCCGGCGGTGGGGCGGCCAGCAGGATGGCGGGGACGAAATCCGCCGGCAGATCGTCGTCGAACAGCTGGTTCGCCTCGCCGGGAAGGCGGCGGCGAAAGGCGGAGGGGGCCTGCATGGGGCACGTCCTCGACTGGCCGGGGGATGGCCCCCGTGGCTATCGGGTCTGCGCCGTTTTTTGCGCCGGTATCGCGTGGTGCGAGCGAGTCTCGTTATCGATGACTTTTGTGAATCATCGGTTAGCGCCGGGCCGGGGATGCGTGGGGCCGGCGGGGAAAACCGCGGCGCTTCGGCTTCTGCGAAGAATCGCTACGTGGCGGTCGGCAGCCAGACGCTGAAGGTGGCGCCCTGACCCTCATCGCTCTCGATCGCCAGCTGGCCGCGATGGCGGTTGACGATGTGCTTGACGAT
>CAMCJI010000356.1 GCA_945874805.1 Asaia bogorensis | reverse complement strand
GGTTTCCCTGGCCAGGTAGCGCGGCAGCGACCACATCGCTAGGTGTAGTTCCGCTGGCCCCGCGCCATCGCCCAGCAGGTGCGACGGCACCAGCGCATCGCCGGTGGTCCAGCGTGCCACGCCATCCTCCAGCCGATGGAAACCCTCCTTCAGATCACGATGATCGAGCGGCACGTCCACCACCTCTGCCCCCCGCACCACGCGCAGCTCGCGCACACGCAGGCCGAGCTGGCGCATATCGCGGTTGATCCCCAACGCCTCCGGAGCTGCATTTCGCGACACCAGCCGGATGTCGCCGCACGGAAACTGGAGCGGGAACACGAGCAGGTGCCCACGCCGCTCGGGCTCCACCCGGGCACCACGCACCAGCAGATGCGGGTCGGCAAAGGTCACCTCCCGCACCACCCCAGGCAGGGCCTGTGGCGGAACAATCAGCGTCTCAGCGACATCAGGGCCTTGCATTCGGCTGTGCTCCCACATCACCCGGCCCGCGCGCAGCGCCAGACACCGGGGAAAGCCCATCCAACCGCGCCTCGTACACCACCGGAGCGCGGGCCGCCCAGATGTTGACGGGGTGGTAGAGCAGCACTAGCGGCACATCCTCGGCCAGCACCTGCGCCGCCTCGCGCTGCGTACGGGCCCGCACCATCGGATCGAAGCTGGTCAGCCCCTCCTCCAGGATCCGGTCCAGTGCCGGGTTGGCGTAGCGGCCGTAATTGCTGACGCCCAGGCTGCGGGCGGGATCGTTGCTGGCCAGCAGGTCCCGGGTGACAGACAGCGTATCCAGCGTGCTGGCGCAGCAGGCGAACAGCAAGGCGGCGAACTCGCCCCGCCCGGCACGGCGCGCCAGCATGTTCCAGGGCATCGTCTCCACCTGTGCCGCCACCCCGATGCGCGACCACATCTGCGCCAGCGCCTCGGCCACCTGGGTGATGCCGGCATAACGGTCAGAGGGCCCATGCAGCGTCAGCCGGAAGCCTTCGCCGAACCCTGCCTCGGCCAGCAGCGCGCGGGCGGCGGCCAGGTCCTGCGCCGGGGTGCCGAACCCGGCCACGAACTGCGCCGTGTCGTTGGGGGCGATCTGCCCGGCGGGAATGCCGGCCCCGGCCAACAGCCGCTCGGTGAGCGCCGGGCGTGCCACGGCGCGCGACAGCGCCTGGCGCACCCGCCGGTCGCGCAGCGGATTGGTCGCCAGCGGCCCACCGCCAGGGCCGGCCAGGAAGGCCCCGCCCTCCTCGCGGGCCACATGGGGAATGACATAGACAGCGCTTGCCGCCGACGCCCGCGCCAGGGTGAAATCCCGCCGTCCCACCAGCATCTGCGCATCGGCGGCCGAGACCTTCTCGATCACGTCGAGGTCGCCGGCCAGCAGGGCGGCGGTGCGCACCGCATCGCGCGGAATGAAGCGCAGCGCCGCCGATGCCCATGGCTGCGCCCCGTCCCACCAGCCGGCATGGCGGGCCAATTCCAGCGAAGCCTCCGACACGTAGCCGACGGCGCGGAACGGGCCGGTGCCGATCGCTTCGCGCAGGCTGTTGAACGCCTCCGGCTCCGTAACGGTGGCCACACTCCGGCGCAGGATCGGCACCTTGGCGAGATCGGCGATCAAGGTTGGCGCGGGGCCCGCTGTGTACAGGCGCAGCGCGTGCGGGCCGCGCACGTCTACCCGGGTGATCGGCTGCAGCTTGCTGGCAAGGCCGCGCAGGCTGGTCTTGAGGCCGGATGCCCGTGCGAAGCTGGCCACCACATCCTGTGCCGTGAAGGGCGTGCCGTCGTGGAACACCACCCCAGGGCGCAACGCGATGTCCCAGGCGAATCCCTCGGCGACGCTCCAGCCCGTGGCCAGGGATGGGGTGGCGGTGCCGGCGGGGTCGATCCGCACCAGCGCCTCGTAGATGTTGACATGCACGGCGCTGTCGCTGTTGGCGGCATAGGCGTGCGGGTCCAGCCCCGAGGGCGCAACGGAGAGGCCCACCACCAGCCGTCCCTCCGCAACACGCCCATCCGCCGCTGGCCGAGGCTGGGCGGCAGCCGGCCCGGCGCTCACCAGCAGGCCCGCCAACAGCGCCGCCAGGCAAAGCCGCTTCACGTTCCCACCAGGGCGGCCAGCGCCGCATCATCGCGCTTGCCGGCGCCGGTCAGCGGCACCGAGTCGATCCGGTGCAGGCTGGCCGGGATCATCGCCGCGGGCAGCTTCCCGTGCAGCGCCGCGCGCACGCCGCGCAGCAGCACCGTATCGGTCATCGCCGCCGCATCGGGCGACGGCACCACGAACCCCGCCAGGCGCACCTCGCCCGCCACCTGGCGCGCCAGCACGGCGGCATCGGCGATGCCGGGCAGGCCGCGCAGGGCCATCTCGATCGTGGCCGGCTCCACGCGCTGGCCGGCGATCTTCACCATCCGGTCACGCCGGCCCAGCACCACCAGCACGCCATCGGGCGCAAGCCACCCGATATCCCCGGTGTGGTAGATGCGCTTGCCGGGATGGGCCGGATCCGTCGGGAAGCGTGCTGCCATCATCCGGCCGGCCACCCAGTCGCCCGCCGCGGCGAAGGGGGTGCGCACCACCAGCTCGCCAGCCTCGCCGGGCGCCACGGGGTGGCCCGCCTCATCGAGGGTCGCCACCTCCACCCCCTGATTGACGTAGCCGGAGCCCACGCGCACGGGGTCGTGCCCGTCGTCCTGCGGCACGAACCAGCTCGCCACCCGCGCCGCCTCGCTCAGGCTCAGCCCGTAGCTCACGCGGCACCCCGGTGGCAGGGCGGCGCGGATCAGGGCGAGATCGGCCTGCAGCAGCGCATCCCCACCCAGCATCACCAGCCGCAGCCCCGTGAAGGCGGCACGCGCGGCGGGCAGCCCAGCCAAAACCGTCAGCAGCCGCGGCGTGGCATGCAGCACACTGGCCTGGGCGTGCCGCACCTGCTCCAGCACGCCGCCAAGCCCCCGCGCCTGCGGATCCGGCAGCACCAGCCCGGCCCCGGCCATCAGGGCATAGAGCCGGTGCGACACCGCGCCGGCGGTGGCGGGCGGGCCGATCACCGCCACACGGTCCTGCGGGCCGAGCCGAAGCTGGCGGATCCGCTGGGCATAGTTGGCCAGGATGGTCTGCTGGATCTGCACCACCGCCTTGGGCGCGCCGGTGCTACCGGAGGTGGAGACGATGAACACCGGCGCGGCGGGATCGAGCAGCACCGGGTCCACCGGCGGCCATGCGGCGGCAGCGGCGGGATCGAGCACCGGCACCGCGCCATCGAGCCGCGCCGCCAGTTCCGGCGTGGCGACCAGGCCCACGAGGCCCGCGGCGGCGATGCCGGCAGACAGCATGGCACCGGGCTGATGCGGGTCGAGCAGCATGCAGGGCCGCCCGGCGGCCAGGCAGCCGAACATGGCAACGAGATAGCGCGCATCGTTGGGCAGCAGCACGCCCACTGCGCCCTCTGCCCAAGCCGCCGCGTGCAGCGCCGCGCCCAGCCGGCAGGCCGAAGCATAGAGCGCGGCGAAGTCCAGGGTGTGAGCGCCATCGGCAATCGCGATCGCCCGCGGCTGGCGCGCGGCATGGCCGGCGAGATGGGTCAGGAGGGCGCGCCCGGCCCAGCCGGTATCGATCGCTGGTTCCGGCAGTCCCTCTGGCAGCGCCTGGTCGGCAGGGCGCGGCCCGGCGGTGAACCAGGCCGAATCGGGGATGGGCGAAAGCAGTGGGCCGATCACGGAGCACCCATGTGTTGATTTTCGCTGAGAAGTGAACCGGGATTTCTACTGAGAAGTGACCCGCGTTGAGGGGTGTTTCGCCCTTGAGCAGGATGGGGTCAAGTCACTGCCTGTTCCTCTCTCGTCTGGTGGTTTTGGCACTGGCCTTGAAGCGGAGTATCTGCTCATCTCCCCAGGTTGAGGGCCCGTAGGCCGCCGCGTTGCGTGGCGGTTGACGTGACCACGACGGGGACGATTCAAGCTTCGGGTGACCTCACTTCCCAACCTCAGCTGCCTGTCGCATGACGAGAAGGACGCGCTGATA
>CAMCJI010000355.1 GCA_945874805.1 Asaia bogorensis | reverse complement strand
CGGTGCTTCGCCTGGTTGGGAAGAAATCGACGGCTGGCCAAGGATTTCGAGGCCACAATCGCCTCGGCAACTGCCTTCCTCTACGCAGCATCAGCCATGCTGTTGATCAGACGCCTCGGTCGTTCCACATGAGTTCAGAGTCAGACTCTGAGAGAGAGGGGGGCCTGCCCGGCCGTTGAACAGTACGGCTGGCCCCCCTCTCTCTCACCCTGTTCTTAAAGTAGCGGGTCCAGGGACGACCGTCCCTGGTGGGGGTCGAGGGGGCAAAGCCCCCCCGCCGTGCCTTCCTGCACGGCCGCGCAACCCAGCCCCCGCCATTTCTTCCTCGCCATTCCATGCACAAACCCTTATGTGCAGCGCAACATTGATCCCGGCACGGCCACCCTGGCCGCGCCGCGCACTCGTACAGCCGGACGCCCAATGGACATTCGCAACATTGCGATCATCGCCCACGTCGACCATGGTAAAACAACCCTGGTCGATCAGTTGCTCAAGCAATCCGGTGCTTTCCGGGAACACCAGCAGGTGGCCGAGCGCGCGCTTGACCGTAACGACCTGGAACGCGAGCGCGGCATCACCATCCTTGCCAAGTGCACGGCGGTGAACTGGAAGGGCACGCGCATCAACATCGTCGACACCCCTGGCCACGCCGATTTCGGCGGCGAGGTGGAGCGCATCCTGAACATGGTGGACGGCGCGATTATCCTTGTTGACGCTGCCGAGGGCGTGCTGCCGCAAACCAAGTTCGTGCTGAGCAAGGCCCTCGCCCAGGGCCTGAAGCCGATGGTCGTCGTCAACAAGATCGACCGGCAGGACGCCCGGCCCGACGAAGTGCACGAGGAGATGTTCGACCTCTTCGCCACCCTCGGCGCCAACGACTCCCAGCTCGACTTCCCGATGCTCTTCGCCTCCGGCCGCCAGGGCTGGGCCGTGGTCTCGCTCGATGACGAGCGCAAGGACCTGGCGCCGATGTTCGACATGGTGCTGGAACACGTCAAAGCCCCGGTGCTGGACCGCGACGCCCCCTTCGCGATGGTCGCCTCCATCCTCGACTATGACAACTTTCTCGGCCGCGTCCTCACCGGCCGCATCGAGCAGGGCCGCGCCCGCCTCAATATGCCGCTGAAGGTCCTGCGCGCCGACGGCACGCTGGTCGAAACCGGCCGCCTGACCAAGCTGATGGGCTTCCGTGGCCTGGAACGCGTGACGATCGAGGAAGCCGTCGCCGGCGACATCATCGCCATCGCCGGCCTGACGGACGCCACGATCCCGGACACCATCGGCAGCCCCGAAATCACCGGCCCGCAGCCCGCCACCCCCGTCGATCCGCCGACGCTGGCCATGACCTTCCGCATCAACGACGGCCCCCTCGGTGGCCGCGAAGGCAAGAAGGTCACCTCGCGCCAGATCCGCGACCGCCTGTTCCGTGAAACCGAAGGCAACGTCGCCATCAAGGTCACCGAAAGCCAGGAAAGCGACGCTTGCGAAGTCGCCGGCCGCGGCGAACTGCAACTCGGCGTGCTGATCGAAACCATGCGCCGCGAAGGCTTCGAACTCACCATCGGCCGCCCCCGCGTACTGATGCGCGACAACCCCGAAACCGGCGCCCGCGAGGAGCCGATGGAGGAGGTGCTGGTCGATGTGGACGAGCCCTACACCGGCATCGTCGTCGAGAAGATGGCCAAGCGCAAAGGCGAAATGACCGACATGCGCCCGTCGGGCGGCGGCAAGGTGCGCATCACCTTCACCATGCCCAGCCGCGGCCTGATCGGCTACCACGGCGAATTCCTCACCGACACCCGCGGCACCGGCATCATGAACCGGCTGTTCGCCGGCTACGGCCCCTGGCGCGGCACCATCGAAGGCCGCCGCAACGGCAGCCTGATCTCCAACTCCGACGGCGAAGCCGTGCAGTATTCGCTCTGGTACCTGCAGGAACGCGGCACCCTCTTCGTCAACCCCGGCGAAAAGATCTATCTCGGCATGATCCTCGGCGAACACAGCCGCGACTCCGACCTCGACGTCAACGCGATCAAGGAAAAGAAGCTCACCAACATCCGCGCCGCCGGCAAGGATGAGGCGATGCTGCTGATCCCGCCGCGCCGCATGTCCCTCGAACAGGCGATCGCCTACATCGAGGACGACGAGCTGGTGGAAGTCACCCCCTCGGCCATCCGCATCCGCAAGCGCTACCTCGACCCGAACCAGCGCAAGCGCTTCGAACGCCGCGCCGCCGACGCCGACGCGGTGGCATGATCAAGGGGCGCCGTGGCAACACGGCGCCCCTTTCTTCATGAGCCCCGGCTAAGCCGGGCGCACGTTCCAGGGATACGGTGCCGCGCCCTGCATCACTCCGGTGATCGACTTGCGATAGGCCGTCTTGCCGAACCACTGCCCCACCGGCACGAACGGCACCTCGTCCATCGCCAGCCGCGAGAGTTCCTGCGCCAGCATCTTCTGCCGCGCCGGATCGGCCGCTTCCAGCCAATCCTGCACCAGCTGTTCGGCCTTCGCATTGTCCCACCAGCCGAACCACCCGGCCGCACCCTGGCCGCGAATGATCCCAGACGTCGCCGGCGTGTTGTAGGCCGAGGCCGGGCCATAGGTGTGGAAGATGCTCCACCCCCCCTTGTCCACCGTCTCCCGGCTCGCCCGCCGCTGGATCAGCGTGCCCCAGTCCGTCTGCTGCAAATCGACATTCATGCCGATCTGCTTCAGCAGATCGGCCGTCACCACACCCAGCGGATTGATCACCGCGAAGTCGGTGGGATTGATGATGACCACCTTCTCCCCGGCATACCCCGCGTCCTTCAGCATCTGCCGCGCCTTCGCCAGGTCGCCCGGCATCAAGTCCGGCAGTTCCGTTTCGAACGGCGTGGCACAGGGGAAGGTGCTGCGGCACAGCCGCCACAGCGACTGGTCGTCGCCGAAGGTCGTGCGCATGTAGTCGTCCTGCCGCACCGCCGTCCGCACCGCCCGGCGCATGCGCACATCGTTGAACGGCGCCTGCAAATGGTTCATCCGGATGAACGACAGCCGCCCCTGCGGATTATCCACCTCTACCGTGATGTTGCGATCCCGCGCCAGCACCGGCAGCAGATCGGAGAGCGGCTGCTCCCACCAGTCCACCTCGGCATTCTGCAACGCCGCCGCGGCCGTCGCCGCATCCGGGATCACCCGCCACTCGATGCGCGGGAAATACGCGATCTTCGCCCCGGTCCCCCAAACCGGAGCCTCGGCGCGCGGCACATAGGCCTCGTTCTTGGTATAAACCGCCCGGCTGCCGGTCACGAACTCGTCCGCCACCCACTTGTAGGGGCCGGACCCCATCATCTCCGTCACCTGCTTCGTCGGGTCCGTCTGCGCCAGGCGCTCCGGCATCACGAACGGCAGCGACGCATCGGGCTTGCCGATCGCGCTCAACAGATGCGGAAACGGCCGCTTCAGCTTGATCTCGACCGTCTTGTCATCGGCCGCGCCATAGCTGTCGACCACCTTGTCGAGCAACTGCCCGAACGGCTCCCGCTTCGCCCACCGCGCGATCGAGGCCGCGGCATCCCGCGCCAGCACCGGCGAGCCGTCATGGAACTTCAACCCGTCCCGCAGCCCGATCTTCCAGGTCCGCCCGTCATCGGACACCTGCGCCCCCGTCGCCATCTGCGGCTTCGGCACGCCATCCGGCCCCGCCGAATACAGCGTGTCGAACACATGATACGCATGGTTGGTGGTGACGATCGCAGTGGTGATCACCGGATCCAGCAACGTCAAATTCGCCTGCGGCACAAACCGCAACGTCGCGGTCTTGGCCGGCTGAGCGATGGCAGGTGAGGCAAGTGTCGCGGCTGTGCCAGCGATAAAGCTACGGCGCTTCATTCTATGTGCTCCCGTTACCCACAAGGCAACAGTAACGCGTCCACGCCCGCACGCCAGCCCCGTATCGAATGAAAAGCAAGCAAGGCGAGGGGCTTTGCCCCCTCGACCCCCACCAGGGACAGTGTCCCTGGACAGACATCCCTAAGAGCAGGTTGTGAGGAAGGGGC
>CAMCJI010000354.1 GCA_945874805.1 Asaia bogorensis | reverse complement strand
CAAGACCAACGTGCCGGAAATCGGTGCCTGGGCGAACAGCCGCAACCCGGTCTGGGGGGTGACCGGCAACCCCTTCAACCCCACGCTCAATCCGGGAGGCTCCTCCGGCGGCTCGGCCGTGGCATTGGCGACCGACATGTTGCCCGTCTGCACCGGCTCGGATACCGGCGGTTCGCTGCGCATCCCAGCGGCAAAGTAAGGCGTGGTGGGCATCCGGCCCACGCCCGGCCTGGTGCCGATGGATACGCGCCCGCACGGGTGGACCGCGACTTCCGTGCTTGGCCCAATGGGCCGGGATGTGCCGGATACCCGCCTGCTCTTTGCCGCTCAAACCGGCATGGATGACCGCGAGCCGCTCGGCTTCCCTATCTCACGAGCCGATATCCTCGCTTCCCGCCCCGCCGATCTTGGCCGCCTTCGCGTGGCCTGGAAGGAGGATTTCGGCCAATGCCCCGTGGGCGAGGAGATCCGTGCCGCCATGCGCGAGAAGATGGCCGCCATAGCGCACCTGTTCCAGCGGTGTGACCGGCTTGATGTGGACATGGGAGAAGCGGATCGCTGCTTCGATGTGGTGCGTGCCCAGGCTTTCGTCGCCCGATTCCAGAAGGAGTACGAGACGAGCCCTGATGTGCTGGGCCCGAACATCCGCGCCAACTACGAGATCGGCGCCAAGATGACGTTGGCGGACTCCGCCTGGGCGGCCAGCAAGCAGACCCGCATCTCCCGCCGCTTCCAGCAGATACATCGTGATTACGATCTGGTGCTGCTTCCCACCGTGCCGGTCACGCCATTTCCCTGGACGCAGCTGTACCTGGCCGAACTCAACAGAGTGCCGCTGCGCAATTAGTACTACTGGCTGGCGCTGACCTACGTCATCACGATCTGCACCAACCCTTCCATCTCCCTGCCCTGCGGCACAGACCCGATGGGGATGCCTTTCGGCATGCAGATCACAGGCCGTTTCCGGGGAGATATTGCCCTGCTCAATGCGGCCGAGGCGTTGGAGGCGGCATGGAGCCGCCTGCCTGGCCTGGCGCGGCCACGGCCGGATCTGGCCCGCCTCACCACGCCGCGCCCGGAACTGCGGGGCTTTGCAACGCGCCCCAGCACCCACCCCCACGCGGTCGCCTTTGCCCCCCGCACGACCGATCGGAACTCGCCATGATCCGCGGCACCGCCACCGCCCTGCTCGCACTTGCCGCCGCCCATGCCGCAGCCCCGGCCCGGGCGGCGGACCTTGCCATCGGCAGTGGTGTATTTGCCATGTCGGTGGACCCACATCTCTACAACGGCATCGCCGACCGTGCGCTCGCCCTTCACCTCTACCAGCGCCTCGTGGAGCAGAAGGAATATCTCTCGATCGGGCCCGGTCTCGCCTCGGCCTGGCAGGCGACATCGGATACGGAATGGACCTCCACGCTACGCGAGGATGCCCCGTGGTCCGACGGGCGAAAAGTCACGGCTGAGGACGTGCTGTTCTCCCTGCAAAGGGCGCCCAACCTGCCGAATTCGCCGCTCGGCTACGGCCCGTTGATGCGCGATGTGAAGAAAGTCGAGATCACCTCGCCCACGAGCTTGCGCATCACCACGGCGCAGGCCTCGCCCAACCTTCCGGTCAATCTCGCGGCCATTTCCATTGTCGCCCGTCATGCGTCCGAAGGGGCGACGCAATCGGATTTCAACAGCGGCAAGGCTGCCATCGCCGGCGGGCCTTACCGCCTCGTGCGGTTCGCCACCAACGAGACCATCGAGCTCGCCCGCAACCCGGCCTGGACCGGCCCAAAACCAGCGTGGGACAAGGTGGTCTTTCGCTTCATCGCCAATGATGGCGCCCGCACCGCCGCCCTGCTGGCCAGCGATGTGGACCTGATCGATGCCCCCGGCGAGGCGGATCTTCCCCGCCTGAGGACGGACCCTCGCCTGCGCGTGGCCCAAACGCCCGGCAACCGCTCGATCTTCTTCCTGCCCGATATCGGCCGTGAGACGTCCCCTCCCTTCGTCACCGATGCCCAGGTCAACAAGCTCGCACACAACCCCCTGCGGGCCGTCGGGTGCGCGAGGCGCTCTCCATCGCCATCAACCGCCAACCGCTCGCCGAGCGCATCCTCAACGGCACGGCGGTGCCCATGGGGCAATTCATGTGGCCGGGGTTCCACTCCTAGGCCGCCAATATCAACGTGCCGGCCTACGACCCGGACCGTGCGCGCGCCCCGCTGGCCGAAGCCGGCTACCCGGCCGGCTTCCGGCTGAGCCTGCACACCTATGGAGACCGCCCGGGCTTTGGCTATGGCTCCACCGCGCCGGCCATCGCCCAGATGTGGACGCGCATCGGCGTGCAAACCGCTGTCGAACCGACACCGACGACGATGTACATGGGCCGCGGTGCCCGGCGTGAGTTCAGTATGCCCGTCATCTCCTTCGGCATCAGCACGGAGGAGGTGGGCTATGCGCTCACGAACCTCTTCCTCCCCGGCTTCTCCGGCAATTGGGGCGGGTATGACAATCCGGCGTTGACGACCCTCACCAATCAGGCCCTCGCCACCCTGGACCCGTTGGCCCGCGAGAAGATGTTGGTACAGGCCACCGAAATGCTGACAGACGATATCGGCTTCATCCCGCTCGATCAGCTCGTCAACTCCTGGGCCTCCCGCAAGGGCGTCATCTATGAACCCCGCACGGATCAGCGCAGCGTGGCGATGAGCGCCCGCCCGGAATAGGAGCCACGCCTGAAACTCTTCAACGCCGCCCAGGTGAGCTTACAGGCTCAAGGCGAGCAACGCCGACCGACCTCTTTCAATCTCCACCGGGACATCCCCGGCCCTTCCGGTGGAGATGGTTCGAACCCAGACACACCCTCTCCGCCACAACAACTCCATCTCGCAGCGCCCCAGGATCGCCAGACAATGCGTGCTCGGCCAGGGTCCGGCCAAGCCGCCGCTCAGGTTCAGCGCTTGCACAATGTAAGAGGCGCTGGCGGACCGGAGGCGCGCTCCGCCGCAGACCAACCCTCAGGGCGTCAGTTTGCCGCCGCGCGCCAGGATTTCGGCCACCCGCGCATGCGGAAAGAGGGCGGGGGCCATCGGCTCGCGGCCTGGATTCACGTCGTGCGCGTGCAGCACCACCTGATCGTCGGAGATGAGCATCACGCCGGTGGCGATCGAGTCGGCGAAGCGGTCGCCCGGCCCGGCGGCGCCCTTCAGGTGAACGCCCACGTTGTAGCTGGTCGAGCCGAGATTGCCGAAGGCGATGCCGCGCCACACACCGCTGCATACCCGGTGCGTGTGGCCGGCGGTGATGTGGCGGACGCCGCCGTGCGCGGCCAGCAGCCGGCCCAGCGCATCGGCGTGCTCCAGCTTGATCCCGTCCACGATGGTGCCGATGTCAAACGGCGGGTGATGCAGGAACAGATGGACCGGACGATCGCGCGCTTCGTCTAGCCGTTCTGCGAGCCATGCCTGGCGCTTCGCACAGAAATGTCCGCTGGCGTAGCCCGGCTCGAAGGTGTCCAGGAAGATCAACCGGCCGGCCGGGGTGTCGCGCACGGTCTGGACGAAGCCTTCGGCGTCCAGTTCGGCGTCATGGAACACGGTGCAGAAGGTCTCGCGGTCGTCGTGGTTGCCCAGCATCGTCACCACCGGCGTCGCCACGCCGGCCAGCATGCGGCGCAGCTCGGCATAGGCCGCAGCATCCCCATGGTCGGCGAGGTCACCAAGCAGAACGCAAAGATCAGAGTCGGCATGGTGGGCGGCGAGGTCATCGAGCGCGCATTGCAGGCGCTTCGCCGGGTCGAGACCCTTCGACAGCGTACCGGGAGCAACCATGTGAATGTCGGAGATGATGTAGAGCTTCATGCGCGGGATCCTGTTTCTTCGCCAGATGCGGGGCCGACCGCAAGCCGGGGCGCGTAGTGCCAGACGGAGGCGGGGGGAAGGTTGAGCGGTGTCCAGGCCAGCCGCCGCCCGACGAGGCCGAGCCGCACGGTGGGCAGCGGCGAGGTAACGCAGTAGGTGAAATGCAGAAAGCCCTTGCCCGGCGCCACCCGCTCGA
>CAMCJI010000353.1 GCA_945874805.1 Asaia bogorensis | reverse complement strand
CCTACCTCACCTTCGGCCTGCCGCTGTCGATCTGGCTGCTCAAGGGCTTCTACGACAACATCCCCGTCCAGCTCGAACAGGCCGCACGGATCGACGGCGCCTCGCGCTTCCAGGCCTTCATCCTGATCGTGATGCCCCTCTCCTCGCCTGGCATCATCGCCACCGCCATCTACAGCTTCATCATGGCCTGGAACGAATACGTCTACGCCCTGACCTTCCTGAACGACAAAGACCGCCTGACCCTCCCCGTCGGCCTGCAACGCTTCTTCACCGAATACGCCACCAACTGGCCCGGCCTGATGGCGGCCTCGTTCATCATGAGCGTGCCAGTCGTCGCCCTGTTCCTCGTCTTGCAGAAATACTTCGTCCGCGCGCTGACGGAGGGGGCTGTGAAGTCGTGACAGGCAAGGGGCAGGAAGGAAGAACCTTCTTTTTTGAAAAAAAGAAGCAAAAAACCTTTGATACTGGCTTCGTCGCGAGCCGCACCGATCGGTCGCAAGACGGCGAAGCCAACCCCCCCCCTGATCCCCAAAACTCCACTCTCCCGTAAAAGCAGCATCCAAACGGATAAAGTTTTTTTGCTTCTTTTTGTTCACAAAAAGAAGACTCTTCCTGCCACTTGCCGTCTCTAAACCAAGGACTCCCTATGGCCCAGGTAAGACTGCGCGACGTCGTCAAGACCTACGGCACCTTCATGGCCGTGGACCACGTCTCGCTGACCATCGAGGATGGCGAGTTCGTCGCCCTCGTCGGCCCCTCCGGCTGCGGCAAAACCACCACGCTCAACCTCATCGCCGGCCTGATCGAAATGTCCGGCGGCGACATCCACATCGGCGACAAGCTGGTCAACGACCTCGACCCGAAAGACCGCGACATCGCCATGGTCTTCCAGAACTACGCCCTCTACCCCAACAAAACCGTCTACAAAAATCTCGCCTTCCCCTTGCAGATGCGCAAAACCCCCAAGGCCGAGATCGACAAGAAAATCCAGGAAGCCGCAAAGGTGCTGGACATCGGCCACCTCCTGCAACGCCGTCCCCGCGAGCTCTCCGGCGGCCAGCAGCAGCGCGTCGCCCTCGGCCGCGCCCTCGTGCGCGACCCCCGCGCCTTCCTGATGGACGAACCCCTCTCCAACCTCGACGCCAAACTCCGCGTGCAAATGCGCAGCGAGCTCAAGCGCTTCCACCAGGCCCTCGGTGCCACCATCATCTACGTCACCCACGACCAGATGGAGGCCGTCACCATGGCCGACAAAATGGCCGTGATGAACGGCGGCCTGCTCCAGCAGTACGACACGCCCGAGCGCGTCTTCAACGACCCCCTCAACACCTTCGTCGCCAGCTTCGTCGGCAGCCCCGCCATGAACCTCATCCCCGCCAAGCGCGTCGGCGAAAACACCGTCGAAGGCAGCGAAGGCTGGCGCTACCAGCTCGCCCCCCGCAACGCCGCCCGCGCCGCCAAATCCAGCACCCCCGATATCGTCCTCGGCACCCGCCACAGCGCCGTCCTCCTCCACAAGTCGGCCCAGCCCAACACCATCCCCGGCCGCGTCTACACGGTCGAGCCCACCGGCGACATCACCTTCGTCCACATCCGCCTCGGCGACACCACCGCCGTCGTCAGCACCACGCCAGACGTCCGCTTCGGCATGGACGAAGCCGTCTGGATGCAACCCGACCAGGAAAAACTCCACGTCTTCGACGGCAAAACCACCAACGCCCTCACCGCCTGAGGCCCGACCCCATGAAAATCACCAACGTCCGCACCGCCATCATCGAGGGCAACTTCCCCTGGGTCCTCGTAAAAATCGAGACCGACCGCGGCATCACCGGCCTCGGCGAGGCCTACTGGGGCGCCGGCGTCGCCGAGCTCGTCCACAAGGCCAAGCCCCTCCTCCTCGGCGAAGACCCCACCAACATCGTCCGCCTGCTCGACATCATGGTCCGCTGCCTATCCGGCGAGGGCAGCCAGGCCGGCGCCACCGTCACAGCCATCTCCGGCATCGAAATCGCGCTCTGGGACCTGATGGGCCGCGCCCACAAACTCCCCATCTCCACCTTCTTCGGCGGCCGCTTCCGCGACAAAATCCGCATCTATGCGGACTGCCACGCCGGCGACACGCCCGACCCCATCGACTACGGCCGCAAAGCCGCCGAAGTCGCCGCCGAAGGCTTCACCGCCCTCAAATTCGACCTCGACACCCTCAACCCCTACACGCTGGACGTCACCAACGACCCCCACCCCCGCCGCCGCTGGTTCGAACCCTTCAACCGCCTGATCGGCTCAGCCGAAATGCGCTGGATGGTGGACGTCGTCCGCTGCGTCCGCGAAGCCGTCGGCCCCGAAGTCATGATCGCGATGGACGCCCACTGGAAATTCGGCGTCAACGACGCCATCAAACTCGCCCAAGCCCTCGAACCCTACGACCTCCTCTGGCTCGAAGACCCCATCCCGCCGGAAAACATCGAGGCCCAGCGCCACGTCACCCACTCCACCCGCACCCCCATCTGCACCGGCGAAAACCTCTACCGCCACCAGGGCTTCCGCGAGCTGATCGAAAAACAAGCCGCCCGCATCATCGCCCCGGACATCCCCAAAATGGGCGGCCTGCTGGAGGCGAAAAAAGTCGCCGACCACGCCAACCTCTATTACATCCCGCTCGCCCCCCACAACGTCGCCAGCCCCATCGGCACCGTCGCCAGCGCCCATGTCTGCGCCGCCATGAACAACTTCCTCGTCATGGAATACCACGCCCACGACGTCCCCTGGTGGGGCAGCCTCGTGGACGGCGGCGAACCCATCGTCGACGGCTTCATCACCCTGAACGACAAACCAGGCCACGGCCTCGAACTCAACGAAGACGTCGCCCGCGCCCACACCCGCCCCGGCACGCAATACTTCGGAGAAGAGCCGTGACCCACACGCCCGACATCACCCGCCCCCCCGCCCATCTCGTCGAAGCCCTCCGCCAGATCGGCACCGCCTCCACCACCAGCTCGCTGAACAAGCTCGGCATCCGCAACGCCCACATCTGCGGCCCCGTCGCCTGGACCAAAGGTGCCGCCATCGCCGGCCCCGCGCTGACCCTCCAGTTCATGCCCAAACGCGAAGACCTCTACGGCGAAGACGAATACGCCGACCCCGAAAAACAACTCCACCGCCACGTCCTCTACCACGCCCAAGCCGGCGACATCGTCGTGGTGGACGCCCGCGCCGACATGAAATCCGGCATCTTCGGCGAAATGATGCTCACCTACTTCAAAGGCCGCGGCGGCGCCGGCATCATCATCGACGGCTGCATCCGCGACTGGCCCAACGCCAAAGACCTCGGCATCGCCATGTGGCTCCGCGGCATCACCCCCAACTTCCACACCCAAACCGACCTGATGCCCTTCGCCGTCAACACCCCCATCGCCTGCGGAGGCGTGCTGGTCATGCCCGGCGACATCATAGTCGCCGACGACGACGGCGCCGTCGTCGTCCCCGTGAAATTGGCGGAGAAGGTGATCGAATACGCCACCAAACACCACGAATGGGAAGACTTCAGCCGCGAACGCCTCTCCGAAGGCGGCGATCTCCGCCGCTATTATCCGTTGTCAGAAGCCGCCCGCCCGGAATACGAGGCGTGGAAGAAGGCACAAGGCAAGGGGTAGCAAGGCAGGCGTTCTTTTTTGAAAAAAAAGAACCAAAAAACTCTTATTAGTTTGGCTGGCGCTCTCCGAAACGTAGAAACGTTAGGGCGGAAAAGCGGAGCGCCTTCCGCCAACTTCCCCGCCACGCGCTGTTATGTCGTTACTTCAGCCGCCCTTTCTCGGGCACAACTCGGCGCCTCTGAACCGCGCCCATGCGCGTATTACGATATCCGCAAACCCAAATCACGCACCCAACGCATATCTTCCCGCATCGATTTTTTCTCATCCTCGGTCGCACACGCGAGCACCGCCTTCCTCGCGACATCATATTAGACTTGTTGCGAAAGTCTGCGGCCTATTTCGACCACCAGTTCGTGGCACCGGGCCAATCTGTCGGGCTTTTCAGAATGGCATGAACCCCGCTTCGATGTTCACCAGCCCCGCGATGATCGACGTTTTGGTGTGATGGGTGTCG
>CAMCJI010000352.1 GCA_945874805.1 Asaia bogorensis | reverse complement strand
AGCCATATGAATCCTATCGACCCGTGATCTGGGAATCCCCTGATTTCAAGCCGTCTCCGCGACGAAGTGGCCCGACTTACGCAACAGGTCTAGTGAGTACCATCCGTGACCAGATCACAAACTGCGTCAATTCTGCATGTCTCAATCTTCCGATTTTCGCCGAACATCTCCACGAAGATCGCCTTCGCCATCTCATTGAGTTGCGCCAGCGCCGCCCGCCGCTTCGCCCGCAGCGCGTCGGCCTGATCGAGAATGGCGGCGATGCGGCGTTGCTCTGGGAGCGGCGGGAGCGGGATCGAGAATCTGGCAAGTTCGTTTGGGCTCAGACGAGGCAAGTTCGCGCCCGCTGAACGCGCAGTCGCAAGCTCGATTTGCTCGGGCTGGCGAAGGAAATGCAGCAGATAGTCTCTGTCCAATCTCTTGCCTGGGCGGATTGGAACGATCTCAGTCGTACAGACCCCTGAGAAGTTGGGGCGTGCAATCTTGCCCAGATATGGCCGAAGTTTGCCGTAGAGAACGTGGGCTGCCGAAAAAGCAAACTTGATGCTCTTCAGGTCCCCTCCATCAACGGGGCCAACATTTACCAACTCGCCGCCCGCTGCGATGTGCTCAAGACCGACATACGTCGTTCCATCCTGTATCGCGTCTGGCGCCACCGCGTCTCGTTCAAGGACAGCCACATCTTGGAGAAGAACTTCAGGCCACTTCCTCACGCCAGCATCCCCTCCAGTGTCTTCATGCCGTCCCTGATCTCGTCCTCCAGCTTTGCCAGATCGGCCAGAATGTCCTTCGGCGCCCGGTGCGTCACCGCATCGCGCACCACCTCCTTGTAGCGGTTCAGCGACAGGTCATACCCGGCCGCTGCGATCTCCGCCTTCGGCACGACAAAGCTCTGCGCCGTGCGCGGCCGCTCCCGCTCGGCTCCGCCGCGCTGCTGCCAGCGCGCCAGCACGTCCGGCAGGTTGTTGCGCGCCTGCGCCGCCGCATCCAGCGCCACCGCCGGCACTGGGCCAAGCTGCGCCTCGGCCAGCAGCGGCGTGCGCTTGTCGTCCAGGCTGAACCCGTCGGCCTGCATGTCGTAGAACCACACGCCTGATGTGCCGCCGCTGTCCGTGCGGGTAAAGAACAGGATGGCGGTGGACACGCCGGCATAGGGGCGGAACACGCCGGAGGGCAGGGAGACCACGCCGTCCAGCTTCTGCTCCTCCACCAGCATCCGCCGCAACTCCTTGTGCGCCTTGGAGGAGCCGAACAGCACCCCATCCGGCACGATCACCGCCGCCCGCCCCCCGGGCTTCAGCAGGCGCAGGAACAAGGCGAGGAACAACAGCTCCGTCTTGCGCGTCTTGACGATGGCGGTCAGGTCCTTCGCCACCGTCTCCGCATCCAGCGCGCCGGCGAAGGGCGGGTTGGCGAGCACCAGGGTGTAGCGCTCGGCGTCCTCCGCATGGTCCTGCGCCAGACTGTCGCGGTAGCGGATGTCGGGGTTCTCCACCCCGTGCAGCAGCATGTTCATGCTGCCGATGCGCAGCATGGTGCTGTCGAAATCGAAACCGTGGAACATGCCGTGGTGGAAGTGCTGGCGGGCGGCGTCATCGCGCAGGATTTCCGGGTGCCGCTCCCGCAGATACTCGCCCGCCGCCACCAGAAAGCCGCAGGTGCCGCTGGCGGGATCGACGATCACGTCCTTCGCCGTCGGCGCCGTCATCTCCACCATCAGCCGGATGATGTGCCGCGGCGTGCGGAACTGCCCGTTCTGCCCGGCGGTGGCGATCTTGCCGAGCATGTATTCGTACAGATCGCCCTTGGTGTCCCGCTCCTCCATCGGCACGTGGTCGATCATGTCCACCACCCGGGCGAGCAAGGCGGGCGTGGGGATGGTGAAGCGGGCGTCCTTCATGTGGTGCGAATAGGTCGAACCATCGCCGCCGAGCGTGCGCAGGAACGGGAACACGTGCTCGCCAACGACGACGAACATCTCGGCCGGCGCCGCGTTCTTGAAGCGCGACCAGCGGAGGTCCGCATAGGGCCGGCCGCGCGGGTCCGTGCCTTCGGGGAAGGTGGGGTTCTCCATCGGCCGCTTCAGCCGTGCCGCCTTGAGCTCCTCGCGCGTGTGCAACTCGTCCAGTCGGCGGATGAACAGCAGGTAGGTGATCTGCTCGATCACCTCCAGCGGGTTGGATATCCCGCCCGTCCAGAAAGCGTTCCAGATGGCGTCGATATGGGAGCGGATTTCACCGGTGAGCATGGGTTTCCTTGTCGGTCACAGCGTCGGCTGCCTGCCGGCGAGTCTATCGGAAACTGCCAGGAGCGCCACCAGCATGCGACTGCGCATCAAGACGTCACATCTGCTCCTTCCCCACAAAGCGGTCATCATTTGGACGGATCTGCTCAGTCGCTATGTCGTCGATGACATTGGGCAATTTGATCTCTGGGATATCTTGAACAGACATGCTTAGCCCGATTGCAACCGCGAGGCGATCGACCATTGTGGCGGGGCAGAGTTCATGGTCTAGGCCAGCTGCGGCAGGCAAACGCATCAGTCGAATGCCTCCCCCGGCGCTATTGAATTTTCGCAGCCAAGGATCAAGGCTGTGCGCACTCGCGGCGTGAACCGCCGATTTTACCCCTCCGCCGATGAGGAATACCGGCAGCGCGCTAGACCATCGTTCGCTGTTGGGGTCGCGCCTCTTCTTAGTCTGCCAGATCACTCCCCGCTGTCGTCGATCCAAGTCCCACCGAAAATAGTTTGCGAGTTTCCGATCGGTTGAACACGCCTTCCATGGTTCGACTCCCAACATTGACACATCGGCAGCGAAGATTGGACATTTTGACTCCCCGTCCCTGCTCTTGAACAGATTGAAAGTGCAGCAATCAACAGTCCCGCCTCCAACATCGACTAGCGCGTACAACCCGTCATCCAGCATCGTGGAATTGGCAAATCCAGATACCGCGGCCGCTATCTCCGGTATCAACGATGCCTGCATTGCTTCAAGTTGCCCGGTTGGGTTGCTCCCCACCCCGGTTAGCGCCGCCCGCGTTGTCGTCAGGGTGACATCCGCTGCCGAAGCGGCAAGGGATAGTGCTGCGGCAACGCAGCGTTGATATTTCTCGGACAGCACCGCGTTGTTCAGCGAGGCAGCCGGAAAGCCAAAGTTGTAAGACCATTTCAGATGGCCCCGCTGCATCAGAGCCGCGCGTTCGCTGGCCAACCAACCTCTGGCATGTTGGACCTGCAGCGCGAGGAACGCGGTTGCCAGTTCCTCGGGGGCTGCCGCGTTGGCCAGTGTGGTTGCCGTGCAAGTGCCTGGTTGCGGCGGTGTCATCAGGCCAGCCTTGATGGCACAAAAAACTGCGGCTCGTGGCGCTGGATGCAGCGAGAATGAGCCGTCGGGTCCCAGCCATAGGCGAGACGCCCATAGGTAAGGATGGTCTTCTGCACGTGCGAAGGACGGCACAGGTATCGCAACTATTGGCGACCCGGGTTCGTAAGGCAGACGAGCAGCGATCTTCACACTGCTGGTGCCGAAATCGACCCCGAGGACAATGTCGATCGGTCGCTGCCCTAGCGATACCGGTGTCGTAGGTTGGCTTCCGTGTCTGAGCTGCTCTTTGAGGTCCGAAACTTCGGCTGGTGTAGCAACGCATATCAACGCTGTCGCCCGCGAATGTCGTTCAATCGCCTCTGGCAACATTTCAAGCCGCGTTACCAGTCGCTGCGCACCCGCTGCCTGTTCAACTACAGACGGCGGACGAGGAGCTTTAAATGCCATCGGCTCCGTGACCTCTTCCATGATGAGCCCCCGCTGCGCGGAGTCTCCCGCGCTAGTTGGGGGCGACGACTGCCGTATGGAGCGGGCGATTTCTTGCTTCTGATGCACCGCTGTTATTACCCTGCGCCGATCAACCCCTGCACGCAAGACAGGCTGCCCAGGAACCTGGGCTGGCCGTGGATTTGCTGATGACTATGGCGCGACAATCTGGATGAGAAAATGCGTCAATCAGGATGAGAAACTGTGACCGCAACAGAAACGATGTTGTTCGATCTGATTGTCGCTGGCAAGCCCTAATTTTTGGTTTGATTGTCGTGCAGCGACACGGCTTCGAGATTTT
>CAMCJI010000351.1 GCA_945874805.1 Asaia bogorensis | reverse complement strand
CGACACCCATCACACCAAAACGTCGATCATCGCGGGGCTGGTGAACATCGAAGCGGGGTTCATGCCATTCTGAAAAGCCCGACAGATTGGCCCGGTGCCACGAACTGGTGGTCGAAATAGGCCGCAGACTTTCGCAACAAGTCTAATGTTGGGGTCAACTGCCCACACGCGAGTTCGGTAGGGAAGGCTCCACGCCCCTGGACCCGGGCAAGGGGGAAGGTCCCCCTGCACCCGCCGCCTTGCCCTCCTTCCCCGCCCAAAACCGCCGCTACGGCTTTTCGTAGTAGACGAAGTCAAGGTCGCGGCCGGCGAAGGGGCGGGTGTAGGTTCGGGTGAGCCGCCAGCCGTGGCGTTCGTAGAAGCGGCGGGCGGGAGTGTTGTCGCGGAAGCTTTCCAGGCTGGTGGTGCCACGCAGTTCAGCGTCGCCGAGCAGAGCGCTGCCGGCGCCGCAGCCTTGGGCGATAGGGTCGATGAACAGCATGTCCAGATGCCCGGCGGTAACCTGGGCGAAGCCGATGATCTCGCCGAAGCTGTCGGCCACCCGCAGGCGCGGCCAGGTCTCGGCGAAGCGGGCGGCGAAGTGGGCGGGGCCGTGTTCGGCGAGGACTGCGGGTTCGAGGATATCGGCGAATGCCCCGGCGTAGGATGCCGCGGCGAGCTGCCCGACGCGGCGGGCCTCGTGCGCGAGGGCGGGGCGGATGATCATGGCTGCCCCCGCAGCCGCGGGTCCAGCGTGTCGCGCAGGGCGTCGCCCAGCAGGTTCAGGCCGAAGCCCAGCAGCAGGATCGCCGCCCCCGCGAAGATCGCGCTCCAGGGCGAGAGCATCAGGAAATTCCGGCCCTCCGACAGCATCAGCCCCAGCGACGGCGCCGGCGGCTGGGTGCCCAGGCCAAGGAAGGACAGCGAGGCCTCCACCAGGATGGCGGCCGAGAGCAGCAGGCTGGTCTGCACCAGGACAACGGAGGCCAGGTTCGGCAGCACGTGGAAGAAGATGATACGCCGGTCCGAGGCGCCGGCGGCGCGGGCGCCGGTGACGTAGTCGCTCTCGCAGATCACCAGGGCGGGTCCCCGGAGGAGGCGGGCGAAGATCGGGGTATAGACGACCGCGATCGCCATCGCCGCGGTCCAGGTGCCTGGCCCCAGCACGGCGACGACGCCAATGGCGAGCAGCATGACGGGGAAGGCGAACAGTACGTCCATCGCGCGCATGGTGATCCGCTCGGCCCAGCCCCGGTAGAACGCCGCGATCAGCCCCAACGTGCCGCCGGCCAGCAGGGCGGCGGCGACGGCGGAGCCGGAGACCATCAGCGAGGCCCGGCTGCCGTGGATGATGCGCGACAGCACGTCCCGCCCAAACTGGTCGGTCCCTAGCCAGTGGGCGGCGGTGGGGCCTTTGAGGCGGGCAATGATGCTCTGCTCGACGGGGTCGTAGGGGGCGACGAACCCCGCGAACAGCGCGACCAACAGCTCGATCGCCACCACGGCCACGGCGAAGATCAGCAGCTTGTGGCGCTTCATCCCGCGCGCACCCGCGGGTCGATGGCGAGATAGAGCAGATCGACGAGGAAGTTCACCACCACGAAGCCGCAGGTGATCAGCAGGATCGTCGCCTGTAGCAGCGGGTAGTTGCGCTCGCTGATCGCACCGAGGATCAGCCGGCCGAGGCCGGGGATGGCGAAGACCTGCTCGACGACGATGGCGCCGCCCAGCAGGTAGCCGGTCATGATGCCCACCGAGGTCACGAAGGGGATCAGGGCGTTGCGCAGGGCGTGGCGGTAGAGCACCGAGGATTCGCGCACGCCCTTGGCGCGGGCGGTGCGGATGTAGTCCTGGCCCAGCGCATCCAGCATCGCCGAACGGACGAGGCGGGAAAGGTTCGCCAGGATCGGCAGCGCCAGCGCGGTGGCCGGCAGGATCAGCCGGGCGAGGTTGCCCAGCGGGTCCTGGCCGAAGGGCACGTAGCCGAGCATCTGCAGGCTGGGCGCGAGGGTGGCGAGCGTCAGTATCATCACGATCCCCAGCCAGAAGCTGGGAATCGTCAGGCCGGCCACCGTCACCACCCGCATCGCCGCATCCGCCCCCTGGCCGCGCAGCCGTGCCATCAGGCAGCCGGCCGGCACCGCCAGCCCGGCGCCCAGGGCCAAAGCGAGGCTGGTGAGTTGCAGCGTCGGCCAGACATGCAGGCCGATCTCTTCCACCACCGGTCGGCCGGTCCAGAGCGAGGTGCCGAGGTCGCCCTGCAGCGCGCGGCCAACCCAGGTGACATACTGGGTCAGCAGCGGTTGATCCAAACCGATACGCGCGCGAAGTGCGAAAATCTTGTCCGGCGTCACCTCCGTATTGGCACCCAGCATGATCGCGACCGCGTCGCCGGGGATCAGCCGGATCATGCAGAACACCAGCACCGAGACGCCGAACAGCACGACCGCGAGATCGATCAGCCTCGCGGTGACGAGCCGGCGCAGCACGCTATTTCGCCAGAGTCGTCTCCGACAACGAGATCAGCGAGCGGTTGGCGATCACCTCGAACCCGCCGACATTGGCGCGCAGGGCAGAGAACAGCTGCCCGTAGGCGACATGCACGATCGGCCCCTGGCAGGCCAGGATCGCCTGCGCCTTGTCGTAGGCGGCCTTGCGGGCGGCGGGATCAAGCTGCGTGCGCGCGCCGTCCAGCAGACCGTCCAGCTCCGGATTCGAGTATTTGAAGATGTTGGTCGAGCCGCCGGTGCGGAACGTGCGGAAGAAGTAGTCGTCCGGATCGGGGCTGCCGGCGTTGGTGGAGGCGAACATGTCGAAGTTGCTGTTGCGCCAATCCTGGATGAACTGGCCGAGCTCCTGGTTCTTCAGCTCCACCTTGAAGCCCGCCTTGTTGAACTGGGCTTGGGCCACCTGCGCCATGTCCTTGATGTCCTGGCGCGGCAGCACGTTGATGGTGATGGCCAGCGGCATCGTCACGCCGGCCTCCTTCAGCAGGGCCTGCGCCTTGGCCGGATCGTGCTTGTAGCAGGGGAAGGCCGTGGTCGGCGTAGCCCAGTCCTTGAGCGCAGGGGAGAGCGGGCCGCCGGGCACGCCGGCGCCGAACAGGGCGGCGGCGATGATCTCGTCACGGTTCAGCGCGTAGTTCACCGCCTCGCGCACCTTCGGGTCGTTGAAGGGCGGGCGGGAGGTGTTCAGGCCGAGCAGCGAGTAGGCCAGCTCCAGCGTCTCGGCCAGGCGCACGCCGGGCTTGCCCTTGAGCTGCAGGGCGGTTGCCGCATCGATGTTCGGCAGCAGGCTGTACTGGCCGGAGCCGATGCCCACCTGGCGCGTCGCTGACTCCGGCACGATCGAGAACTTGATGCCGTCGAGCTTCGGCAGGCCGGCGCGGCCGTAGGCCGCATGCTTCTCCAGCGCGATGAAGCTGTTCGGCTGCCATTCCTTGAACTTGAACGGCCCGGTGCCCACCGGCCCCTTCTGCAGCGAGTCCTTGTCGGCCTCGAATCCGCGCGGAACGATGGCGATGGTGGCGATGGAGACCAGCAGCGGCGCTGTCGGCTCCTTCAGCTTCAGCTCCACGGTGGAGGCATCGACGGCGGTGACGCTCTCCATCGTGCCGAGGCGGCTGGCCAGGGGAGAGGCGATGTCCTTCGAGGTCACGCGGCGGAAGCTCGCCGCCACGTCCTCGGCCTGCACCGGCGCCCCGTTGTGGAACGTGGCACCCGGGCGGATCTTGAAGACATAGGTCTTACCGTCGGGCGAGACGGTCCAGGATGCCGCCACCCCGGGCTTCACCCGCAGATCCTTGTCGATCGAGGTCAGGCCCTCATAGATCGTGCCGTTCACGACCTGGAAGGAGGCGAAGGCGGTGACCAGATGCGGGTCAAGCCCGACCGGAGAGGCATCGACGGCCACCTCCAGCACCTGCGCGTGAACGGGTACCGCCGCGGCCAGAAGGCCCACCATCAGCAGCGACCGCAGCTTTGCTTGGCTCATCGAACCCTCCCTGGCATGAATAGACTTGTTGCGAAAGTCTGCGGCCTATTTCGACCACCAGTTCGTGGCACCGGGCCAATCTGTCGGGCTTTTCAGAATGGCATGAACCCCGCTTCGATGTTCACCAGCCCCGCGATGATCGACGTTTTGGTGTGATGGGTGT
>CAMCJI010000350.1 GCA_945874805.1 Asaia bogorensis | reverse complement strand
GTCGTCGACGAGACCTCCATGGTCGACGTAATGCTGATGCAGGCGTTGCTGAAGGCGGTGCCGCTCGAAGCCGCGCTGCTGATCGTCGGGGACATCGACCAGCTACCATCAGTCGGGCCGGGTCAGGTTCTGGCCGACATCATCGCGTCAGTCACGGTACCGGTGGTGCGCCTGACCGAGGTGTTCCGGCAGGCCGCCCAGAGCCGGATCATCATGGCCGCCCACCGGATCAACCAGGGCGTCATACCCGACCTGTCCCGGCCGGAGGGCGACAGCGACTTCTTCTTCGTGACGGCCGACGATCCGGAAGCCGCCGTGCCGCTCATCATCGAGCTGGTGAAAACGCGGATCCCCCAACGCTTCGGCCTCGATCCCATCCGGGACATCCAGGTGCTGTGCCCGATGAACCGTGGCGGGGTCGGAGCGCGTTCGCTGAACATCGAATTGCAGGCCGCACTCAATCCGGCCGGCGAGCGCAAGGTAGAGCGCTTTGGCTGGACCTTCGCGCCTGGCGACAAGGTCATGCAGATCGAGAACGACTACGACAAAGAAGTCTACAACGGCGATATCGGCTACATTGACGACGTCGATGCCGACGCCAATGAGCTCACCGCCAGCTTCGACGGCCGCGCCGTGACCTATGGCTTCGGCGAACTCGACACGCTGGTGCCGGCTTATGCCGCGACGATCCACAAGAGCCAGGGATCCGAATACCCCGCGGTCGTCATCCCGGTCCTGACCCAGCACTACGCCATGTTGCAGCGCAACCTGCTCTACACCGGCGTGACCCGCGGCAAACGACTGGTGGTTCTGGTTGGTCAGAAGAAGGCGGTCGCCATCGCGGTGCACAACGTGTCCGGGCGGCGGAGGTGGTCGAAGTTAAACGAGTGGCTCGGTGGAGTGCCCGCTCCCGTGCCCGTTGCTGCAAGGTGAGGACTGACCGATGGTAGCTCCCGGTATGCTTCAGAACCCAGCCGTTCGAAAGTGGCTCGGCGGCATCCTGCCCGCCTGGACGTCGTTGGAGGAGGCAAGCTTCCATGCACTGCGCCATCCTCCGTCGCCGGCAGGCGGTCCGATCCGCCTCGCAGCCGATATGGCGCCCGACGAGCTTCAGCAATCCGCTGTCGCACGCAACGCGCTGATCCTCTTGCGAGCCGCTGCGGTGCCGCCGGGCTTGAAGACCACGGCGACGGGCAACCTGTCGCGCGGCGTCGTGTCGCAGATGTGCGACCTCTTCGAATGGCCCGATTTCGACAAGGCCAAGATGTTTCATTTCAACAAGGTCATCAACGAGCCGGATTTCATGCCGCTCTACTTCGTGCATCACGTCGCTGAATCCGCCAAGCTGGTCCGCCGCCAGAAGGGATTTCTGAAGGCGACGCCAACGTGCCGAAAGCTGCTAACGGAGCCGAATGTCCGGGCCCTGCAGGCTGTCCTTTTTCATACGGCGCTCTGGCATCTTGGGCTCGGTTATCTCGGGCGCGGCCTACTCGGCACATGGCCGCAGCAGGATATCGGCATTGTGCTCTGGTCGCTGTCTGTCACGGCCAGCGACTGGCAATTGCCGGAACACCTGACCCGACTCTGCACCATCCCGGTCAACGGCGTGTTCGACACCGAATGGGACGTGGCCTCGATGGCCATGGAGGCACGGATTCTCCGCCCCTTGAGCTGGTTCGGGCTTGTCGAACATCGCGAGGACGACATCGCGGGCAGTCCCTTCGCCAAGCACCACTTTTACCGCAAGACGGCGCTGTTCGATCGCTTCTTGTCCTTCGACGTCACGCTCGAAGGCGCGACTGGGTCACGCCACTGAGAGTAATGACGGCTCAGTCGGCAGCCTCCTGCGACATGACGTTGTGGAAGACTTCGATAAAACGATCGACGTCTTGCTCATCGTTGTAGACGTGGGGGCTGATGCGCAGGCGGCCAAGACGGGGCGCGGCATAGGCGCCCTGGGCCTCCAGGCGTTCAAGCAGCTGGTTTGGCATGCCCTTGGGGAAACCAAGGGAAAGGATATGCGGGGCGCGAACACGCGCATCGGGAACAAGCGCACCGGAATTACCGAGGCCTTCGGCGAGCCGATTGGTCAACATGCGCAGCCGCTCGGTGATGGCCTCCGCTCCCCATTGCGCCACCATCTCCATGCCGATGGCTGCCATTTCCATGGTGATGAAGTGGTCGCGCTCGCCCATGTCGAAGCGCCGGGCGCCGGTCACGTAGGCGGTATCGCGCATGTATGGCGTGTGTTCGGCGCTGACACCGCGGCGGCCGAAGCCGGTCTGTTCAAGGGGGATGCCGTCCTGGTGGCGCTTGGCGATGTAGAGGAAGGCGCGCCCGTAGGGGCCCAAGACCCATTTGTAGGTCGGGAAGATCATGAAATCAGGGTCGAGGGTCTTCACGTCCAGGTGCATGACTCCCGCACTGTGGGTAGCATCGATCAACAGCGCCGCGCCGTGGGCACGCAGGGCCAACGCGACGGGTAGGAGGTCGATGGCACCACCGTCGGACCAGTGGACCGAGGCGATGGAGGCGAGGCCAACCGGGGCGCCCGGCCGATCAATCGCGGCGAGCAGGGCGGCGGTCCAGTCGCCGTCAGCGGGGTGGGACACGGTCTCAACGGTGAAACCCTGCTCGGGTGCTCGGACCATCCATTCCAGAACGGGCGAGGAATGGTCTTCCGCCAGCACTAGCACGCGGCTCCCGCGAGGAACCTTGAGCGACTTAGCCGCGGTGGCGACGCCGTAACTCACGGAGGAGACGATGGCGATGTCCTCCGGGTCCGCGTTGATCAGGGTGGCCGCGGCGCTGCGGGTGCGGTCATGGATGCTGGCAGCGAAGTCGGGCGCAATTCTCCAGGGCTGGCCCTTGCGGGCGACGCCGACGTGGCCGGCTTCCTGGCTGGCGCGAGGAAGCGGCGTCCATGCGGCCGCGTTGAGGTAGCTGATGTCACGGGGCATGTCGAAGGCATCGCGTTGGGACGGCAGCATGATGGACTCCTGTTCGGACGCGGCAGGCCGAGGCGGCGATGGATCATCCGCCACACCGTGGCAGCCTACACGGGCGGTGAGAAGGCTGATTTCGGACGCTTGCGGCGCCGCGGCGTAACCCCGCAGCGTCCGGCCGCAGTTGCATCGTCCCGCAGATCGATAATTTCGACGGATTTCGCTCCAAATGCCCGGGCAATCTCGTGCCTGATAAGTTCGGGGGTCCACTCCCGGCGTGGTGAACCGTATTTGACGTCGCCCCGACCGGTCTCGAATTCGATCCCGTCGTTCACCTTGGTGACAGTGATGAACAGCTTGTCGTCATTCACCGCAGCCACCGCATCGCAGAGAAATTTCTGGCGCCCTTCGGACATCGGCCATTCTCGCTTTCTTGATTTGCAGAAGCTATTGCCACGGCTGTGCGCACGAGATGAATGAGCGCGCAGTTCGTATCTGCCGGGCCCACCACCGGCCCAGCAGCACATCCTGCATTGGTGCGATGTTCCAGTTCCGCGCCGTGTTCGGCTGCGGGTTCATCGTGTGAAATAGTCGCGCGATTCCCTCAACGGGTAGGATGGATGCGTAGCGTCCGCACATTTGCTGGCTCCGCGGTTCTTGCTTCGTTCTCTGAAATCGGACACTATCGTCGCCATGTCGGACGATCAACAGGAAACCCAGGGTCGCCCCATACTCATGCCTCAGAGCCGCACCAGCTGAACAAGATATCGCCGCATGTCGAGCGACCTCGTCATCACCGAGAAGAGCAGCCAAGCCAGGGACGTGCGCGCCGCGGTCGGGAACCGCTATGGCCCGATCCTGCCGGCCGAGGGGCACCTGATCACGCTGCGCGAACCGGAGGAAGTGAACCCTGCCTGGAAGCAGTGGACGGCGGTTCTGCTCCGCCCCGAGGGCCTCTTCGGAACCAAGCCTGCGGGGGGCGGGAACAAGGCGAGCAAGCTCCAGGCTATCAAGGCAGCTCTCCGCTCGGCCCGACGCGTCTGGCTTGCCACTGACTGCGACCGCGAGGGCCAGTTGATCGGTCAGGAGATCCTGGAGTTCTGCCACTTCCGCGGCGACGTCATGCGGGTGATGTTCACCGCTCAGGATCCCCAGACCATCCGTGACGCCTTCGCCAAGGCAAAGCCCAATGCTG
>CAMCJI010000349.1 GCA_945874805.1 Asaia bogorensis | reverse complement strand
AACCCCCTATCCTCTCGCCATGACCCAACGCTGCGAAACCATCCTCCCCGCCAAAACCTGGGACCCCACCCAGGCCACCGACAGCGTCCTGATCGATTTCGACCGCCGCCACCGCCGCCGCATCCTCCTCACCACCGAAAAAGGCGCGGAAATCCTCCTCGACCTCCCCCAGGCCACCCGCCTGCGCGACGGCGACGGCCTCCAAACCCCCGAAGGCATCGTCCGAGTAACCGCCCGCCCCGAACCCCTCGCCGAAATCCACGCCCATTCCGACGCCGAGCTGATCCGCATCGCCTGGCACCTCGGCAACCGCCACCTCCCCGTCCAACTCCTCCGCGACAAAATCCGCATCCGCCAGGACCACGTCATCGAAGAAATGGTCGAACAGCTCGGCGGCCACGTCGACCGCCTCGACGCCCCCTTCGACCCCGAAGCCGGCGCCTACGCCGGCGGCCACTCCCACAGCCACGACGACGAGCACGACCATCACCACTGACATCCCCGCCCTGCGCCTGCTGGCCTGGCTCTCCCCCGCCTTCCCCACCGGCGGCTTCGCCTACTCCCACGGCATCGAACACGCGGCAGAGTCAGACGACATAACCAACGGTCCCACTCTCCACCTCTGGGTGTCCGACGTCCTAACCCACGGCGCCGGCCGCGCAGATGCGATCCTCCTCCGCCACGCCCACCGCGCCGCAAACAACCAAACCGCCCTGACAGAAATCGCCGAACTCGCCCTCGCCACCGCCCCCACCCGCGAACGCCTCCACGAGGCCACCGGCCAAGGCAACGCCTTCGTCCTCGCAGCCAGCCCCTGGAACGCGAGCGTCCTCACCACCCTCGCCCAAACCGTGGACGCCATCGCCTACCCCATCGCCGTCGGCGCGATGGCCGGCGCGCATGACGTCCCGGAGGACGCCGCCTGCGCCGGCATGCTGCAAGCCTTCGCCGCCAACCTCATCTCCGCCGCCGTCCGCCTCGTCCCCCTCGGCCAGTCCGCCGGCCTCGCGGTATTGGCCGCCCTCGAACCCACCATCCTCGCCATCACCGCCGAAACCCGCACCGCCACGCTGGACGACCTCGGCGGCGCCGCCTTCCGTTCAGACCTCGCCGCCATGCGCCACGAAACCCAATACACAAGGCTGTTCCGCTCATGACATCCCCCAACGGCCCCCTCCGCGTCGGCATCGGCGGCCCCGTCGGCACTGGCAAAACCGCGCTGATGGACGCCCTGTGCAAGGCCTTCCACCCGCGCTACGACATTGCAGCGATCACCAATGATATATATACGAAGGAAGACGCGGAGTTCCTCACCCGCGCCGGCTCGCTGCCCCCCGAACGCATCATGGGCATCGAAACCGGCGGCTGCCCGCACACCGCCATCCGCGAAGACGCCTCGATCAACCTCGCCGGCGTCGCCGAAATGCGCAAACGCTTCCCGGACCTTGACCTCATCCTGATCGAATCCGGCGGCGACAACCTCGCCGCCACCTTCAGCCCGGAACTGGCGGACCTGACCATCTACGTGATCGACGTCTCCGCCGGCGACAAAATCCCCCGCAAAGGCGGCCCCGGCATCACCCGCTCCGACCTCCTCGTCATAAACAAAATCGACCTCGCCCCCCACGTCGGCGCCGACCTCGGCGTCATGGACCGCGACGCCAGACGCATGCGAACCACCCGCCCCTTCGTCTTCACCAACATCCGCGCCGGCACCGGCGTCGCCGACATCGCTGCCTTCATCGAACGCCAGGGCGGCCTGAGCCCGGCCTAGACCAGCGCGTCACGCCCCATCTCGAGGAATTTCTCGCGCCGCCGTTGCTTCAGTACCGGTCCGTCCAGCGTCATCAGCGGCGCCAGCGCGGCGCTGATCGCCGTCGCCGAACTGGCGATGGCCGCGGCCGGATCGCGATGGGCGCCGCCCATCGGTTCAGGAATGATTGCATCGATCAGATGCAGCCGCTTGAGGTCTTCGGCGGTAAGCTTCAGCGCCTCCGCCGCCGCCGGCGCCTGGGCAGAATCTTTCCATAGGATCGCAGCACAGCCTTCGGGCGAGATGACCGAATAGATCGAGTGCTCCAGCATCAGGATCTGATCGCCGGAGGCGAGTGCGATCGCCCCGCCGGAGCCGCCTTCGCCGATGATGGTAGCGATGAAGGGCACGGGGGCTTCGATGCAGGCTTCGATGGAGCGAGCGATGGCTTCGGCCTGGCCACGGGCTTCGGCGTCGATGCCAGGGAAGGCGCCGGAGGTATCGACGAAGCTGAGGATCGGCAGGCCGAAGCGGCCGGCGAGTTCGATCAGCCGGCGGGCTTTGCGGTAGCCTTCCGGCCTTGCCATGCCGAAGTTGTGCTTGACGCGGGACTCCGTATCGGCCCCCTTCTCGGTGCCGAGGACGACGACCGACTGGCCGCGGAACCGGCCGAGCCCGCCGATCACTGCGGCGTCGTCGGCGAAGGCGCGGTCGCCGGCGAGCGGGGTGAATTCGGTGATCAGGCTGGCCACGTAGTCGCTGGCCTTCGGGCGCTGCGGGTGGCGGGCGACGAGGGTTTTCTGCCAGGGCGTCAGCTTGGTGTAGGTGGCGCGCAGCAGCTTGTCGGCCTTGTCGGTCAGGCGCGCGATCTCGTCGGCGATGTTGATCGCGTCGGGGTCGGAGAGCCGCCTCAGCTCTTCGATCTTGCCTTCCAGCTCGGCGATGGGTTTTTCGAAGTCCAGGAATTGGGCCATCTTCGCGGTCTAGAGCAATATCGGCGGGGAGGAAACAGCGCGGGGCTCAGCCCTGTCGGGCGAGCGGGTGATGCGCCTCGACCAAAGCGCGCAGGCGGGCGTCGAGCACATGGGTGTAGATCTGCGTGGTGGCGATGTCGGCGTGGCCGAGCAGCAGTTGCAGGCTGCGCAGATCGGCGCCGCGGGCGAGCATGTGGCTGGCAAATGCGTGGCGCAGCACATGCGGGCTGACCCGGGCGGGGTCGATGCCGGCTTCCAGCGCCATCTCCTTCAGCAGCAGGGCGAAGCCCTGGCGGGTCATCGCCTGGCGGCGATCCCGGCCGGGGAACAGCCAGCGGTCCGGCGCGCCTTTCGCGGGCTTGCGGGCAGCGCGCATGGCGGCGGCGGCCTCGCGGGCGGCCTGGGAGAGCGGGACGATCCGATCCTTGCCGCCCTTGCCACGCACCATCAGCACCTGCGCGTCACCGGAGAGGGCCGCGGCCGGCAGCGCCAGCAGTTCGGATACGCGCAGCCCGGTGGCGTAGAGGATCTCCAGTGCGGCGCGGGCCAGCGCGGGCTGGCGCATCCGCCCGGCGGCGGCGAGCAGGGCATCGACCTCCGCCTCGGTCAGGTGCTTCGGCAGGCTGCGCGGCAGGCGCGGCGAATCGAGGCCGGCGGCGGGGTCATCGGCGCGGATGCCCTCGCGCAGCAGGAAGCGGTGGAACTGCCGCAGGGCGGAGAGGCGGCGGGCGGCGGTACGGGCGGAGAAGCCTTGCGCGTCGAGATCGGCGAGGAAGGCCCGCAGCGTCTCCTCATCCGCCGTTGCCGCCCCCTGCCCGCGCCCGGCGGCGAAGGCGGCGAAGGCGCCGAGATCGGCTTCATAGGCCAGATAGGTGTTCTTCGCCGCGCCCCGCTCGGCGAGCATCATCTCAAGGAAGGACTCGACGTAGCGATCCATTGCCGCTGGCCACTACCGCTGGAAGCGCTCGTTCGGCAGCACCTTCTGGATCTGCTGCAGCTTCGGCTCCGGCGGGAAGGCGCCGAGCACGAGTACGACCCCACCCAGGATGAGGGCGCCGAGCACCACGACAATCAGAAAGATACGCGCCATGCAGGAATCCGCTCTGGCCGGCGGTTGGCCCCGGCCTCGGCCCCTGTGCTAGCCTCGCACGCCATGACAAGCAACATCCCTCTGCGGGACGGCCCCGCCCTCCCCGACGCACTGACCGGCCGCAGCATCGTGCTCGTCGGGTTGATGGGCGCCGGCAAGACCTCAATCGGCCGCCGCCTCGCCGCTCGCCTCGGCCTGCCGTTCCGCGACGCGGATGCCGAGATCGAGCTGGCCGCCGGCTGTACGATCGCGGAGATTTTCGAACGCTACGGCGAGGCGGAGTTCCGCGCCGGCGAGCGCCGGGTGATCGCCCGCCTGCTCGCCGGCGACCCGCTGGTGCTCGCCACCGGCGGCGGCGCC
>CAMCJI010000348.1 GCA_945874805.1 Asaia bogorensis | reverse complement strand
CCAATCTTGCCCGCTATCGACATGACCGTTTGCCAACGGGACGGATGCTCCGCCTCGTGATCCAGCACCATCCGCACGGCACGCGCTCGCACTTCAGGCGAAAACCTGTTCGTCGTCTTGCTCGTCATCGCTCCACCTTCTCAGGAGTTCGAGCCTCCGACAAACCCGGGGCGGTTCAGGCCTATGAACGCGGCGCCGATGAGGTGAACATCATCGGGCGCGTCATCTGGGCGGCGAAGCGGCTGTAGACGGAGGGGGGCAGGCACTGTGCGGTTCTGGTGGGTCAATCACAAGCAGACCTACAGGCAGGAACTCGGCGACGAATATCCGCGACATCCAGGTGCTGTGCCCGATGAACCGAAGCACCAACGCGCGTTTGAGTAACGCCGATTTATCAAGGAGGGTGCAACCGCATGTCTCATGCCATCATTCGAGGCAAGAACAGACGCCGCCACGAGGTGGACTTCGGCGCTGGGCCAATCCGCGTCGAGATCCATGCCAGTGAGGAGACCGTCGAGATGTTTGTCGAAGCGGATTTCGATGAGCTTCCGGAAGAGCGCCGGTGCTTTGCGATCCTGTCCGTCCCACGTCACCAGTTCAGCGAGGCGACCGGCGCAGCAGCTCGGCGCGCGCCGAAACGATCATGAGATCGGCGGTATCCTGACACCCTTTACCAGCATTTGACGAAATGGACCGGCACAGCGGCAGGTGTCGCCGGCGGCTGCGTGCTGCCCTTCGACCCCAGTGCTCCCGAACGGTTGCGCGACGTACTGTCCGCCGTGGCCGTCTACGCCGTCGGCGGCGAGAAGCTGCTTCGGGAACGGCGACACGACCTGCCCGGCGCGGTGGCGCTGCTCGAACATCTCGACAAGGAAAGCTGAGCGCCGTGGCGTGTTCCGCCACCGATCTGAGGGAAGGGATCAGCGCCAGGAATCGGCCGATGACCGCCGCTCGGCCGGGAATCAATGCGGGCGCGATGATCCGACTTGCACGGCGATCACGCCTGCCGTGAAGTGCACGGACAGTCCGGCAAGAACAGGGAGAATCGCCATGAAGGGTGTCGTCGTTTGCCCTCAACCGCGGGCTGCTGACGCGGGGGCCGCCATTCTAGCCGCGGGCGGCACGGCTTTCGATGCTGTGGTCGCCACCGCGTTCTGCCAAATGGTACAGGACCCGTTCATGTGTGGCCCGGGTGGAATGGGGACACTGCAGGCTTTTCGTGCCGCCGATGGCACACACGCCATGATCGACTTCCACACCCGCGCCGGCAGCAAGGTCGCACCGGCAATGTGGGCGGCCGACCAGAAGGGCCGCTCAGAGATCAGCGGCTATTCGTTCTTCGACGACAACCGCTCCGAGTTGGGCTACACCGCCATCATGACGCCTGGGACGATCCGCGGCTTCGCGGCGTTCCACGAGCAGTTCTGCACGATGGATTGGGCGGACCTGCTGGCGCCGGCGATCTCCATGGCGCGGGCCGGCATGGTTGTGACGCCTTTCTACAACGACTTCCTGACGCGCACGCCGATGGCCGGGGTGCCGGACGGCTACACACGGGTGACACGCACGCCGGCCTCAGCGGCGATCTTCCTCAACGCGCAAGGCAAGGTGCACGCGGTGGGCGATACGCTCCCTCTGACCGACATGGCCGCGACGATGGAGCGGCTGGCACGCGCTGGAGCGGAGGATTTCTACACTGGCGAACTCGCCCAGCGCAGCGTTGCCGATTTTGCGGCGAACGGCGCGTTTATCACGGCTACGGACTTGCGCGACTATCGTGTGCGGTCAGGCACGCCGGTGCTGGGAACCTATCGTGGCTACACTGTGGCCTCCAATCCTCCGCCGGGTTCCGGCGCTGTGCTGATCGAAATGCTGAATATCTTGGAGCAGTTCGATCTCGGTCGGCATCCGCCAGGCGGGGTGGAACATCTCGATCTGGTCGCGCGTGCAATGGCGGCGGCGCATGTTGACCGCGAGGAATGGCTGGCCGATCCCGAGTTCCATCCCGTCCCCGTGGACACGATGATCTCCAAGGAGCGCGCAGCACACTGGGCCGACGAGATCCGGAAGGGGTGGCTGCCCGGCAACCGGAAGGGCTCACCTCCGTCCTGCACCACGCATCTTTCGGTTATGGATGCCGCGGGCAATGCGGGCAGTGTGACGCACACGCTGGGCACGGGCGCGGGCGTGGTGACACCGGGGCATGGCTTCCAGTGGAACAACGCGATGAAGTTGTTCGACCCCCAACCCGGCAGGGCAAACTCCATCGCGCCCGGCAAGGCGCGCACGACCGGCATGGTGCCCACCATGCTGCTCAAGGACGGCAAGCCGATGCTGGTGGTGGGTGCGCCGGGCGGCTCGGTGATCATCACGGCGGTGCTGACGACGATCGTGAACATCGTCGATTTCGGAATGACAGCAACCGAAGCGGTATCGTTCCCTCGCATCCACTGCGAAGGTGGGCCCGTGTTCGCCGAGGCGCGTGTGCAGGCTGCGGTGATCGAGGCGCTGCTGGCGCGCGGGCACACGGTTCGGCATAGCCCGCATTCCTTCGATCCGACGATGAGCCGGGCCCACGCGATCTGGCTCGGCGGTGCATCGCGCGGGGCACTGGGGCATTGGCAGGCGGGTGCCGATCCGCGCGGCGGCGGCGGCGTGGCGTGGGCGTTCTAGGCCCCTTTGCGTGATCGAAGCGCGGTCTTGCGGTTGGTCACCGTGATGTGGTCCGGGCCAAGGCCCCGTGCAGTGAAGCCTGACGGAACTCGATGATCTGCCCGCCGGCACCATCGGAGCGCGAAGTCCTCGCCGGCATGATAGAGCGAGTCACGTACCACAATGGGGAGAACGGTTTCTGCGTCCTGCGCATCAAAGCCCGTGGCCATCGCGACTTGGTGACGGTCGTCGGGCACGCCGCCACGATATCAGCCGGCGAGTGGATCACAGCGTCGGGCGAATGGATCAATGACCACACCCATGGCCAACAGTTCAAAGCGCATTTCATGCGCACCTGGACACCAAATTCGATCGAGGGCATCGAGAAATACCTCGCCTCCGGCATGATCCGCGGCATCGGCCCGGTCTATGCGAAGAAGATGGTCCGCGGCTTTGGCGAGCAGGTGTTCGACATCATCGAGACGCAGCCCGACCGCCTCCGCGAGGTCGAGGGCATCGGCCCCGTCCGCAGCATGCGCATCACGGCGGCCTGGGCGGAGCAGAAGATCGTGCGCGAGATCATGGTCTTCCTGCTGCACAGCCACGGAGTCGGGACGGCCCGGGCGGTCCGCATCTTCAAGACCTATGGTTTCGACGCCATCCAGGTGATGACCGAGAACCCGTATCGGCTCGCGCGCGACATCCGGGGCATCGGCTTTAAGACCGCCGATTCGATCGCGATGAAGCTGGGTATCGAGAAGACTGCGATGATCCGCGTCCGCGCCGGGATCTCGTATGCGCTGACCGAGGCGATGGACCATGGCCATTGTGGATTGCCCACCGGCGAACTGGGCCCTCTCGCCGTCGAACTCCTTGAGGTCCCAGTTGACTTGGTGCAAACGGCCCTCGACCTCGAACTGGCGGAGGGAAACGTTGTCGCCGACACCGTCGGCGATATGGCGTGCGTTTTCCTGGCAGGTCTCTATCGCGCCGAGAATGTCATCGCCGAACGCCTCATGCGCATGATCAATGGCGTCCTGCCCTGGCCGTATATCGATCCAGAAAAGGCGCTGCCCTGGATTGAGAAGAAGACCGGGCTGTCCCTGGCGACGAGCCAGATCGCCGCGATCCGGCTGGCCCTGCTGTCCAAGGTGCTGGTCATCACCGGCGGTCCTGGTGTGGGCAAGACGACCATCGTGAACAGCATACTGCGTATCGTCGCAACAAAAGATGTGAGGCTTCTGCTGTGCGCGCCGACCGGCCGCGCCGCGAAGCGCATGACCGAAGCGACGGGGCTAGAAGCGAAGACCATCCACCGGCTGCTCGAGGTCGATCCCAAGACCGGCGGTTTCAAGCGTGGCGAGGACCACCCGCTCGACTGCGACCTGCTGGTCGTCGACGAGACCTCCATGGTCGACGTAATGCTGATGCAGGCGTTGCTGAAGGCGGTGCCGCTCGAAGCCGCGCTGCTGATCGTCGGGGACATCGACCAGCTACCATCAGTCGGGCCGGGTCAGGTTCTGGCCGACATCATCGC
>CAMCJI010000347.1 GCA_945874805.1 Asaia bogorensis | reverse complement strand
GAATGGGATGCCCCTGCCATCGTCATCGACGCGCGTCCCTATGGCGAGGGCGACGCGGTGGTGACGGTGATGACCGAGCAGCACGGGGCGCATCGCGGCCTGGCGCGCGGCGCGCAGTCCCGCAGCCGCGCCGCGCTCTGGCAGACAGGCAATCTGGTGCAGGTGCGCTGGGTGGGCCGGTTGGCCGACCAGCTCGGCTCCTTCACCGCCGAACTCGTGCATCCCGCTGCGGCGCTGGTGATGGATGACGCGCTCGCTCTTTCAATGCTGACGGCCGCCTGCGCGGTGGCCGAAGGCGCGCTGCCGGAGCGCCAGCCGCAGCCACACAGCTTCGATGGACTGCTGCACCTGCTGGCCCGCCTGCCGCTGGGGGCGGCGCAACTGCCCGCGCAGATACGCTGGGAGGTAGGGCTGCTCGCCGATCTTGGCTACGGGCTGGACCTCACGCGATGTGCCGTCACCGGGGCTGCCGACGGGCTCGTCTGGGTTTCGCCGAAGTCCGGCTGCGCCGTCTCCGAAGCCGGGGCGGGGCTGTGGAAGGACCGGCTACTGCGCCTGCCGCGCCTGCTGATCGACGACGCGGATGCCGGCGATGCGCTGGACTGGGCCTCGGGTTTGCGGCTCACCGGGCATTTCCTCGCCCGCGACGTATTCGGATTGCAGCACAAGCCGTTGCCGCCGGCACGTCTCGCGCTGTATGACCGCGTTTACGCTATGTTCCCGGTGGATTCGGAGCCTGACCCGCATGTCTGATGACGTTCCCGGCCTGATCGAGGATACCGGCCTGGCCGAGGCGCTGTCCGAGCGGTATCTCGCGTATGCGCTCTCGACCATCATGTCCCGCTCGCTGCCGGATGTGCGCGATGGGCTGAAGCCGGTGCACCGGCGGCTGATTTACGCGATGCACCAGTTGCGGCTGGACCCGACCGCCGGCTTCAAGAAATGCGCCCGCATCGTCGGCGACGTGATGGGCAAGTACCACCCGCACGGCGACGCCTCGATCTACGACGCGATGGTGCGCCTCGCGCAGGACTTCGCGGCGCGGTTCCCGCTGGTCGAGGGCCAGGGCAATTTCGGCAATATCGACGGCGATAACGCGGCTGCCATGCGCTACACCGAAGCGCGGCTGACCGAGGTCGCCAAGGCGCTGCTGGCCGGCATCGACGAGGATGCCGTCGATTTCCGCCCCACCTATGACGGTGAGGAGAGCGAGCCGGTGGTGCTGCCCGGTGGCTTCCCGAACCTGCTGGCCAACGGCGCGGCGGGCATCGCGGTGGGCATGGCGACCTCCATCCCGCCGCACAACGCCGGCGAGGTTTGTGCCGCGGCGATCCACCTGATCGCCCACCCGGACGCCACCACCGAAGACCTGCTCGCCCACATGCCCGGCCCGGACTTCCCGACCGGCGGGCTGCTGATCGAGGAGAAGGCCTCGCTGCTCGCCGCCTACGAGACCGGGCGCGGTGGTTTTCGGCTGCGGGCGAAGTGGGAGGTGGAAAAGGGCAAGAACGGCACGTGGTCCGTCGTCGTCACCGAAATCCCCTATCAGGTGCAGAAATCCCGGCTGATCGAGCAGATCGCGCAGCTGATGGAGGAGAAGAAGCTGCCGCTGCTCGGCGACGTGCGCGACGAGTCGGCCGAGATGGTGCGCCTGGTGCTGGAGCCGAAAACCCGCGCCGTCGAACCCGAAGTGCTGATGGCCACGCTGTTCCGCGCGACGCAGCTGGAGACCCGGTTCTCGCTCAACATGAACGTGCTCACCGCCGACCGCACGCCGCGTGTGCTCGGCCTGCGCGAAGTACTGCGGCAGTGGCTTGACCACCGCGAGATCGTGCTGGTCCGCCGCTCCCGCCACCGGCTGGCGGCGATTGAACGGCGGCTGGAAATCCTCGATGGGTTCCTGGCGGTCTATCTCAATCTCGACGAGGTCATCCGCATCATCCGCTATGAGGATGAGCCGAAGGCCGAGCTGATCCGTGCCTTCACGCTGACGGACACCCAGGCCGAAGCCATCCTCAATATGCGGCTGCGCGCCTTGCGCCGGCTTGAGGAGCTGGAAATCCGCAAGGAACACAAGGCGCTGACCCGCGAGCAGAAGGAGATGCGCGCTCTGCTCGCCAGCCAGTCCGACCGCTGGGGCAAGATCTCCGCTGAACTGGAGGAGTCGCGCACGAAGTTCGGCAGCGGCCCGCTGGGCACCCGGCGCACCGCGCTGGCCGACGCCCCCTCGGAGGTCGTCATCCACGAAGACGCCTATGTGGAGCGCGAAGCGATCACCGTTATCCTCTCCGACAAGGGCTGGGTGCGGGCCGTGAAGGGTCACCTCGCCGACGGCGGCGACCTGAAGTTCAAGGACGGCGATCGCCTCAAACTGCTCGTGCGCTGCGAGACCACCGACCGGCTGTGCCTGTTCGCCACCAACGGCCGCGCCTACACCATCAAGCCCGCCGACCTCCCCCGCGGGCGCGGTGACGGCCAGCCGATCCGCCTCATCGCGGAGCTGACCAACGAGGACGACGTCGCCGCCCTGTTCATCTGGCGCGAAGGCGTGCGCATGCTCGTCGCCTCCGACGCCGGGCGCGGCTTCCTCATCCAGTCCAGCGAACTCGTCGCCGAAAAACGCACTGGCAAGCAGGTGCTGAACCTCAAACCCGGCGAGGAGGCCCGCCTGTGCATCCCCGCCGATGGCGACCACGTCGCCGTCATCGGCCAGAACAAAAAACTTCTCGTCTTCCCGCTCGACCAGATCCCGGACATGACCCGCGGCGCCGGCGTGAGGCTGCAAAAATACAAGGACGGCGGCCTCGGCGACCTGAAAATCTTCCGCATCGCCGACGGCCTGACCTGGCGCCTGGGCGAGAAAACACGCACCGAAACCGACCTGCGCCCCTGGCTCGGCGAACGCGCCCAAGCCGGCAAACTCCCCCCCAACGGCTTCCCCAAATCGGGCCGGTTCTCCTGAGCGGCTGGGCGACGGTGGGGAGGTAGGCAAGGCGGGGGGCTCCGCCCCCTCGACCCCCGCAAGGGGCAGTGGCCCCTTGACCCGCTACTTGAAGAACAGGTCTTGAGAGAGGGGGGCCATCCGGTTCGTGGAGAGAGGCGGTCGGCCCCCCTCTCTCAAGACCTGACTTTCGGGTGTCGGTCCAGGGTCACTGACCCTGGTGGGGTCCAGGGGCAAAGCCCCAGGCCTTGCCTGCCTTCTGCTTTCCTAAAACGGCGAGATCTGATCGACGATTTGTTGGCCCCATCGGGGGGATTGTTGGTCGGTGAGTTGGCCACGGCCGCCGTAGGCGATGCGGGCTTCGGCCATGCGGTCGTGTTTGACGGTGTTGTCGCTGGCAATGTCTTGCGGGCGGATGACGCCGGCGACGGCGAGTTCGCGCAGTTCGCTGCCGACGCGGACTTCCTGGCGGGCTGAGATGACGAGGTTGCCGTTGGGCAGGACCTGGGTGACGACGCCGGCGAGTTTGACCGTCAGCGCGTCGGTGCGTTTGAGTTCGCCGGTGCCGGTATTGGTGGCTTTGCTGTCCGACGAGATGAGGCTGGCGGGGCTGACTGCGGCGCCGAGCACTTTGGGGATGATGCCTTCGAGGCCGAACAGGTTGGTCAGGCCCATGCCGCCGGTGCTGCTGCGGGCGGTGGTGGTGCTGTTTTTCAGGGCGGCGTTGTCGTTGACCTCGACGAGGACGGTGAGGATGTCGCCGACCCCTGCCGCGCGCTGGTCCTTGAAGAAGGCGCGGCTGCCGTTGCGCCACAGCGCGTTGTCCTGCGGTTCGGCGCGTTGCAGGGCGGGCATGGGCATGGTGAGCGGGCGGTAGCCGGGCTCCCGGGTGGGGTCGCTCATCGGGCTGAGCGAGGGCGGGCGGCCGACTTCGGAGAGGCGGGTGACGTTGCCGCAGCCGGTGAGCAGCAGCAGGAGGGCGAGGGCGGTTCTCATCGCAGGGCCACCTGTGCGGCGCCGAAGGTGGCGGTGCCGGCGGGTTGCAGGGGGGCGCTGCCGGGGGCGACGCGGACGCGGTCCCGGCCGATCACTTCCGCCTCGACGATGGCGCGCGACGCGGGGTTGAGCACCTGGATGCGGTCGCCGACCGAGCCGGCCTCCAGCGCCTGGCCCTGGGCGGAGAGTTGCAGGCCGGGGGCGGAGAGTTGCATGGCGACACGGGCACCTTTGGCCACCGCGATGGGGCGGGCGAGG
>CAMCJI010000346.1 GCA_945874805.1 Asaia bogorensis | reverse complement strand
TGCGGCGGGCCGCCGGACGGCGGGCGCGGGGGGACGTGGGGCGCTTGGCGGCCCGGGGGGCGGCCATGGGGGCGGGCGCCGGGATCGGCGGGAGAGTGCCGGCTTGCCACTGGGCGAAGAGGGACTCCAGGGCGTTGAGGGACTCGGTGATCCGGCGGGCGAACAGCAGGGAGAAGAGCAGCCCGAACAGGCTGGAGAGGACCCCGGCGAGGTCCTTTTTCAGTCCGGTGAAGGGGTTGGCCGGGCGGTTCATAACTAACATTGTTAGATTATGGGTGTGGGGGCGTCAAGGGTAGTTTTGGGTTTTGGCGGGGTCTTTGGTGGGCGGGGGGGGTGGATTGCTGGCCGCGTAGTGGCAGTCAACCCGCTGGGTTTTGGGTGGTGCGGCGGAAAAGCGTGGATCCTTCGGCAAGGGCCTCAGGATGACGGGTAGATGTGGGGACGCTGGGTGCAAATGGATGAAGTTTTTTTGCTTCTTTCCTGCGCGGCATCTTCGCCGTCGCACGTTCACAAAAAGAAGACCCTTGCTGCCGCTTGGCTTTTTACTCTGGCAGCAAGTTGGTGCAGTCCCAAGCGGGACTGCACCCTACGATGTGGTTATTCGGCGGCTTCGCGGGCGTGGAGGCGGCGCAGGGCGCGGTCGATCCATTGGGCGGTCAGTTTTTCTTGCAGGCTGTTCTGGCGCAGGCGTTCGTTCAGGGCGGGGAAGTCCACGTGGTCGAGGGCCTGGTCCTGGTTGAAGCAGGAGAAGACGACGGTGCGGGCGCCGGTGATGGGGTCGATGTGGGGTTGCAGGCACTGGGCGCAGACTTCCTTCATCATGCACTGCATCGGTGAGTTGATGGAGCCTATGGCGGAGTGGCCCTTTGCCAGGTAGGGGGCCAGCACCGTGTGGCGGGCGGCACCGACGGCCTGCATCATGCGGTCTGAGCCGATGACGATCATGTGGGCGGCGTCGCTGAGCGGGACCTGCTGTTCGCCGAGTGCGCCGGAGGCGTAGGCGGCCATCGCTTGCACGATGTTGCCGGTGAAGGTTTTGTCTTGTGGGCGGCTGGGGGTGAAGCCGGGGGCTTCGTCGCAGCACCAGACGATGACGTCTGCCGCGCGTTCGATCTCCTCGACTTTGTAGCGGTCGCGCAGGGCCTTGTAGCCGGCGAAGTAGATGACTTTGGAGCCGGCGGCGCGGGTGGCGGCGCCGATGCTGAACAGCACGGCGTTGCCGAGGCCGCCGCCGACGAGGGCGACGGTGGTGTTCTCATGGATTTCGGTGGCGGTGCCGGTGGGACCCATCAGCACGACGGGCTCGCCTGGGGCGAGGATGGCGCAGAGATCCGAGCTGCCGCCCATTTCGAGCGCGATGACGGAGACGAGGCCGGCTTCGGGGTCGGTCCAGGCGCCGGTCATGGCGAGACCCTCCATGGCGAGGAGGGTGGCGCCGATGCCGGCTTCGGCGATTTTCGGGGCGTGCATTTCGTAGTTTTGCAGGCGGTAGAACTGGCCGGGGCGGAAGGCCCGGGCGGCGGCGGGGGCGCGCAGGACGACTTCGACGATGGTGGGCGTCAGGCGGTGGACGGCGTGGACGCGGGCGGTCAGCGCGTCGCGGCAGGTGGCGATCAGGTCCGGGCCGGTGACGGCGGTGGCCGGGCGGGCGGCGAGGATGCGGCTGACGACGGGGTAGCCCTGTTTGGCGCCGCCCATGGCCTTGACGACGTTGCCGAAGAAGCTGGGGTGGAGGTCGCCGAAGAAGGAGAGGAAGCGGCCATCGGCGGTGCGGTGCATCAGTACGTCCGCGCGGTCGGGCTTGGAGAGGGCGCGTTGGGGTTCGATGCGGTGGCCTTCGTCGTCCACGGCTTCGAAGTATTTGCCGTCGAGTTTCACGCGGCCGTCCTCGCGGGCGAGGACGGTGTTCGGGGCGGTGCCGGCGGCGACGAGGACGGCGCGGGCGGGGAGCACGGTTTCGCTGCCGTCGGCGCGCTTTACGCGCAATCCCGAGGCGTGGGCGTGGTGGTCGGTTTCGACCGCGATGGGGGTGACGCCTTCGGCGAAGCGGACGCCTTCTTCCATCGCTTTGGCCACTTCCTCGTGGTTCAGCGTGTAGCTGGGGGCGTCGAGCAGGCGGCGGCGGTAGGCGACGGTGGCGCCGCCCCAGCTGTCGAGCAGTTGGGCGAGGCGGGGTTCGCGGGATTCGGCCGCGGCGGTGGCGCGTTCGGCGGCGATGGCCTCGGCATGGGCGAGGAATTCGGCGGCGACTTCGGCGTCCTCCGCGGTCCAGCGGGCGCGGACGGCGGCTTCACCGCGTTCGTGGACGAGGGTGCGGTGGCGCAGGGCGAATTTTTCGACCTGACGGACGTAGTAGGCGAGGCTTTCGGTGGCGGTGTCGACAGCGGTGAGGCCGCCGCCGATGACGACGACGGGCAGGCGGAGTTGCAGGTTGGCGATCGACGACATTTTCGCCGCGCCGGTGAGTTGCAGGCCCATCAGGAAGTCGCTGGCCTGGCGGACGCCGCGGGCGAGGCCGCCGGGCATGTCGATCACCGTGGGTTTGCCGGCGCCCATGCAGAGCGCGATGTGGTCGAAGCCCATTTCGAGGGCGTCGTCGATGCCGATGGTCGCACCGCCGCCGAAGCGGATGCCGCCGAACATGGCGAAGTGGGCGCGGCGTTCGAGGAGGAGGCGGACGAGTTTCAGGTAGTTCTTGTTCCAGCGGACGGTGATGCCGTATTCGGCGACGCCGCCGAAGCCGGCCATGACGCGGTCGTCGAGGTCCTCGAACAGGGTGTTGACGTCGCGGACGGGGCGGTTGGCTTCGAAGCCGAGGGGTTCGATCTTCAGGCCGTCGATGGCGACCACCGTGTGGCCGTCGTTCATCAGGTGGTGGGCCAGCGTGAAGCCGGCGGGGCCGAGGCCGACGACGAGAACCTTGCGGGCGCTGTCCGGCAGGGGCAGCGGGCGGTGGATGTTCAGCGGGTTCCAGCGGGTGAGCAGGGAGTAGATTTCGAAGCCCCAGGGGAGGTCCAGCACGTCCTTGAGGATGCGGGTTTCGGCCTGCGGGATGTCGACCGGGTCCTGCTTTTGGTAGATGCAGGCCTTCATGCAGTCGTTGCAGATGCGGTGGCCGGTGGCGGCCATCATCGGGTTGTCGATGGCGATGGTGGCGAAGGCGCCGAGCAGGCTGCCCTGGGCGCGCAGGGTGTGCATCTCGCTGATCTTCTCGTCCAGCGGGCAGCCGGCGAGGGTGACGCCGAAGGTGGATTTCTGGAAGGCGCCGGTTTTGCGGTCGCGCAGGCCCTTGGAGCAGGAGTCTTTGCCCTGGGTGTGGCACCAGATGCAGTAGTTGTTCTGGTCGAGGGCTGACTGGTCGTCCATGCCGGGGTCGGTCAGGGAGAAGCCTTGGCGCTGGCGCCACTCATGGGTGGGCAGGCGGAGCATGGTGACGCCGTGGCGCTCGACGGTCTCGACGGGGACGAGGCGTTGCGGGTCCGGCTTGCCGGGGACGCGGAAGAGGGTGCCGCCGGCGTGGTGGTGGCGGCCCTCGGCGGTGAGGGTGGCCCAGGCGGCGTAGCGCAGGGCGAGGTCGGTGGCCTCGGGGTCGTCGGCCCATTGGGTGACGGCGGCGGCGAAGGCGGGTTCGGTGAGCTCGGCGCCGAGGCGGGCTTCGATGGCGGCGCGCAAAGCGGGGGCGTCGAAGGTGGTGGGGTCGGGGTATTTCTTCACGGCCTGGCGCTGGACGAAGAGGCGCTTGCAGGCGTGGACGGGGTCCAGGGCTTTCGTGCGGGCGAGGGCGGATTCGAGTTCCGCGTGGAGGCCGAAGAGGTCGGCGAGGAGGGCTTCGAGGCTGGGGGCGAGGGCGACGATCAGCTCGCCTTCGGCTTTGGCGTCCAGCGTCTCCGGCATCGCGCGGGCGGCCATGAGGCGGGCGTGCAGCGCGGTGTCTTCGGCCGCGAGGCGTTCGACGAAAGTCCGGTCGAGGTGGACGAGGCCGTCGCGGATGGCGAGATCGGCGAAGGTGAGGCCGAGGCCGGGGGTGGGGGTGTCGATCTGCGAGTCCATCAGCCCATCTTTCGCAACAGAGTCAGCAGGGTGGCACGTTCTTGTTCGCTCAGCGGGGCGAGAGTCGCCTCGGTGATTGCGCGTGCCATTGGCACGGCGCGGGCCGCGAGGTCCAGCCCTGCCGGTGTGGGTGCGAGGACAGCGGTGCGGCGGT
>CAMCJI010000345.1 GCA_945874805.1 Asaia bogorensis | reverse complement strand
CCGGACTTCGTCGTCGAGAGTGCGCGGCAGGCGGCGGTGGATCGGGGGGTGGAAGGGTGGGTGATCACGCTGTCCCGCTCCTTGATCGAGCCGTTTCTGACGTTTTCGGCCCGGCGGGATTTGCGGCAGGTGGCGCATGCGGCCTGGGTGGCGCGGGGGACCAATCCGGGACCGCGGGACAATACAAAGCTCATTCCGGAAATCCTGGCGTTGCGGGCCGAGCGGGCAAGGCTTTTGGGCTATGCGCATTTCGCCGACTTCCGGCTGGCCGATACGATGGCCGGCTCGACGGAGGCGGTGGCGGGGCTGACCGGGGAGGTTTGGACGGCGGCGCTGCGGCGGGTGGCTGAGGATGAGCGGGCGTTGCTGGCGCTGGCCGGTGAGGACGGGTTGAACGAGGGGTTGGCGGCCTGGGACTGGCGGCTTTATGCGGAGCGGTTGCGGGCGCGGGCGTTTGCGTTCGATGAGGCGGAGGTGAAGCCCTACTTCCTTTTGGACAATATTCGCCAGGCGGCTTTCGATACGGCGGGGCGGTTGTTTGGGCTTTCGTTTGTCGAGCGGCCGGACGTGCCGGTTTATCATCCGGATGTGCGGGCGTTTGAGGTTCGCGATGCGGATGGGCATGTGGGGTTGTTTCTGGCCGATGACTTCGCGCGGGCGGACAAGCGGTCCGGCGCGTGGATGAGCAGTTATCGGGATCAGGAGGCGATGGATGAAGTCGTCTCGCCGATTATTGTGAACAACAACAATTTCGCGCGGGCGACCCCTGCCCTGCTGAGTTTCGATGATGCGCGGACGTTGTTTCATGAGTTCGGGCATGCGCTGCATGGGCTGTTGAGCCGGGTGCGGTATCCTTCGCAATCCGGCACGTCGGTGCGGCGGGATTTTGTGGAGTTTCCGAGCCAGGTTTATGAGCATTGGCTTTCGGTGCCGGAGACGTTGCAGTCCTATGCGCGGCATCATGAGACGGGGGAGGCTTTGCCCTCGGTATTGATGGAGAAGATGCTGGCGGCGCGGAACTTCGGGCAGGGGTTTGCGACGGTTGAATACACGGCCTCCGCGATGATCGACATGGAGTTGCATGCGCATCCCGCGCCGGAGACGCTGGATATTGAGGCGTTCGAGGCGGAGGTGATGGGGCGGATCGGGATGCCGCCGGCGATCGGGCTGCGGCATCGGCCGCCGCATTTCCAGCATCTGTTCTCGGGCGGGGGGTATGCGGCGGGTTATTACTCCTATCTGTGGGCGGAAGTTTTGGATGCCGACGGGTTTGAGGCGTTTCGGGAGGCGGGCGATCCGTTCGATGCGGCGGTGGCGGGGCGGCTGCGGCGGGTTCTGGCTTCGGGGGATACCGAGGACCCGATGGAATTGTATGTTGGGTTTCGGGGGGCGCGGCCGGGGACGGGGCCGTTGCTGCGGGGGCGGGGGTTGGTTTGATTTCGGAATGATATAAGGCGCGGTTTCTCCTCCGTTAGCCGGCGGCGATTTTTCGTCGGATGTAGCCGAGGTTGCGGATGGGCAGCGGGAAGTGGGGCGGGAGCGGGCCGTAGATGGCCAGCAGGTCTGCCGCGGTCATCCGGTCGATCTGGGTGCGGGTGAAGGCGATGGGCCTGAGGCGCAGGCGGGGCTTGGGTGCTGGCTTTACGCGCGGTTTGCGCGGGCGCCTGCGCAGGGCCAGCCAGTCCGGCGGGGTGACGCCGAAGATGCGGCAGTGGGGGCGGTGGATGCGGCCGGCCTGGGGGGCGGCGGCGACGAGGGCACGGGCCTCGGCATTGGGCTCCTGGAGCATGGAATCGAGATAGCCGGCGCCGGCCTGGGCGGCGGGCACGAGCTTGCCGAGCCAGCCGAAGCCGGTGGGCAGCGCCGGGCCGGCGGGCTTGCGGGCGGTGGTGGGGCGCGGGGCGCGCTGGCGGGGGGTGGGGAGTTGGTCGCGCTCCCAGTTCAGCACCAGCCGGTCGAACCGGGCGACGAGGCGGTGCATGCGCAGCAGGGCCAGGACGAGCAGCGGCATGGGGAGGCGGTAGTGGAGGCGCATGTGGTTGTTGACAGGCTCGGCCGCCGCCTTGAAGGCGGTGTAGAGGCGACGGGCCAGGGTGGACACAAAATTCATGGAGTGGATATAACGAAAAATGTTAGTTATGTCAACGGGAATGTTAGGAGGGGTTGCCGGTTCTGCGGCGGCGGGCGGCGGGAAGGCGTTGCGATGGGGGCGCCCCAAATGTGGACGGTTAGCTAAACGGGCCGGTTTCAGATCATGGCGGGTGAAAAAAGGCGAACCGTCTTTCGCCAACCGAAGTGTCGCCAATTCTCGAGTGATGATGCGGTCGGGGGGCCGAGACGGCGGATGACGCAAGGGCTTATCCGCCCTACGCTTGCTGCATCAATCCGGCGTGCAGGGCTTCGAGGGCTTGGCGCAGTTCCGGTTGGGCTGCCTGCAGTTCGGCGATGCTGACGTAGGATTTGTCAGGCTTGCTGACGATCCATACTTTTCGCGACTCCCGCGCGACAGCCCCGGATATGCCGCCGGCCAGAATCTCGCAGAAGCGTGCAAACAGCCGCTTGTGCGGGCCGATCTGCCATGGGATGGCGACGCTGCCGTCCGGTTCGATGCCCATGAGCGTCACCAGTTCGCCGTTCGCACGCATTTGGACGACCAGAACCTTGCGGAACGAGGTGGACAGGCCGAGGTCGCCACGGGTCTCGATGAAGGCGAGGAACTGGCCGATCGCGCCGGGGTAGCGGGCATCGATCCCAGCGAGGAAAGGCTGGACGTCCGGCCGGGGTTTGCTGCGAGGTTTCGTCATGCTGTCCGGTTCGCTTTGCTGCGGTGGATGGGTGGTGCCAGCGACATTGGCGTTCGATGCCGGCGCGGGCTGGGCGGGTTTGAGATGCAGTATGCGTGTCAGGCCGTCCCAGTCGTCGATGATGGGATCACGGGTGCGGGGGTCGGAGAGGCCGAATTCGGCAAGGCTGTAGGCACCGCGGCCGAAATTGCAGGGCCAGCAGGCGGTGACGAGGTTGTCGAGATCGTTGGTGCCCCCGGCCGCATGCGCCAGCACATGGTCGAGCGTCGCGGTGATCGCATAGAAGGCGGCGTGGTAGCCGGCTTCCTTGCTCCAGGGAATCGCGCCCGGCAGCAGTCGGCGCAGCCGGTCCCGCACCTCGCGCGGCACCACGCGGCAGGCGCAGAAGCGGCAGCGCCAGCCATCGCGTGCGAAGACCGCGCGGGTCACGGCGGCAGGTGGCATGCGCGCGGTGATGCGGACAGAATCATTGCGCGGCGGGACAGGGCGCAGGCGGTGTATATCGGGGTCGATCCGGCCCATGATCCGCTGTGCATGGACAAAGATCGCCGGCAGGTCGGCCAGGCGCAACGCGACATGGGCGCCGGCCTCATCGCCGGCCAGCAGCGCATCGGCGGCATCGTCCAGCAGGTCTGCCGCCACGGCGAATTCCCGTATCGGCGGCGCCAGACAGGGTCGCAGGCCCCAGAAGTCATCCTGTTCACTCATGGCGTTCATATCAGCAGATACGACTGGAAAAACGGAAGCCTTTTGCCGCATGTCTTCGAAAAACTGCCGTCGGTCCGGCGGACAAAACCCACTCTCGATGATGGGTTTTGGTGGGGAGGGGCGGCGCTTAACGGGCGAAAGTTTTTTGGTTCTTTTTTTCAAAAAAGAACGTGCTTACTTGCCTATACTTTGATGATGCCTTGGGCGGCGAGGGTTTCGATGCGGGCGGGATCGAGACCGAGGGTGGTGAGGATGGCGTGGGTGTCTTGGCCGAGGGTCGGCGCCGGGGAGCGCAGGGCGCCGGGGGTGGTGGCGAGACGGGGGACGATGTTGTGCATGGCGACGCGGCCGAGGTCGGCGTCTGGCAGGTCCAGGAGGATTTCTCGGGCGATGACGTGGGGGTCTTCGAGGAGTTGGTCGATGTCGTAGACGGGGGCGGCGGTGATTTCGGCGCCTTCGAAGATGGCGAGGACTTCTTCGCTGGTGCGGGCGGCGATGAAGGCGGCGATGGGGGCTTCGGTTTGCTCGGCGTTTTCGACGCGGGCGGTGTTGGTGGCGAAGCGGGGGTCGGTGATCATGTCCGGGCGGCCGATGCAGCGGAGCAGGCGTTCGGCCATGGCCTGGATGGAGGCTGAGATGGAGATGTAGCGGCCGTCCTTTGTGCGGAAGACGTTGCGGGGGCTGGTGGTGTTGGAGCGGCTGC
>CAMCJI010000344.1 GCA_945874805.1 Asaia bogorensis | reverse complement strand
TGGCACGTCCTGGGCTGCGAGAGCTCCGTGCGGGAGTGGTCAATGCGCCACGGCTGGGGCGGCCGCCTCGTGCCTGCCCCGCAGGCGCAGGGCATGCTCGTGGCCACGCTGTGCGTGCTGGCGGCGCATTTTGGGCTGGTGTCGCGGCCTCGAGCGGCGTGACGCACCACCAGAGGGCCGAAGAAAAATGCACTGAGCGTAGAGGTGCGTAGAGATGCGAAAAAATGTCGTATTGAGCAATGAAATCCGCTGGGATATGATCTGGACACCTTAAAAAAGCGTGCCCGGAGCGAGAGCAGGCCGCCGAGACCGCTCACCCGCATTGCCGAGGCCATGGTTCCTTCCGGGGCCGGACGTATGCGGGGGGCCATTGCGCGATAAAGCCCTAGCGACAAATCTAAAATTTGGTTCGCGGTTCGCAGGCATCGCCACAGAGCCCGCGGGTTTCCGCCAGTTTTGACCGGCTGCGCGTCACACGCAGTTCGCACCCACCCCACACGCCGGATGGCCCAATGACCCTCCCATGGATGGCAGCGAAGATCGTGCTGCGCCCGGCAGCAGACCTGCGTCCGCACGCCGGCAATGCGCGGGTGCACTCGGCCGAGCAGTTGGAACAGATCAAGGCCAGCATGCTGGCCTTCGGCTTCACCAATCCGCTGCTGGTGGATGAGGACGGCGCGCTGATCGCCGGGCACGGACGCCTGGAAGCCGCGATCGCGCTGGACATCCCCAAGGTGCCGGTGATCGTGCTCCGGCATCTGACGGCGGGGCAGAAGGATGCGCTCCGGCTGGCCGACAACCGCATCGCCGAGAACGCCACCTGGGACCAGGCACTGCTGCGCGATGCGCTGGCCGGGCTGCAACATGCCGGCGACGTCGATCTGCTGGCGATCGGCTTCTCCAACGACGAGATCAGCAGCATCCTGGCCGCGGCAGAGGATGCCGTCATCGATGGCGATGGCCGGCAGAACCAGGATGAAGCTGCGGTCCCGGCGGACGGCGATGCCGATGGCGCGGAACCGGCCGAAGCCGCCCCGGATCCCGCAGACGCCGAGCCGGAGGCGCCCCGCGCGGCGGTCACCCGCCCGGGCGATCTCTGGCTGCTCGGCGAGCACCGCCTGCTCTGCGGCGACAGCACCGATGCGGCCTGCGTCGCGCGCGTCATGGCCGGGGAGCGCGCCTCGCTGGCGTTCACCTCGCCGCCCTATGGCAGCCAGCGCAACTACACCACCGGCGGCATTGCGGATTGGGATGCGCTGATGCGGGGCGTGTTTCAACACGCTGGCGGTGTACTTACTGACGATGGCCAGGTGCTGGTCAATCTCGGGCTTATAGGTCTCCACCAGCCGGCGCTTCGGGCGGACGATAAAGTTGTTGACGTTCATCGCCGCCACCTCGCCGCGCAGCGTCTCGGCCAGTTCGGCGCGCAGCATCGCTTCCTGATCGGCGTCGCGTGCCGTGCCCGCCTTGCGCCGCGTGTCCAGCGCCGTCACCACGTCCAGCCGTGTCTTGAACAGCTTGGCGGTGAGGCTGTCGCCGACAACGCCATCCACCGTCGGCACGTTCTGGCTGAAGAACTCCAGGTTCTGGCAGAAATCGAACACGTAGAAGAACGCCTTGTCCTGCCCAGGCCCGAGCAGGTCCGGGCACAGCCGCGTCCCTCGGCCGATCATCTGCCAGAATTTCGTTTTGGACCGCACCAGCTTGAAGAACACGAGGTTCACCACCTCCGGCACGTCGATGCCGGTGTCCAGCATGTCCACGCTGATGGCGATGTGCGGCGGCTTATTGGCGCTGGAGAAGCTCTCGATCAGGCTCTGCGCGTAGTCGATCTTGAAGTCGATCACCCGCGCGAACACGCCCTTCATGTGCGGGTAGTTGACGTCGAAACGCTCCTGGATGAACTCGGCATGGGCGTGGTTCTTGGCGAAGACGATCGTTTTACCGAGCCTGTCGCCGCCTTCCACCTTCTGCCCGTGCGTCATCAGGTGCTCCAGCACCTTGTCCACGGTATCGGCGTTGAAGAGCCATTTGTTGACGGCGTCCGCCTCCACCCGGTCGGGCGCGCCTTCCTCCTCCGCCCATTCCAGCGCGTCCCAGTCCTCCTTCTCCTCCTCGCTCAGATCGTCGTAGCGGATGCCCTGGCGCTGGAACTTCAGCGGAACCGACACCGCCTTCATCGGCACCAGCACCTTGTCCTGCACCGCCTGGTCCAGGGTGTAGGCGTCTGTCGGCACCCCGGTCTCCAGGTCGAACAGCCCGTAGGTGTTGCGGTCGATCTCGTCCTTTGGCGTCGCCGTCAGCCCCACCAGCAGGCTGTCGAACCAGTCGAAGATCGCGCCGTATTTCCGGTAGATCGAGCGATGCGCCTCGTCCACGATCACCAGGTCGAAATGCCCCACGCCGAAGCGCCGCTGCGCCCCGTCCTGCTCCTCGATCAGCTTCATCATGGTGGGGTAGGTCGAGACGAACACCCGCCCCTCCGCCGCCTTGTCCGTCACCAGATTAACCGGCGCCGCGTCGGGCAGGTGCTTCTTGAACGCCTTGATCGCCTGGCTCACCAGCGCCACCCGGTCCGCCAGGAACAGCACGCGCTTGGCCCAGTTGCAGCGCATCAGCAGATCAGCGAGCGCTATCACCGTGCGCGTCTTGCCCGCCCCCGTCGCCATCACCACCAGCGCCTTGCGCTGGCTGTGCTCCTCGAACGCCTCGCCGATGCGGCGGATGGCGCGGGTCTGATAATAGCGGTCAACGATCACCGGGTTCGGCTCGTGATCCGCCAGCCGCCGGCGCGTGGTGCGGCGCTGCACCAGCAGTTCCAGGTCGGCCTTCTTGTAGAAGCCCTGCACCTCGCGCGGGGGGTAGGCGGTGTCGTCCCATATCCAGTGTTCGTAGCCGTTGGAGCAGAAGATCACCGGGCGCTGGCCGTGCATCTTCTCCAGGCAGTCGGCGTAGAGCTTGCCCTGCTCCTGGCCCTTCAGCGCGCTGTGCCGGGTCCGCTTTGCCTCCACCAGCGCCAAGGGGCGGCCGTCATCGCCCCACAGCACGTAGTCCACGAACCCCTCGCCGGTGCCGTAGGGCATGCCGGTGACGGGATACTCCGCCACGCTCGGCCCGTCCGGGTTCCAGCCGGCCTCGCGGAGCAGCAGGTCGATGAAGTGGTCCCGGGTGGCGGCCTCGTTGTAGTCGTGGGTGTCGGGCTGGGCGGCGTTGGCCGCGCGGGCGGCGGCGACCTCCTCGCGCAGGCGTTGCAGCTCGGCGTCGAGGTTTGCCTTGTCGGCGAGGATTTCGGCAAGCTTCTCGTCCTTCGCCCGCAGTTCCGCCTCGCGCTTGCGCAGCTGGTCGAGCGTGAGGCGGGCGATCTGCGCCATTGGCTTCGGCAGCTTGGCGGCGTCGAAGGCCAGCACGTCCGCCGGCTTGGCGCCCTGGGCATAGCTGCGCGCGAGCCAGAAGCAGACGTGAAACAGCTCGGCCACCGCGGTGCGCGCCTCGGCCTCCGAGAAGGCCCCCTCGCGATGCACCGCCTTGTTGCCGGTGTCCTTGAGGAAGCGCGCCTTGTAGAAGATCGCCTGCCCGACGACGTCGCGGAAGCCGGCGTCATGGATCAGGGCGCTGAGATTGTCCTGATAGGGCAGCTTCAGCCGCGCATCGAATTTGTAGAGCCAGGCGACCACCTGTTCCAGCGCGCGGCGGGCGTAGAAGGCCGCGGCGCGCGGGTCGGATGTGGCGAGGGATTCGGCGCGCGTGGCCGCTTCGTGGATGTCCGGCCATTCCGCTTGCAGAAAGCCGAACTGCGACATGGCGGTTAGAGCTCCCCGTTGAAGGCGCGGTGCTGGAGGGAGGCGAAGAGGAAGTCGAGATCGCGGAGATGCCGAATAGTAGCGTCGCGCAAACGATCGGCCTGTTCAATCCTACTTGCAAACAGCTTCTGCTCAGCCAATGAAGGCTTAGGGATAGTCGCTCGCCTGATATCGACGAGGTGGAGGTTGGAGACCCCGATGCCCTTAAGAGCTGCGTTGAACTGCCTCTTACACCGATCGGAATTGATCGCAGCGTGGAGATAGGTCGATGAGAGCCCGTGGCCAGGCCGGAGTAGCGCCAGGCTAAGAGTCTGACTCTGAACTCATGTGGAACGACCGAGGCGTCTGATCAACAGCATGGCTGATGCTGCGTAGAGGAAGGCAGTTGCCGAGGCGATTGTGGCCTCGAAATCCTTGGCCAGCCGTCGATTTCTTCCCAACC
>CAMCJI010000343.1 GCA_945874805.1 Asaia bogorensis | reverse complement strand
CGCCAGCTCCAGGGCCTCAGGGTCGGTGCCCCTGGCAAGTGCGGCACGCATGTCCTCGATCTTACGCCGGTAGGTGGCAGCGATATCAGGGCCGAGCTGGGGCGTGGCGCTGGGCGTTGCTGCATCGTCCGTGGGGATGCGGCCGAGTTCAGCCTCAAGGTCTTGGATGCGCTTGAGCAGACTAGGGTTGGCCCTGCCGTCGGCGATGGCGTCGACCAGGTTGGCGATCTTGCGCTCGATCGCGGCGCGACCGCTCCGGCTTGTGTCGGCGTGGGTGGTGGTTTCGGCAGCGATGGCCCGGCATGCCTCGTTGAAGGCCTCGACGAAGGCAGCCACCAGTTCGGGGTGCATCAGCTGGCGGGCCAGCGCGTCGAGCACTCGCTCCTGCAAGGGGCCACGTCGGACGGTGGCGGTGTTTCGGCAGCCGCCCTGGCGGGCAGTGAAGCAGCTGAGATAGTCCTGGCCGACGGCTTTAAACGGCCTGTGGCACAGGCCGCAGATGACCTTGCCGCTCAGCAGGTGGCGTGGACGGCGGCTGTCCCAGAAGGCGGAGGAGGCCTTCGGTGGTATAGGGGCAGGTGCTGCCTCGGCGGCAAGGCGGGCCTGGACGAGGTCCCAGACCGGCTGGTCGATCATCTGCAGATGCGGCACGAGCTGGATGACGATGTCCGCGGTCTCGCTGGCTCGGCGGATGCACTTGCCGCTCATCGGGTCCTTGACGGAGTGCCGCCGGCTCCACACCAGGCGACCAATATAGGCCTCGTTGCGCAATACGCCATCGCCTCGGGTTGGGCGGCCGCGGATGGTTGTGTCGTACCAGATGCCACCTCCGGGGCCTGGCACGCTGTCGCGGTTCAGGGCCCGGGCGATCTTTTGAGGACCCATACCGGCAGCGTATTGGGCAAATATGCGCCGGACGATGGCAGCCTTGGCCGGGTCGATCTCACGCAAGCCACGCTCGACCTCCCCGTCGCCGTTGAGCCGGCGGACGATACGATAGCCGTAGGGCGGCGTCCCGATGCTGCGGCCCTGGCGAATGCGGCCTTCCAGGCCACGACGGGTTTTGGCCGCGAGATCCTTGAGGTAGAGCGCGCCCATCGTGCCCTTCAGACCGATGTGGAGCTCGGTGATCTCGCCCTCGGCGAGTGTCACAATGGCGACCTTGGCGAAGCTGACCTGTTTGAAGAAGGCCGCAATGTGCTCCTGGTCGCGCGAGAATCTGTCGAGGCTTTCCGCCAGGACGATATCGGCGCCACGGGCTCGCAGCAGGGTGAGCAGCGACTGGTATCCGGGCCGCAGCGTCGTGGCACCGGAGATCGCATGGTCGGCGAGTACCTTGACCACCTCCCACCCTTCCCGCTCGGCACGGACCCGGCAGACCCGGACCTGATCCTCGATCGAGGCGTCGCGTTGTGCTTCGGAACTGTAACGAGCGTAGATGGCAACGCGGGGTGCATTCATGACGTGGGCTCCGATAAGCGGCGACGCAGCGTGGCGATGAGTTTCTGCTGCCGATCGATCGCATCGCCACTGCGGGCATGGATGTAGTGCCGCTCGCTGGTGATCCGCGTCGAATGCCCGAGGATATCCTTGATGATGCCGGCATGCTCCGGGGCCTCGTTCATGATCGAGGTGGCGGCGCAGTCTCTGAACAGATGCGGGTTCAGGGAATGGCCGAAGGCAGCCTTGGTGTGCCGGATGATGGCACCGTAGATGGCCTCCGGGCTCATGCCGCTGCCTCGTAAGGAGACCCACAGATGAGAGGTGCTGCCCCGGCCCCGCCGCCAGCCCTGCCGCCCGGCCACCAGCCGGGGCCGGTATTCCGTAAGCCAAGCGTCGAGTGGCTCCAGCAGAGGCTTTGGAAATGGGATGTCGAGCAGCTTGTGCGTTCGGGTCTTGGTCTCATGCGGCTCAAAATTGAGTAGATAGCCGTCCGGACCTTCAACCAGATGCTCGCCGATACGGATGAGCGCCAGATTGGACAGGCGCAGCGGCAAGGCGGCGAGGAAGGCGATGATCAGCCCATCGCGGAACAGGCATGCCTGGTCGATGGGCCGATCGGCAGTCATGGCCTTCGCGGTCTCCATCATCGCCAGCCCCGCAGAGAACAGTTCGCGGGAGGATACCACGCGATCCGCCTTGTTCCGCGCCGGTTTGGCATGGCGGTTGATGCGGGAGAGCAGGGTGCGCAGCACCTTCCAGTCGGCCTCCGGGGCGATAACCTCGAGGGCATAGCGGAGGTCGCGGATATAGATGACGACCGTGCTGATGGCGACCTGGGTGAGCAGCAACTCGGCATAGGCGATCAGGGCTTCGCGGCTTGCCCGTTCGGCAGGCGGCAGGGCGAGTCTGTCCGGTCGGTCTGCGGCGAGCCAGGCGATCCATCTTCCATATGCTCTGGCGATGCCGCGCTGGGTGATGTCCGCCCAGGTCGCTGCGGCGCCACCGTCCTCCAGCAGGCCGGCCGGCTGCAAGGCCGCCTCCCAGATGCGGCGGTCAGCCTCCGGCCAGGCGTCCGGCTTGAGGAACTGCCGGGTCGGGTCGGTGGGTCCGTCCTTGCCGTGCCTCATGGCCTTTGCCCCACGGTGCTCGACCGACGCGCGGGCCGGCGGGCGCCATCACGCTTGGCAGTGATGAAGGCATCGAACTGCTTGGCCGCGGCCAGCATCTCCGTGCCGCTGTAGAACCGCTTTGTCGTCGTATCCGAGGCGTGGCCATGGATCAGCCGGACGACGTCGAACTGCCCAGGGTGTTCCTCGAGATACAACTTGGCCGAGATGTGACGGAACAGATGGGCGTTGACGGCCATGCCGCAGCGCCGGCGGACGCAGTTGCCGATCTGGATGCCCAGCGTGCGGGTGCATTTTGGCTGCGCATTCCGGCCGGGGAAGAGCCAGGTAGTGCCTTGACCATCGGGCAGCATCGGGCGGTAGCGCTTCAGGTAGAGGTCGATCAACTGCACCGTCTCCCTCGGCAGGTCCGCCTCGATCTCTCGGTTGTTCTTCACCTCTCCGGGCGGGATCACGATTTGGATTCCGCCGCGATGGCGCTTGAAGTGGCGGGAGATGTCGAGGCCGGCGAGATTGCCGATGCGCATCGGCAGCATCTGCAGCAGTTCGACCGCCAGCGCGCTCTGCACCTCGACCACCTCGGCGTGAGAGGGTGAAGGGATCCTGGCGGCCTCGGCGAAGACGGTGCGCGGCAGGCTGAGCAGAGACTGGACGTTCTTCGGGTCGTTTAGTTGACGAAGCCGCCTACGGTTCTTCTCGGTCATGCCGCGCGGTCCAGGGCTGAGCCGGCGGGAGATGGTCCGCAGGGCCTCCAGATGATCCGGCGGCACCTTGGCCCAATGGCGGGCGATGGTCTGAAGCATATGGGCCAGGTCGGAGAGACCAGGGCTTCGCTTGCCGCCCTGACGTTCGATCTGGAAGTTCAGGCAGGCCTTCACCGCCTCGACGGTCACCATGTCGGCGAGGCCGCACAGGCTTTTGGGATCCCACCCGGCGTGCACCAGCATCGAGGCGCAGGCGCGCAGCCGTGTCAGGCGCTTCTCCGCCGTGATCGCACGAAGGGGCCGCAGGTCCATATCCCCCTCGAGGTCGATGCCTTCGGGCCGGTCCATATAGGCTATGGCATCGGCCAGGAGGGAGGGTGGGAAGGCGTCCCATGCCAATCTGAACGTCTGGCTATAGCTGGGCATCGCCAAGCGACGTTGCGGCCATCCGGCGATGCTGTCGGCGGCCTCGTTCCAGACGCGGCAGGCGGCGCGATGCACGGCATTGGGCTTACCGACGAGTCCGGTGGTCAGCATATCGCGGTGGAAGGTCGTCATCACCGCATCGTCGACGTCTTCGGGGAGGATATCCTGGGCGCTGCAATATCTGGCAAAGCGGGTCAGACCGGTTTTCATGCCGAAGGTCGGTAGCCGATAGAACAGGTCCGACCAGACAGGCGAGAGCGGCTCGCCGCCGCGCCCGGGAAGATGGGGAATGCCTACGTGCTGCATGGCGAAGTTCACCAGGCTGCGGGCGTTGCGCCACCGTGTGTTGCTCAACCCCGTCATCGCAGGGGCGAACCCCTTCATACCAAGACTTAGCAGGCTGCTGAAGAACCCCACTCAAGGCCGAAAATCCTCTGCCTGAGCGCCGATTTTCGGTTTCTAGGGCCAACATCAGGCATTTTCAGCATGCCCGAAAGCCACTGGTTGGGCCTTCGGGCACGCTGCGGACAGACTCATCCCGTCGC
>CAMCJI010000342.1 GCA_945874805.1 Asaia bogorensis | reverse complement strand
GACACCCATCACACCAAAACGTCGATCATCGCGGGGCTGGTGAACATCGAAGCGGGGTTCATGCCATTCTGAAAAGCCCGACAGATTGGCCCGGTGCCACGAACTGGTGGTCGAAATAGGCCGCAGACTTTCGCAACAAGTCTAGTGAGCCGGCGGGCGCGGGGTTGACCACCTTGGAGGCCGCCTGCTCCATCCGCGCCTTCACCATCTCATACTGGCCGACCGCGCCGGCCACCCCCGGGTTGGCAACCCCTGTGACCTCGATCAGCTGGTACCAGAACATGCGCGAAACCGCGATCTTGTCGGCCGCCATCGAAGGCTTGCGCTTCTCCAGGCCGACATTGCCTTCGACATACTTGGCCAGATGCGGGTCCTGTTCAACATAGCAGGCCGGCATGAACCGGTCGCCACCGAAGCGGGAGAGCAGCAGCCCCTCCTTCTTCGCCTTGCCGTCCGCATCCGTCTTCTCGGACAGATGCAGGAAGTTCTTCGGCTTGTCCTTGTCCTTGTGCTTGAATTTCTGGGCGATGTCCTTCCACTTCCAGGTGGTCGGCATCGCATGCCCCCAGCCCGCGTCCTTGCGGTTGTCCTTGTCGGGGGCGAGCATGAAGTAGAGCGGCACGTTCTTCAGCTTCTTGGTCAGCTCCGCCTGGATGGTGATCTTCCGCCCGTCCGGATCGCTCTTCATGTTGATGTAGAATTCGTTCCGGGCCGCGTTCCACTGGACGGGGCTGCCGCCGGTCGGCTTGTAGTCGAGCTTGATCTCCTTGATCTGCACCACCGTGAAGCGCGCCCAGTCGCCATTGCGCTTCACCGTCTTGGCCAGGCCGCCGGCCGGGCGGTCGAAGCCGATATCCAGCCGTACGTCGCAGGGCGTATCGGTGGGGGTTGTGCCCTCCACCCAGAAGATCTTCTCCGCAGCCTTCAGCAGGGACACCTTGAAGGAGGGGGCGGCAACCGTCGCCCCATCGAACTCCGCATCGCAGACCGCAATCGCCCCGGTGGCCGGCACGTCGGCGGGATCGCCCTGCAACTCCTCCGGCTTGGTGCCGCCCGGGGCCACGCCGCGGCCGACATTGAGCACGATGTCGTAGTCGTCAGTATCGGCCGGCAGGTGCTCGGCCTTGATCTTGCCGATCACCAGCCGGGCGCGACCGACGGCGGCATTGGCCTGGGCGTGCAGCAGCCGCCCCGGCTTTTCCGCATCCCCGGTCTTGGGCACGCCGATCTTCTCGGCATCCGTCATCAGCTTTTGGTCCGGCAGCTTCTTGGCCAGCAGGTCCGAATGGTATTTCGTGTCCGGGTCGGTGTCGGGATCGACCTGCATCGACGAGCCCTTGAGCGCGGAGATATCGTGCTGGTGCAGCTTCAGCAGCAGCTCAACCACCCCCATTTCCTGCTCGGGCGTGGGGTTCGTCTCGCGGCGAACCGACGGGGTGGCGGGGTCGGCCAGGGTCAGCTTGGCCTTGAACTTGCCGGCCTTCTTGCCGCGCAACCACAGCTTGAACGGCTGCGCTCCCAGCAGCTCGGCCGCCGTCAGGTCGCGGTTGAACGGCTTGGTGCAGGCGGCATCGGTGAACACCTCGACATTGGCGGGCGCGAAGGAGAGCTTGCCGGTCTTGGTGAAGGGGCTGGTGGCGTCGGTCTGGGTGGCCGATGCCTCGATATAGGTGGCGCTGGGGAGGATCTTGCCCTCGCCGCTGCCCTGCTTGGCGTCCAGCTTGCGGTTGAACAGCACCAGCTTGTGCTCAAGTTCGAGCTTCGGGGTGACGACATTGGCCAGCTTGGCCTGCACCGACCCGGTAGCCGGGCCCTGCACGGTAATCCGCGCATCGTCAGCCGGCTCCAGGGTCAGCGTCAGCCCGGTCGCACCGGCAAGTGCGCCCTTGTAATAGATCGTCACCTCGGAACACAGCGTGCCGAACTTGTAGGCCACGGGCCCGGCGGCTGGGTCGATCGGCTTCTTACACTTCTTGTCGGAGAAGAATTTGACCTGGGTATTGTCCGCGGTGAGGTTGCCGGCGCCGGAATAGCCGAGATTGTCGTCCCGCTTCTCCGCTTTCAGCTTGATCGCGCCGACTTCATCCAGGTTGGTCTCGATTGTGCCGTGGAACCAGACGGCGGCATTGACGACGGTGATCTTCGGCTCAACCGTCTGTTTCTTCTCGGGCTTGCTCTTCTTCGCCTTGCACTTGACGGTCGAATCGCCCGGCGTGTCGCTCATACGGTGTCTCGCTTGTCGGCATCCAGCACGTCGGCGAGACGCTCGGGCAGGCTGCGCAGCAGCGCCCGCTCGCGCGCGGCGGCATCGGCATACGTGGTGTCGGTGAGGATGCTGCCCGCCCAGGGATGCAGCGGATCGATATGGAACTCGTGGCCGAGCACGAAGCTGGCGACGGCAAAGCCGAGCCGCCCCGCCGGCCCTGCGATACCATAGCCGGCCGCAAGCCCGAAGCTGGCGGCGACCATCGCGGCGGTCGGTGCCGCCTCCTGCACCGCGAACCTCTCGGGCCACAGCGCCTCGAGCAGTTCGCAGGCATCATCCACCAGATCGTCGTCCTGCCTGTCCGGCGGGGAGTCGATCGCCAGGGTCCGCAGGCGGGCGGCGGCCTGCCGGGCATAGCGATCCTGGCGGCCGCGGCATTCGGCGAGGAAGCGGTCGGCGCTCTCGCAGAGCGCGCCGAGACGCTCGGTGGCGTCCTCGATTCCTTCATTCGTCAGCCCGTCGGCCGCCCAGGGCAGTTGCGGGTCCTGATCGAAGCCGATGCCGAGCCCGACGACGAGCGAGCTGTAGAGCATGATCTGGCGCGAGGCCGGGTATCCGCTGCTTCGCGCCGACCGGATGCAGCGCCGCGCGATCACATCCACCTGCGCCCCGCCGCCGGCCAGCGCGCAGGCGCGCGGCGCGCTGAGATGCAGATGCGCGCTCAGTTGCGCCTCGAAGCGCTGCAGGCTGGCCTGATTCAAGGCGTCCATCTGCCGGCGCGTGATCGTCAGCAAGGTATCCGTTCCCGATCGGTTATCCGGCGCCTGAGCCGGGCATGCGTCACAAAGCTTCACAACCCAATCGAGTAGGCATGATGATCTGTTCGCCGGTCAAGCGGAACAGGCCTGTCACGCAGAGAGATCACGCCCACCCGGGCGAATACCCTGCCACCGTATGGTCGATGCCGGATATTTCATCACAAAAACAACATGTTATCCACAAAACCCCGGTCGTTCACAGTTTCGTGCAGGGGTGGCGTGCCCTGGTGGATTCGAACCACCGACCGACAGCTTAGAAGGCTGTTGCTCTATCCAACTGAGCTAAGGGCACAACTGGCAGCCGTCAGTGAGTCCAGTTCTCGCTGCGGCCAAAGCGGAAGTTCTCGGCATAGTTCTTCGGCTGGATACGGCGGTTACGCGGGAGTTCGACGTCGTAGGCAAGGCTGTTGCGTTCGGCGTAGGCTACCGCTTCCTCGCGGCTGTCGAAGGTCAGGCGCACCTGGGCCTGGGTGTCCGCTCCGCCGATCCAGCCCATAAGCGGGTCGGGCCGCGCCGGCGTGGCGGGTTCGAACTCCAGGACCCAGATATGGGTACGCGCAGCACCGGACTGCATCGCCGTCTTGGGCTGCTGGAAGATGCGGGCGCGTGAGGCCATCGGGGAACTCCGTTTGGGCGGCGTGGTGCGATGCAATATAGCAGCCGGGCGGCTCAGGGAAGAAGCGCCTGCGCCTGGGCCCACAGGCGGCGGATCAGAACATCGGCCGGCTCGGCGCGGGCAAGCCAGGCGGATTGGCCGGCCCAGGCCTGCATCCGCTGCACGTCGCCCGCGCGGGCGGCCGCCTCGCGCATCGGCGCGGTCAGGCCACGCTGCACCGGATAGGGTGCCGCCGCCGGCCCGGCCGCGGCAGCGCGGACATAGTCGGTGGCAATGGCACGGCCCAGCCGACCGGAGAAGGCACGCGTGGTCGCGGTCGCCTCCGGCTCCAGCCCGTCGAGCGCCGTCGCCCAGGCCGGGTTATACCAAGGCCCGGAGAATGTGACTCGCGGGGCTTCCCCGGCTCGGTCCTGATCTGATTCTCTGCCTGGTGAACGCCGGAGGTTCGCCATGCCGCTTCCCCTTCGATCTTATTTAGACGCTTCTGCGCTGCGCGCGGCGGCACGACGGAGCAAGAATGCGGCGCAGGCGCGTCGCCTTCTGGCGCTCGCAGCGGTCTACGACGGCGCAACCCGCACCGAGGCGGCGCGGATTGGGGGCGTGACGTTGCAGATC
>CAMCJI010000341.1 GCA_945874805.1 Asaia bogorensis | reverse complement strand
CAGCCCCGCGCGCCCGCTGCCACCCCGCGGCCCGCCACCGCCCGGCCCGCCGCACCCCGCCAGCCCCGCGGCCCCCGCCGCCAGTACACCCGCGCCCGCGCCCCGCGCTGCCTCACCCCCAGCCGCCCACGGCCGGCACCCCTCCGTGCCGCCCCGGCGCCGCGCCCCTCACCCAGTCCGCCGCCTCATCCCGCCCGATGTAGGTGCAAACCCTACCAACCCCACGCCCATCCGCACGCCCAAATTGTTACGATATCGTAATTATCGCCAGATCTGCGGCATCGCCTCGGCAATCCGCTCCACATCGTCCATCGCATTATAGCCGTGGAAGCTGAACCGCAGCCGCCCATGCCCGTTCCAGCCGTAGATCTTGCGGTCCGCCAGCTCATTGCACATCGCCTGCGCCGCTGTGCTGTCCATGCACACATTCGCCCCATGCCGCGCCGGGTCCGCCGGCGTCGTCAGCGGTATCCCCGCTGCCGACAACCGCGCGATCAACGCTGCCGTCAGGCTCGACACATGCCGGTGCAGCAACGCCGGGTCATGCCGGTCGAGGTAATCCAGCGCCGCATTCAGCACGTAAACCGGCCCATGCGCCGGGTTGCCGCGGGTGAACCGCGCCCCGCCCGGCTTCACCCCGATCGGGGCCGCCCAGTCCGGCCGGCCGAACGCGGCGATGGAGTTCCACCCGGCGGTGCTCGGCACCCACTCGGGCTGCCGACTGCGGTTCCAATAGGCGATGGCCGTCCCCGTCGTGCCCAGCATCCACTTGTAGCAGGCGGAGAAAGCGAAATCGGTGATGCCCGCCTCGATCGGCATCCATCCCGCGGCCTGGGTGAAATCGACCACCAGCATCGCACCCACCCGGTCCGCCGCCGCCCGCAGCCCTACGAGGTCAAACCGCTCCCCGGTCATGAAGGACACGCAGCTCGCCCCGATCACCCGCGTGCGCGCATCCACCAGCGGCACCAGCCGGTCCACCGCCGTGCCGCGCGCCACCCTGATCTCCACCGCCGGATGCCGCTGCAACGCGAACGGAGCCACGATCGAGGGATACTCCAGCGCATCCACCACGATATTGTCGCCAGGCTGGAACACCAGGCTCTCCGCCACCATCGCCACCCCATCGGCGACGGACGGCACGAAGCCGATCTCATCCGCCCCCGCCCCCCACCGCGCGGCGATGCGCGCCTGCGCCCGCGCCACCTGCGCCTCCATCGCATCCCGCCCCGGCATGCCGGAGGACTTGTCGATGGCGTATTGCAGCAGCGCCGCGTCATGCGCGAACAGGAACGGCGGCTCGCCCCCGGCGCACACATGCGCGACCCCATCGGGGATGCGGAAATCGGCCCGGTCAAACAACGGCTGGTCGGTATTCACGGCTGCATCCCCCCGAGATATGTCAAACCAAGCCTAGGCGCGGGCCGAGGGGCTGGGCAACACGCCCGCGATCGGATGTGATGCAGCCACAAACCGAGGGAGAGCAGAGATGGCCGATGCGCTGGGGCGGATTGCCGGCATTCTGGATGCAAGCGGCGTGGAATTCGGCTTTGCCGCCATCGCCGTCGAAAGCGGCCAGGAGATCGGCCTGAATGCCGACGCCCTGTTCCCCACCGCCAGCACCTTCAAGGTGCCGGTGATGGTCGAGGTCTATGCCCAGGCCCGCGCCGGCCGCTTCGCCATCACCGACCGCATCACCTTCGAGGAGCGCCACCGCACCATCGGCTCCGGCGTGATCCAGACCCTGGCCGCCGGCCTCAACCCCACCATCCGCGACCTCGCGATGCTGATGATCATCATCAGCGACAACACCGCCACCGACATCCTGGTGGACCTCGTGGGTGCGGAGAACGTCACCGCCCGGATGCGCAAGCTCGGCCTCGCCGGCATCCACGTGCCCGTCCCCTGCGTCGGCCTGTTCCGCCAAGCCTGGGCGCTGGGGATGGACACGCCGCAGACCTATGCCAGCATCAAAGCCGCCAGCAAGGCCGCCGCCATGCCGTTCGACGGTGCGGCCTATGCGCGCGACGCCAGCACCAACACCGCCACCGCCGCCGATCTCGCCCGCCTGAACGCGCTGATCTGGCAGAACGAGGCCGGCACGCCTGAGGACTGCGCGGACATGATCGCCATCATGTCCAACCAGCATTTCCAGAACCGGGTGCCACGCTTCCTGCCCCAGGGCTGTGCGGCCAGCAAAACCGGCTCGCTGCGCGGCCTGCGCAACGACTGCGGCCTGATCCGCCGCGGCGAGGGCGACACCATCGCCTTCGCCCTGTTCACCCTGGACACCACCGACATGCCGCACGGCAACTCCCGCCAACTGGTGGAAGCCGACCACGGCATCGCCACCGCCATGGGCGAGGTCGGCCTGGCGCTGTGGGAGGATTTTGCGAAGCCGTAGAGAAAAAGCGCTGGTATCCCGTAGGGACGCCAAATATATGTGTCAGGTGGGTGCAGGTAGGTTCAATATGTCCTTTGAAACAATGAATTAGGCGCTTCTAGTGAAGCATGCCGATGCACCATGATGCAGGCTAGCGCAAGCTGATTGTGGGGTATATTGTGGGGTTTCTCATATCCACATGGAGCCTCCCCGTGGCCAAGCGCGCCGGCAAGACCCTCGACATCAAGACCATCGACGCCCTCAAGCCGCGGGAGGCGACGTATCGAGTGTCAGACGGCGCGGGTCTGCTTCTCGAGGTGCGCCCAACCGGGTCCAAGGCGTGGCTCTGTCGCACTACGACCAACGGTAAGCGCCGCGACCTCGGCCTTGGCGGGTACCCTGTCGTGTCGCTCGCAGCGGCACGGGCGAAAGCGACCGAGGCGCTGCGGCAAGCCCAGTCAGGGACGGATCCGGTCGAGCATCGGGCCGAGGTCGAACGGCTGCGCAAAGCCACCCAGCACGCGAAGCAGCAGGCCAGCGAACGCACATTCAGGGCCGTGGCCGAGGTTTGCATTTCAGCTGAGGCGCCCGGCTGGAAGAACCCGCGGACGGCAGACATGTGGCGTAATTCGCTGCGGGATTATGCGTTCCCCACTATTGGCGACATGCCGGTCGACGCCATCGACCGCAACGCGGTGATGGCCGCGGTGGGCGATGTTTGGGCCGCAAAGCCGGCCACGGCCCGTAAGGTGCTCCGTCGGATCGGCGCTGTTTTACGCTTTGCGGCCGCCAATGGGTGGCGTGCTAACGATAACGTCACCGACCTTCGGATGTTACGATACGCCGGCTTGCCGGCGCTGAGAGGTGGTCGGAAGCAACCGGCCCTGCCCTGGGCCAAGATGCCGGCGTTTATGGAGGCACTGGGCGCAATGCCCGGTTTAGCGCCCCAGGCGCTGCGGTTCCTAGCGCTGACCGCTCTTCGGTCGAATGAGGTGCGAGACGCAAGGTGGTCGTGGCTGTCGTTCGACAGCGTTCCGACGTTAACGATCCCGGGCGAAAACATGAAGGGCAAGCGATCCGCCGACGTCCAACCACACCGCGTGCCACTGTCCGGCAACGCGCTAGCGGCCCTGGCGACGGCATACACGATGGTGACGGGGGCAAGTGCCCGGGTGGAGCAACTTGGGAAGCTGGTGCCCCCCATGAGGGATGGCCTGATCTTCCCGTCGCGCAAGCCGGCGACGCCACTTTCTGACATGGCGTTGAGTGCGGTAATGCGGCGCATGAACGCCGACCGCCCTGAGAATACGCTGGCGCCTTGGCGTGATCCGGATGGTCGAGAGGCCGTGCCGCACGGCCTCAGGGCAACCTTTTCGACCTGGATTGATGATACCCGCCCCGAGGATCGTGAGGCCGCCGAACGGGTGCTGGCGCATGAGGTCGCCAACAAGGTCAGCTCGGCCTACCGCCGGAGTGACCTGTTTGACCGGCGCGTGCCGTTGATGGACGCTTGGGCGGGGCATTGCGCGGCGTGATGCCTGTGTGAATGACCATTCGACAAACGGGATTTTGGAAATGGAACAAGAATATCCTTTCACGAATAGCGAATGGCATGAGGAACAGAAAATGTATGTTTCATCACGCGCATTGGAGGGATATGGCGCAGACGTTCTTTTGCAACTTTTTGAAAATTTATTTGAGAGCCGGACAATAAAAGAATTCCACGAACTTATTTCGGAATTAGTTTTTCACGCCCGGCATCTGCTTCCATACCAGCATGCGATTTTGTCTAAAATAGACCTGTTGCGTAAGTCGGGCCACTTCGTCGCGGAGACGGCTTGAAATCAGGGGATTCCCAGATCACGGGTCGATAGGATTCAT
>CAMCJI010000340.1 GCA_945874805.1 Asaia bogorensis | reverse complement strand
GCTCGCCTTGCCCTCGGCGGTGGAGACCAGGGCGACGACGCCGCCTTCCTGCTGTGCCAGGATCGCTTCGGCGATGCCCTTGAGGTCGCGGGCCGGCACGTCGCCGAGATTGCGGGCGGCGAGGGTGACCGCGCCGATCTGCTCGGCCGCCGCGGCACTGCCGCCGGTGGCGAGCTTGCGCTGCAATTCGCCGACAAGGCGTTCGAGGCGGCGGCGCTCCTCGACCAGGGCGGCGACTCGGGCTGGGACCTCGGCGGGGGCGGCCTTCAGGGCTTCGGCGACCTCGGCCATGCGGCGGTCGTTTTCGGCGAGGACGGCGAGGGCGGATTCGCCGGTGACGGCCTCCACGCGGCGGACGCCGGCGGAGACGGCACTTTCGGCGACGATGCGGAACAGGCCGATATCGCCGGTGCGGGCGACATGGGTGCCGCCGCAGAGCTCGATCGACCAGGCGGGGCGGCCTTCGCCGGTGCCGCCCATCGAGACGACGCGGACCTCCTCGCCGTATTTTTCGCCGAAGAGGGCCATGGCGCCTTCGGCCACGGCGGCTTCGGGGGACATCAGGCGGGTGGTGACGGGGGAGTTGCCGCGGATGCGGGCGTTCACCTCGGCCTCGACCCAGGCGAGGTCGTCGCGGCCGATGGGGGTGGGCTGGGAGACGTCGAAGCGCAGGCGGTCGGGGGCGTTCAGGCTGCCCTTCTGCTGCACATGGGTGCCCATGCGCTGGCGCAGGGCCTCATGCAGCAGGTGAGTAGCGGAATGGTGGGCACGGATGGCGCTGCGGCGGGCGTGATCGACCACGGCGACGACGGGCTTGCCGACCTCCGCGGTGCCTTCGACCACGCGGCCGATATGGGCGAAGACGTCGCCGAGTTTCTTCTGGGTGTCGGTGATGGCGATGCGCAGGCCGGCCGCGGTGATGGTGCCGGTGTCGCCGACCTGGCCGCCGGATTCGGCGTAGAACGGCGTCTGGTTGAGGATGACGGCGACTTCGGCGCCGGTCTCGGCGATGGGGACGGGGTGTCCGCCGACGATCAGGGCGGTGATCTCGGCTTCGGCCGATTCGGTGTTGTAGCCGAGGAACTCGGAAGTGCCGAGCTTCTCGCGCACCTCGAACCAGACATGCTCGGTGGCGGCCTCGCCGCTGCCGGACCAGGCGGCGCGGGCGCGGCGGCGCTGTTCGGCCATGGCGGCGTTGAAGCCCTCGATATCGACCTGGCGGCCCTGTTCGCGCAGGGCGTCCTGGGTGAGGTCCAGCGGGAAGCCGAAGGTGTCGTAGAGCTTGAAGGCGACGTCGCCGGCGAGTGCCTGGCCGTCGCCCAGGCGGCCGGTCTCCTCGGCCAGCAGGCCGAGGCCGCGGTCGAGCATGGCCTTGAAGCGGGTCTCCTCCAGGCGGAGGGTTTCGGCGGCCAGCGATTCGCCGCGGGCGATTTCGGGATAGGCGCCGCCCATTTGGCGGACCAGGGCGGGGACGAGGCGGTGCATCAGCGGCTCGCGCGCGCCCATCATGTGGGCGTGGCGCATGGCGCGGCGCATGATCCGGCGGAGCACGTAGCCGCGGCCCTCGTTGGAGGGCATGACGCCCTCGGCCAGCAGGAAGACGGCGGTGCGCAGGTGGTCGGCGACGACGCGGTGGCTGGTGCGGAAGGGGCCGTCGGGCTCCTGACCGGTGGCCTCGGCGCTGGCGAGGATGAGGGCGCGCAGGGTGTCGGTGTCGTAGTTGTCGTGCTTGCCCTGCAGGATGGCGGCGAAGCGCTCGAGGCCCATGCCGGTGTCGATCGAGGGGCGCGGGAGGGGGACGCGGGTGCCGGGCGGCCCCTCCTCATACTGCATGAAGACGTTGTTCCAGATTTCGATGAAGCGGTCGCCGTCCTCGTCGGGGCTGCCGGGGGGGCCGCCGGGGATTCCCGGGCCGTGGTCGAAGAAAATCTCCGAGCAGGGGCCGCAGGGGCCGGTGTCGCCCATGCGCCAGAAATTGTCGGAGGTGGGGATGCGGATGATCCGGCTGTCCGGCAGGCCGGCAATCTTGCGCCATAGGGCGGCGGCGGCTTCGTCCTCGGCATAGACGGTGACGAGCAGGCGGTCCTTCGGCAGGGCGAAGTCATGCGTCAGCAGGTTCCAGGCGTAGTAGATCGCCTGTTCCTTAAAGTAGTCGCCAAAGGAAAAATTGCCGAGCATCTCGAAGAACGTATGGTGGCGCGCGGTGTAGCCGACGTTGTCGAGGTCGTTGTGCTTGCCGCCGGCGCGCACGCATTTCTGCGCACTGGCGGCGCGGCTGTAGGCGCGCTTCTCGTTGCCGGTGAAGACGTTCTTGAACTGCACCATGCCGGAATTGGCGAACATCAGCGTGGGGTCGTTGCGCGGCACCAGCGGGCTGCTCTCCACCACCGTGTGTCCGTGGCGGGCGAAGTAGTCGAGGAAGGTCGCGCGGATGTCGTTGCTGCTGGTCATGTCGGGGTCCGTGGGCAGAGAGGGGCGTTGGGTCTAGCCCAAGGCTTTCGGCCTGTCACGACCAAGCGGGGCTGCCTCCGTCCAGGCGCATGGGTGCGAGGCCGGCGGGAACCGGGGTTGCCGACAGGATGGCGGCGTGGCGGACGGCGGTGATGCGGCCGAAGGAACTCGGCATCTCCTCCCGCAGGTCAGCGATCTCGGCCTGTTTCGGGTCCGGGGCGGCGAAGCCGCCGGGCAGACGGCCGAGGCCGCGCAGCCACTGCCCGGTGCCAGCGAGCGACACGGCCACGCGCCAGCTGCCGCCTTCAGTGGCGCGGCGATGCAGGGCGGCGCAGATGCCCAAGGCGAGCAGGAAGCCCGAGGCATGGTCGAGCGCCTGCGCCGGCATCACCTTCGGCGTCGCCTCGCCAGCGGCCTCCGCCTCGGCCGCATTGAAGCCGGTGGCGGTCTGCACGAGGCTGTCGAAGCCGCGCTTGCCTGCCCAGGGGCCGGTTTCGCCATAGGCATCCAGGCTGGCCACGACGATGCCGGGGTGAAGTGCCGCCAGCGCGTTCGCCCCGAAACCGTGTGCGGCCAGCGCGCCGAGACGGTAGGATTGCAGGAACACATCCGCGCCTGCCGCCAGGTCGTGCAGGCGGCGCTGGCCCGGCAGGTTGCGCAGGTCGAGCTGGGCCGTGCGCTTGCCGCGGCCGGTGTCGGCGACCAGCGTGGCGATGTTCGGCAGATGCGGGCTGGTGATGTGCAGCACCTCGGCGCCGTGCGCGGCCAGCGTGCGCGCGCCGACGGGGCCGGCGATGACGCGGGTGAGGTCGAGCACGCGCACGCCGGAAAGCGGGCGGGTGGGGTTGGCGGCGAACGCGACGGGGGCGGCCGGGCCGATGCGTTCCACCGTGACCGGCGGACGGCCGCGCAGGGCGGCGGCATGGGGATGCGCGTCCCACTCGGCGAAGCTGCGCAGGGCGGCGACGCACATGCCGGCGGCGGTCGCCTCGCTTTCGAACGCCACCGCCGCGCGGCGCGACAGGGCGGCGGCGACGGCCTCGCGGCTGTTATCGCAGCCGAGCAGGGCGAGGATGCCATCCCGATGATGCGCGAAGTTGGTATGCAGCCGCACCCAGCCGTCGGCGGTGCGGTACAGCCCCGCGATGGAGTCCCAGGGGTCGGGCGGTGCCGCGCCGTCGAGGCGCAGATGCCGCTCGCTGCGGAACTCGGTGGCGGCGTGGCGCATGTCCACCGCCACGCGCTGGGCGGTGCCGGTGCGCAGGCGCCAGATGGCGGCTGCCGCCAGCCCCGCCGCCGCGATTGTCGCCTGGGCGGCCGCCCCCACCCGGAAGGAGGAGGGCAGCGCCGGCTCCTCCCCCGTCAGGTCGAGCCAGCCGGTCAGCTCCGGCGGCAACCCGGCGAGCGCCAGCAGATCGCCGGCGATCGCCCGCGGGGTCTGCACGGCGCTACTCGGCGGCGTCGGCGTCGTCGGGCTCGGGGGAGCCCATCATCATGTTGGTCACCACGCCGGCCTGGTCGCGCACGCGCTTTTCGATGCTGGCCGCCATGTCGGGGTGGTCGCGCAGGAACTGCTTGGCGTTTTCGCGGCCCTGGCCGATGCGGGTGCTGTCGCAGCTGAACCAGGCGCCGGACTTCTCCACCACGCCGGCCTTCACGCCGAGATCGATCAGCTCGCCGACCTTGCTGATGCCCTCGCCGTACATGATGTCGAACTCGACCTGGCGGAACGGCGGGGCGAGCTTGTTCTTCACCACCTTCACCCGGGTCTGGTTGCCCACCACCTCCTCGCGGTCCTTGATCTGGCCGATGCGGCGGATTTCCAGGCGGATC
>CAMCJI010000339.1 GCA_945874805.1 Asaia bogorensis | reverse complement strand
ATGCCGGCGATCATCATCAGCCACACGATCGTCGCGGCCGCCGCCCGGCGCCGCGGCTCCACGCGCCCGGCCAGCAGCACTAGCAGCGACGTGCCGCTCGCGCCCACACCCGCGCCGATCATCAAAAAAGCCAGCAACGCCAGTGCGATACCAGCGGCCAGCATCTCCGCCATCAGCGCGGTGGCCACGGCCGCCAGCACCCCACCGGCGACCAGCACCGCCATCCCGCCGACAATCCACGGCACCCGCCGCCCGCCGACATCCGAGCCATAGCCCATCCGCGGCCGCAGGATCTGCACCAGATAATGCAGCCCCACCAGCACGCCCGGAAGCACCGCCGGCAACGCCAGCTCAATCACCATCACCCGGTTCATCGTCGATGTGGTCAGCACGACAATCGCACCGAGCGAGGCCTGCACCAGCCCCAGGCGGAAAATGCCGAACCAGCCGATGGTGGCGGCCCCGCTCATGGCGCGATCGCAAACGCGGTGATCAGCATGCCGATCACGAACAGCGGCACGCCGAACCCGCTGTACCACAGCGCGTGCCGGATCGGGTCACGCCCCAGTCGCGTCATCATGCCGATCTGCAGCGCCAACAGGATGGCAACGGCGGCGGCGTGATAGGCATGCCCCCAGACGAGCAGCAGCCCGATCACGGCGATCTGCGAATGCGTCATGAACCCGGCGGCAACGCGGCAGGCGAGGTCGGGGCCGAGGGCGGCCGGCAGGCTGCGAATGCCCATCGCTCGGTCGCCGTCGATCGCCTTGAAATCGTTCAGGGTCATGATGCCGTGCGCGCCGAGGCTGTAGAGCCCGGCCACCGCCAGCACCTTCCAGTCCGGCGCTGCCGCCGTTAGCACCGCTGCCCCGGTCACCCAGGGTAGGCCCTCATAGCAGGCGCCGCAGGCGGCATTGCCCCACCAGCCGTTCATCTTCAGCCGCACCGGCGGCGCGCTGTAGAGCCAGGCGAGCAGCAGCCCCAGCACCGTCGCGGCAAACCCCCAAGGGCCGAGCATGGTGGCCACCAGCAGCGACACCGCCGTCCAGCCGATCGCGATATACAGCCCCCACTTGCCCGGAATCCGCCCGGAAGGGATCGGCCGCTGCGGCTCATTGATCGCATCGACATGCCGGTCGTACCAGTCGTTCACCGCCTGGCTCGTGCCGCAAACCAGCGGGCCACACAGCACCACGCCCACAGCCACCAGCCCCCAGTTCTGCAGCACATCCGCACCCGAGGAGACCACGCCGCAGCCATAGGCCCACATCGGCGGGAACCACGTGATCGGCTTCAGCAGTTCGACGCAGGTCGCCAGTGGCGGAAGCCGCGCGGGCTGTATGTGGGAAATCTGCACGGACACGGCGTCAGTGCCCTTCCGGCACGCTCAGATCGCCGATGCCGTAGCGGCGCAGCTTCACGTAGAGGCTCTGTCGGCTGAGCTGCAGCATCTCGGCGGCGGATGCACGGTTGTCCCCGGTCATCTCCAGCGCCGTCTCGATGCACAGCCGCTCGATGACGTCGGTCGCTTCCCGCACCACTTCCTTCAGCGAGACCCGGCCGATCAGCTGCGTCAGCTGGTCCACCGAGCGCGGCATCGCCCGGTCGGTATGGGTTTCGGCCACCAGCCGGCGCGCGACGTTGCGGATGGCGAAGCCGAAACACGGGCGGCCGCTGTTGGTCACGGCCACGGCCGAGACCTCCACTTCGGTGCCCAGGCCCTGCTGGCCGTGCATGACGGTCGCGAACAGCTTCACCGAGCCGCGCTGGCGCAGATTGGCAACCAGCACCTCGAAATCCACGCCGGGCCGGCCGAGCCAGCGCTCCAGCATCTCGCCGCGCACCTGGTCCTCGCTCTGCATTTCTGCGAGTTCGAGGAAGGCCGCGTTGGCCGCGATGATCCGGCCCTCATGGTCGCTGACCACGAAGCCGTCCGGCGCGCTTTCAACCACCTTGAGGAACTGGTCGCGCGTCCGCGCCTCGGACGGGCTGACGGTGGAGGGCATCGGGGACAGGCTGACCAGGAACAGCGACGCCTCGTCCTGCCGGAACAGCGAGGCGGAGACGATCACCTCCTGCCCGTTGCGCGCCAGCACCGCGGGCACATCGGCAGCCCGCCCTGTGGTGCGTACGCCGTTAAGGACCGCCTGGCCGCCGCCGGCCGCCTCGGTGCCGAGGATATCGCCGAACAACCGGCCCACCACCTTGCGCGCCGGCTGGCCGAGCATCTGCAAAGCCGAGCGATTCGCCTCCACCACTTTCTGCGTGGTGGCATCCACCACCAGCACCGCGTCGGAGGACATGTCGAACAGCAGGCGATGGCGGGTTTCCATCTGCCGCAGGCGGGAATAGTCGCGCTCCATCGCCTGCTGCGCGTCGATCAGCCGCTGTTGCAGCACCGACATCGGCCGCAGGTCGCGCCCGAAGGCCACCGTCCGCCCAGCCCCGCCGATCGGCACCACAGTATAGAGTACCGGCACGGACTCCGTGTTGCTCACCGCATGGTTGATATGGCGCCACCGCCCGGCCCCGCGCGTCGACTGGTCGAGCATCGCCGGGATCTTCGGCCGGCTATCCAGTGCCACGATATCAACCCAGGCCTGCCCGACCCATCCGGCAATGCCGCCGAGTTCCTGCACGAGGCTTTCGTTGCTCGCTGCCACATCCCGGATGACCCCGGCTTCGTCGATGATCAGCGAGAGGTCAGCCGCCGCGGCGATCAGGGTCGCGGCGGTATCGGCATCCAGCTGGCTGAAGGAGTCGCGCGGGGTCTGGAAGGACTGCACGGCCGTGGATATCCGTTGCAGCCAGGGGCGCCCGCCCGGGGCGCGGTCAGCGGCATCCTTGCCCGGGGGTTTTTCCTCAGCCATGTGGCGTCTCCTCTGCCAGCATCGCATCGGCAAGCCTTACCGCTTCCTGCCCGTCCTGCGCCGTCGCATCGGCGCCGACACGGCTCACCAGCTCCGGCCGTTCGAGGAAGATCGGCCCGCCCACCAGGATCTTGATGTTCGGATTGCATGTCGAACTCCGGATCGCGCGGACGCAGGCGGCAACGCCATCTAGCATCCCCTCCGACCCGGCCGAGATGCCCGCCAGTGCAAACCAGTCGCTGCGCACCGTGCGCGACAGCTCGGCCATCGATTCGAGCGGCCCGCCGCGAACATTCCAGCCTTCGCGCCGGAAGAACTCGCCGACCATTGAAAGGCCGAAGCTGTGCTGGTCGCCTGGCACCGTGGTCAGCAGCGCCCAGCGCCCATGCGCCCGCCGGTCCATCTGCAACTGGAAGGCGGGGCTCAACTCATGCATCAGCCGCTGCAGCCGCCACAGGCCAGTCGTCACCTGGGTGAAATCGCAGATGTCTGCCGTCCAGAGCGCACCAAGCCGCCTGGCGGTCGGTGTCAGCAGGTCGAGATAGAGCGAATCGAGCGAAACGCCCTGGGCCTGCATCTCCTCAACAAAGACGCACGCGGCGTCGATGTCGCATCCCATCACCAGCGACGCGAGTTCCACTACTTCGCGGGAATCGTGCGATTGTCCACTTGGGTTGACAGTCGGGGCCGCGCACATGTCACCAACTTCCAATACAGTGACGAGCCTTGGGATCACCTGGACTTCAATGACGCGAGATAAAAGCTCCAGCCGTCTGATGCGGCTGCCGACCCGCGCTGGATCAAGCTTTCCTGCCAGGGAGTCAAGGCTTGCCGAGGAATTGTCCGCAGGTTGCCAGCGGTTGCGCCCCCCCCCGCCTGTCAGATTGAAGACCTGTCCAGACATGCGTTGGGCCACGATTGCTGTTCCCCCACAGTCCAATCCACCCCGAACAATATGTCAAGTTCAATTGACGTACTGTCTGCTTGACACTCCCGACCCAAGCGCCCTAGCCTCAATCTATCGGCGCTAGACGCCATAAGCCAAAGGCGAACAGGGGGGCGGGATGAACGAGTGTCTCGTCAGGCAAGGCCAAGCCAACGCTGCCTTTATACCCCGGTCCGTCGGTCGATCGAATTTGCCGCAAACGCAGCCGCCGGCCGCGTTTGTTCCTGAGGCAAAACCCCATCACCCGGACCGGACGGTGTCAAGCCATGTTTACAACTGACATGTTTGGGCGGCTGGTAAACGGCCTGGACTGCTGCCCCTGGGCGGGCGCCGCCGGCCGGCCGGGCGCCCATCACCGGGCTGGCGAACCCCCGTCGCTCTACACCCCGGAAGAACGCCGCCGCCGTGACGAGTCGCCCTGGACGCTGGTGCAGGGGATCCTTGCCCCCGTGCAGTTCGCGATCTTCCTGGTCAGCCTCT
>CAMCJI010000338.1 GCA_945874805.1 Asaia bogorensis | reverse complement strand
GATGCGCCTGCACGACTGGCGCCGCGCCCGCCGGCCGGACCCGCAGCGGCCGGTGCCGGTGCAGTTCAACACCTGGTACGCCTGCGATGAGGACGTCAGCGAGGCCCGGCTGCTGCCGCTTGTGGCCGGTGCCGCGGCGCTGGGCTGCGAGGTCTTCGTCATCGACGCCGGCTGGTACACCACCCACGCGCACGACCCCGCGGCCGACTGGTACACCCGCACGGGCGACTGGCTGGTCGATCCCCGCCGCTTCCCTACCGGGCTGGCGCCGATCCGCGCGGCCTGTGCGGCCGCCGGGATGGGGCTGGGCATCTGGTGCGAGCCGGAAGCCGTCGGCCCCGGCGCACGGCTGCGCGCCGAGCACCCCGACTGGCTGCACCATATCGACGGCCACGCCCCCGCGCCGGGCCGCCGGGCGGTGCTGCATCTCGGCGTGCCGGCGGCCTGGGCCCATGCCCTGGCGATGCTCACCGATCTGCTGGAACAGACCGGGGCGGCCTGGCTCAAGTGGGATTTCAATGCGGACCTCGGCGCCGGCGGCTGGGCGCCCGGCCTGCCGGAGAGCCTCGCCGGGCAGGACCCGATGGTGGCGCATATCCAGGGCCTCTACCGGCTGCAGGACGCGCTACGCGCCCGCTTCCCGCACATGATCCTCGAGATGTGCGCCAGCGGCGGCGGGCGCATGGACGCGGCGATCCTGGCGCGGGCGCATACCAACTGGCTGAGCGACCAGCCGCAGGCGGTGGCCAAGCTCGCGATCCATTTCGGCATGCAGCGCGCCCACCCCGCCATCTGCTGCAACGACTGGCTCGTGGACTGGCCGCCGCGCGCCTATTCCGGCGTGGACGGCATCGACCGCCGCGGCGACCTCGCCTTCCGCCTGCGGGTGGCGATGCTCGGCAGCTTCGGCATCAGCGCGCCTATCGAGGGCTGGGGCGCGGACGACCTCGCCATCGCCGCCGCGCATGTCGCGCTGTATCGCAGCCGCCTCCGCGCCCTGGTGCACCACGGCGACATGCACCAGCTCACCGCCGCCCCGCCGTTGGACGGCCAAGGCGGCTGGGCGGCCATCTGGTATGTCGCCAAGGATGGCGGGGAGGGCGCGCTGTTCGCCTTCCGTCTCGCGGATGGGCCGGCCGAGCAGGATTTCGCGCTGCCAGGGCTGCTGCCCGGCCCGCACGACCTCGCCGGGCAGCACGCGGAGCTACTGCCCGACGGTGTGCGGGTCAGCCTGCCCGAGCCGTTCAGCTCCGCCCTGCTGCTGGTGAGCGCTACGCCGGAACGCGCGGCTTGATCGGCGGCATCACATCCGTCGGCAGCGGGCAGACATAGGGGTTGATGTCCGTCCGCGCCTTGTAGTCCGCCTTCGCCTGCGCCACGAGCGCCGGGTTCTCCAGCGCCTCCACGGCGGTAGCCGCCATGATCTTGGCCACGTGGATCATGCCCTTGTGGGCGATGCCGCTCTTGCCCTGGGCGGTGAGCTGCCAGGAATGGCCCGGCGTGCCGATCGCATAGGTCGCCCCGCGCGCCTGCACGGTCGGCACCACCCAGCTCACGTCGCCCACGTCCGTGCTGCCCATCATCGGCGCGCCCTTGGCGTCCAGCGGCACGATCTGGTGGCATAGCGGATCGCTGTCGATCGGCAGGCCAACCCGGCGGAAGGCGGACGAGATGTCCTCCTTGCTCAGCGTCGCCTGGATCTGCCGCGCATACTCGCGGTCGGCGTCATCGAACTGCGGCGGCCCCAGCCGCTCGAAGGCGCGATACATCGCCTCCTCCAACGGCGTGTTGCCGAGCAGGTTCGACACGGCCGAGATCGTCTTGAACGTCACCGTCGTCTCCGTCATCAGCGCCGCCCCCTGCGCGACTTTCTTCACCCGCTCGATCAGCGGCCAAAGCTCCGGCAGATGCCGCGCGCGGATGGCGTAGCGCACCTTGGCGGAGGCCTGCACCACGTTCGGCGCCACGCCGCCGGTATCCAGCACCGCATAGTGGATCCGCGCGTCCGACGGCATGTGCTCGCGCATATAGTTCACGCCGACATTCATCAGCTCGACGGCATCCAGCGCCGACCGCCCGAGATGCGGCGCCGCGGCCGCATGCGAAGCCCGTCCGCTGAAGCTGAAATCGATCCGCGTATTCGCCAGCGACATCCCGTCATTGACGCCGGAGAAGGCGGCGGGATGCCAGGAGATGGCGATATCGACATCCTTGAACGCGCCCTCGCGCACCATGAAGCTCTTGGCGGCCCCGCCTTCCTCCGCCGGGCAGCCGTAGTAGCGCACACGGCCCTTGATGCCGTTTTCCGCCAGCCAGTCCTTCACCGCAGTCGCGGCGAGCAGTGCCGCCGAGCCGAGCAGATTATGCCCGCACCCATGCCCCATCCCATTGCCAGGCAGCGGCTTGTGCTCGGCGATGCCGGCCTCCTGGCTCAGGCCCGGCAGCGCGTCGTATTCCCCGAGAATGGCGATCACCGGCCCGTCCTCGCCCGCCTCGCCCATCACCGCCGTCGGGATGCCGGCAAGCCCGGTGGTCACGCGAAACCCCTTCGCCTCCAGCACCTGCGTATGTTCGGCCACCGACGTGTATTCGTCATAGGCGATTTCGGGATTGTCCCAGATCGTGTCGGCGAGCTTGATGAAGTCCTCGCGATGGGCATCGACATGGCGCCAGATGGGTGCGGTGTTTTCCATGGGTTTCGTCCTTACGGATGCAAAGCAGCAGACAGAATGGGCGCCGCGGCGGCGGACATGCGGCGGCCATCGTGATCGACGCCGGCGACATCGACGATCGTCCAGGCGCACTGCACGCCCAGCCGCGCCGCCTGGGCGCGGGCGGCGGCGATGTAGCGGTGGGCGCGCTCGTAACGGGTGCCGCCCTGCGCCATCGCCGCGGCATCCTTGGGGAAATGCGCCGAGGTCGCGTCGATATCCATCGTCCCGGCCATCACCGTCAGCCGGAACCGCAGCAGCCGTGCCAGCCCCGCATCGTCCAGCCCGGTGCCGCCGAGGCCGAAGGGGAAACCGGCGTCCAGCGCCGGGAAGGCATAGGTGCCGGCATTCGCTGTCACCGCCGCGGCCACCCCCTCGGTGAAGCCCAGGCTGATCATCCGGTGGACGAACTGCCCGCCGGCCGAATGCCCCCACACGCCATAGCTCTCCCGCCGGGTGAGCCCCTGGCCGCGCAGGGCCGCGAACACCGCGCCATCGACGTTGTAGGTCCAGGCATCCGGCGGATTGGCCTCGCCCTGCTCGTTCGTCCGGTTGCCGAAATTGTACCAGCCGGCGCCGGGAAAGCCCTCATTGGGGAAGGTGGGCGCGATCACCAGCACATCCGCCTCATCCACCAGCGGCAGCCAGAAATCGCGGTAATCGTCGCCGTTGCGGTTCACCCCGTGATGCACAAACAGCACCGGCGTATCCGCCGTGCAGTTCTTCGGCCGCGCCGAGCGCAGCACGATCTTGCGCCCCGGCAGCGGCGGGTATTCCCAATCGAGGTCATTGGCCCCCGCACGCGCAAAAAGCGCCGATAGATCGGTCATCGGTCCTGTCACTCCCAGCGGCTTGCGTGCCACACTCTGTCCCGACCGACCCGATCGCACAAGCCGAGGCCCCTCATGAACGACGCCCCCGAAGACGCCGCCTTCTGGACCCGCGCCCGTCGCTACACCCTCAAATACGGCGGCGATTTCGTGCCCTACGTGCCCGTCCGCGCCGAGGGCGCCTTCCTCTACGACGCCCACGGCAAACAGGTGCTCGACTTCACCTCCGGCCAGATGAGCGCCATCCTCGGCCACTCCCACCCCGAAATCGTCGCCACCGTGCGCGAGCAGGTGGGCAAGCTGGACCACCTTTTCTCCTCCATGCTCTCCGCCCCGGTGGTCGATCTCGCCGAGGCCCTCGCCCGCCTCGTCCCTGACCTCCCCCGCTCGATGCTGCTCTCCACCGGCGGCGAGGCGAACGAGGCCGCCATCCGCCTCGCCAAGCTCGTCACCGGCAAGTGGGAGGTCGCAGCCTTCGCCCAGTCCTGGCACGGCATGACCGGGGCCGCCGCCGGCGCCACCTACAAGGCCGGCCGCCGCGGCATCGGCCCGCTCGCCCCCGGCAATTACGCCATCCACGCCCCCAACACCTTCCGCCCCCGCTTCCCCGGCGTCACGTGGCAGCAGGAGCTGGACGACGGCTTCGCCATGCTCGACGCGCAATGCACCGGCAACCTCGCCTGCTTCATCGCCGAGCCGATCCTGTCCAGCGGCGGCGTCCTCGACCTCCCCGTCGGCTACCTCAACGCACTGCGCGCC
>CAMCJI010000337.1 GCA_945874805.1 Asaia bogorensis | reverse complement strand
AAGCCGGCCTTCAGGCTGGCCATCGCCTCGTGGAAGCTCTCCGGCAGGCGGCCGGCGATCGCGCGCTCGAACGCCTCGCGCATCGGGTGGCGGGCGAGGCGCTTCAGCCAGCCGCGCCGGGCGCTGGACCCGCGCGCACCGGCCGCCTGCCAGGGGGCGGCGACGTCCTCGGGGATGGTGAAGGGCGCGGCATCCCACCCCAACGCCGCCTTCGCCGCCGCCGCCTCGGCGGCGCCGAGCGGGGCGCCGTGCACCCCGGCCGTCCCGGCCTTGCTCGGCGCGCCCAGGCCGATGATGGTCTTGCAGGCGATCAGCGTCGGCTTCTTCGCCCGCGTCGCCGCCTGCAAGGCGGCGTGCAGCGCCACCGGGTCGTGCCCGTCCACCCGCCGCACCGCCCATCCGGCCGCGGCAAAGCGGCGCAGCTGGTCCTCGCTGGTCGAAAGGCTGGTCGCCCCGTCGATCGAGATCGAATTGTCGTCCCACAGCACCACCAGCTTCTCCAGCCGCAGATGCCCGGCCAGCCCGATCGCCTCGTGGCTCACCCCCTCCATCAGGCAGCCGTCGCCGGCGATCACCCAGGTGCGGTGATCGACCAGCGAGCGGCCGAAGCGGGCCGCCATCATCCGTTCGGCCAGCGCCATGCCGACGCCGGTCGCCAGACCCTGGCCGAGCGGGCCGGTCGTCGTCTCGATGCCCGGATGCTCGCCGTATTCCGGATGCCCCGCCGCCGCGGAATGCAGCTGGCGGAACCGGCGCAGCACGTCGATCTCCATGCCGGCATGGCCGGTCAGGTGCAGCAGCGCATACAGCAGCATCGAGCCGTGGCCGGCGGACAGCACGAACCGGTCGCGGTCCGGCCAGCGCGGGTCGGCGGCGTCGAACTTCAGCGTGCGGGTCCACAGGGCGGTCGCGGCATCGGCCATGCCCATCGGCATGCCCGGATGGCCGGACTTCGCCGCCTCCACCGCATCGATCGCCAAGGCGCGGATGGCGTTGGCCATGCGCCGCTCGGGGGTCATCGGCCGGGCGAGGATCTCCGCCTGGACCGCCAGCGCGGAATTTACGGCAGACGCGTCAACGATGGATGCCATGAGACCCCCAGGTGTCCTGCCCCCTGCCCCCGCGCGCGGATGCCTGGGGAACGCGGCCCACCGAACCAGATATGCCCGGGTATTACGGGCGGCGGCGCGCGGGGGCAAGTGCCGGCACCCCTCCGCGGCGGCCGCGCGATAGCGCATTCGTGACGCCCCGCCCCGGCCGTCACCCTGGCCTCGCGCAACGAAGTCGGCCATCATTGTGCGGCCGTTCAGTGGAGGGAACGCAAAGCGTGCTGATCTGGTCGCTCCAATGCTGCCTGTTCCACCGCGATATCGACGGCCTGGCGGATCGCCCGGTGGTGGAGCTGCCCACGCCTGTTCCAATCTGGCGCGCCCGCGAGATGCTGCGCGCCTGCCGAGACCAGGCGGGGCTGGCGGGCGAATTGCGCATGGCCCTGCATCAGGCCGGCCAGACCCTGCCATACGGGCCGGACACGCCGGTCGCGCTGATCGAGCGCGCCGCCGAACGCATTGCCAGCGGCGCGCTGCGGCTGTTGATCCGCCCCCCGGCCAGTCTTGCCATCTCCTTCGACGCCCGCGTCCCCCAGGCGCACCGCATGGGCGGCACGGTGCTGCTGCCGATCGCCGATGGCGCGGCCCGCCGTGCGGCGGCGCTGCGGCTGCTGCAAGGCAGCCTGTCAGCGAGCACGCTGCCGGGGAGCCTCGCGGCCCTGATGGCGCACCCCGCCGGAGCGGTCTGGCGGCGCGAGGTGCCGCGCGAAGCCGGTGCGAGCGATGCGGACTATGCGGCCGAGCTGATCGCCCGCCGCCTGCTGCTCATCGTCCCCGACGGCCCGCGCGACGACAGCTTCCGCCTCGCCTGGACGCTGGAGGACAGCCAGCCCAACGCCCCGCCGCTGCCGATCCCACCGCCGCCCGCTCCGCCGGCCCCGCCCGGCCCCGGCCCGGCCCCGGTGGAAACCGGCCAGCTCTCGGTGCATGTCACCCGCCCGGACGGCACGCCGATCCAGGGGGCGGACGTGGCGGTGGACGGGCTGGGCGCGGACAAAACCGCCGCCGACGGCTTCGTCCACTACGGGGATGTTGCCCTGCGCAGCTACGACGCGACCGCCAAGAAGACGGGCTTCTCCGGCACCGCCGGCGGCGGCTTCACCCCCGCCGAGGGCAACACCACCGTCACTGCCGGCAACCACAGCACGGTGGAGCTGGTGCTGCACCCCTACCGGATCATCTCGATCACCGGAAAGGTGCTGGGCACCCAGGGCACGCACGGCGGCAAGCGGGGCTGGGACACGCTGAAGACCAGCACGGTGGACGACAAGTCGCTGGCCTCCAACGCCCCCTCGGTGCTCGTGCGCGGCTGCCATTCCGTGCATCTGACCGCGGTGACCGACCCGCCGCACCAGCCGGTGGCCTGGAGCGTGGAGGCGAACGAGAACACCGATAGCCCGCCCTCCATCAAGGCCGACAAGAACGCCTGGGAAGCGACGATGGCCACCGGCAAGCACGGCAGCTTCAGCGTCATCGGGGCGGCAGGCGAAAACCAGATCGTCTGGAACGTGGTCTTCGTTTGGCTGAAGGTCGATGTCACCGCCGCCGTGGTAACGCTGACCGGCGCACATTACGCCGACAACGGCTCGGCCGGCTGGAACACCAGCTTCACCTCCGGCGATTTCAACGGGAAAGCGACCGGCAAGTATCCCTTCTCCGCCACCGCCACGGTGCGGGTGATGGGCGGTGGCGCCAGCAAGCTGCTCGGCACAGACCAAGTGGTGGTGCGCTACCTGCAGAATGGCACCGCCGACACGCTCGCCGGCCACTACGCCCTGGGCGAGACGGCGCAGGAGATTCCGGCCGGCCCGATGCCGATTCTGGACACCAACGGCCCGGGGAGCCCGCTGATCGCCGGCCTCGGCATGGTGGAAGTGACGCCGGACCAGACCGCCTTCAAGCGCGACATCTGGATCGGCGACAGCCCCGGCGGCGGCTTCCTGCGCCAGCACCTGAACACCCCCTCGGCCCTGCTCCGTACTAGCGGGGTCAACGCCTTCGTGGCCGCCATCGCCGGCGTGAGCAAGCAGGCGCCGGGTTCCATCGTCGTCGCCGCGAAATCTGTCTGGACGGCCAATTTCATCGGCACCGTCGCCGCCCCCGCCGTGGCCGGCGGCGGCTGGCTTTGGTCGTCCAACGGCGCCAGCACCACCGGCGACGGCGCCTTCAAGCTGGTCTCGGCCGGTACCGGAGGGCAGGATGCGGGCGCCGCCGGCTTCGACACGTTCCAGCCAAGGTTCAACAGTGGGCTTACAACCAAATGGACGCCGTGAGCTCCTCCTCGCCCTGCTGGCGACAGCCATGAGCGGCACCGCCATCGCAGAGCCCGGCATGCTGTCGGCCGATCTCGGTGCCGCCATCCGCAACCCGGCCCTCGATGTGCTGCTGATACAGATCCGCGCCGTCGAGGGCGCGGTGCTGCTCGTCCATCTCGCTGTGCCCGCGCGCGGAGCGATCGCGCCCGGCACCCAGCTGCGCATTCCCTTCCAGCGCGAGGCCGACCCGCAGGCCGCCGCCCACCAGGGCTTCAACCACTGGAACCGGCTCGAACTGGCAGCCGGCGCCTGGCTGGCGCTCGCCGGCCGGCTGGACGGCGGCGTCTTCGTGCCCGAAGCCGGGCGCCAAGCCGGCCCGCCGGCGCAGAGCGAGGCGCGGCTGCGCCGGGCCGTCGGCTACGTGGCCGACCCGGCCACGCTGGCCTACGGCCGCGCCCTCGCCCAGGCGATGGCCGAGGGCGACGATGTCGGCCAGTCCGTGCTCATCGGCATGGCCGGCGCCGACCGCCGGCTGCCGCGCAAGGCCGCCATCGAAGGCCTGGCGCTGGCTCTGGCGCCGATGAAGCCGGGCGACCTGATGGCCCCCTCGCTGGCCGCCGCACTCATCACCGTCCGCCTCTACGACACCGACCGGGGGGCGGACGCGCTGAACCTGCGCATCGTCGCCGCCCTCGCCGCCCGCCTGGCGACCGACACCTCCGCTGCCCCCTACCTGCGCAGCGCCCTGCTGCGCGAGATGGATGACGATCCGGTCCGCGATGCGGCCACCCGCGCCGCGATGCTGGCGGGCATCACCGATCGGGCACGCCTGGGGGCAGCACTCGCCGGCCTCGGGGCCGATCTGGCGCCACTCGCGGCGCTGCTCAGGGCGCCGTAGCCGGCAAGGCCATCCACGCCGCGGGCTCGGCGGTCAGCACCGCCTCGCCGCACATCAATGGGCCGCCCAGCGCCTCCAGCCGGATTGTC
>CAMCJI010000336.1 GCA_945874805.1 Asaia bogorensis | reverse complement strand
CCAGCCGATATCGTAGTCCTTCAGCATCTCGGCGGTGCGCATCGCCCATTTCAACCCCTGCGGCCACAGCGCGTCAGACGCACCGGCATCGACGAACAACTTGTTTTCCGCCCCCGCCGCCTCCCGCGCCGCCCGCACGATGGCCTCGTCCAGCGCCGCGCTGTCGCGCCGGCCGAACGGTCCCCAGCCGATCTTGAACGCCCGAAAACCACGGTCGCGATACTGCGCCACCACGTCGCGCATGAGGTCCGGCTCCTCCATCAGCAGCGAGCAGTACGGCAGCACCCGCGTGCGATGGCACCCGCCCAGCAGCCGCGCCACCGGCATTCCCGTCGCCTTGCCGAGGATGTCCCACAGCGCGATGTCGATGCCGCTGATCGTATGCGTCAGCGTGCCGCCCCGGCCCATCCAGAAGGTGTTCTGGTGCAGCTTCTCGCTGACCCGCTCGGGCTCCAGCGCATTCTCGCCCCGCCACAGCGGCTCCAGCACCTGCACCCCCGCCTGCACCAGCCGCCCGTCGGTGAAAACGCTGCCATGGCCGGTGATCCCGGCATCGGTGTGCACGGCGATCAGAGCATGGATCGAATCCTCCGGCTTGATCTCCGCCGACCAGCCGCCCTTGGGGCTTTCGCCGAACAGCGGGGCGACGGTGATCGAGGTAATCCGCACATCCCGCAAGCCTGCCGTGTCCATCATCGTCTTCCCCCGTTTTCCCACAGCCTAGACGCCGCCGCGGGCGCAGGCCAGACTTCGCCGCAAAACCGACAAGGGAGGCGACAATGAAGCGCATCATGATCGTCGAGTGCATGCAGGAGATCTCCTCCTTCAACCCGGTGCCATCGCAATACAGCGACTTCTCGGTCGCCCGCGGCGACGAACTCCTCGCCCAGGCGACGCTGAACACCGGCATCGGCGGCGCGCTCGGCGTGTTCGGCACAGCGGATGTCCAGGTCGTCCCCGTCTTCAGCGCCCGCTCCGGCAGCGCCGGCCTGCTGAGCGCCGAAGGCTGGCAGCGCCTGTCGTCAGAACTGCGGGACGCCGCCGCCGCGGCGATGACGGACATCGACGGCCTCTACGTCTCTCTGCACGGCGCCATGGGCGCGGATGGCGAACTGGACCCGGAGGGCTGGATCCTCCGCGAACTGCGCGGCCTCGCCGGCCCCGCCGTGCCGATCGTCGTCTCGCTCGACCTGCACGGCATCCTCACCGACCGCATGCTGCGCCAGATCGACGGGCTGGCGATCTACCACACCTACCCGCATGTCGATTTCGCCGACACCGGTGCCCGCGCCGCCCGGCTGCTGCTGCGCCTGCTCGCCGGCGGCATCCGCCCCACCATCGCCCGCGTGGTGATCCCCGCCCTGGTGCGCGGCGACGAGCTGATCACCAAATCCGGCTGCTACGGCGACATGATCCGCGAGGCCCAGCGCATCGAGCGCGACGGCACCGCACTCGCCGCCGGGCTGATGATCGGCAACCCCTTCACCGACGTGCCGGAACTGTGCAGCCAGGCCATCGTCATGACCGACGGCCGCGCGGACGTCGCCGAGGCCGAAGCCCTGCGCCTGGCCGCCATGTTCTGGCCCGAGCGGCACCGCATGCAGGGCAAGTTCATCACGCTCGACCGCGCCATCGCCCAGGCCAAAACCATGTCCGGCCCGCTGCTGTTCACCGACGCGGCAGACGCCACCTCCTCCGGCGCCTCGGGCGACTCCAACCTGATCCTCAAGGCGCTCGGCGAGTCCGGTTACGCCGGCCGGGTGCTGACCCAGATCGTCGATCCCGCAGCCGCCGCCGCCGCCCACAAGGCCGGCGTCGGCGCCACCATCACCGTCCCCCTCGGCGGCAGCTTCGACCCCGCCCGCTTCCCGCCGATGCCGGTCACCGCCCGCGTCCGCCTGCTGTTCGATGGCGAGGCCCGGCTGGAAACTGCCCGCTCCGGCCTGCATGCCGGTCTCTCCGCCGTGCTCACCTGGGGCAACACCACCGTCGTGGTGATGAGCCACTCGGTCAGCCTGTTCGACCGCGCGATGTACTACGCCGCCGGCCTGGACCCGACGGAGCACGACCTGATCGTGGTGAAATCGCCGCACACCGAATATCACATGTATGATCAGTGGGTTGAAAAGAATTTCAACGTCGACATCCCCGGCGCCACCTCCGCCAACCTGCCCACGCTGGGCCACACGATCTGCGCCCGGCCGATGTTCCCGCTGGACCCGGACGTGACATTCACCCCAAAGCCGGCGATCTACACACGCGGCGTCTAAAGGAACCGGCTGGCATGGCATCGATGAAGAACACGGCGGTCGCCGTCTGGCTGGCCCGCCTGCAAGGCGCCCTGAGCGACGGTGACGGCCGCGCCGCCGCCGCCCTCTTCGCCCCGGACTGCTACTGGCGCGACTTCCTCGCCCTGAGCTGGAACCTCGTCACCACCGAAGGCCGGGCCGACATCGCCGCCATGCTCGCCGCCACCCTGCCGCACACCGGCCCCGTCGCCCTGGCGCTGGACGGAGAGGCAACGGACGGGCCAGACGGCCTCTCCGCCTGGTTCACCTACGCCACCCGCCAAAGCCGGGGCCGCGGCCATGTCCGCCTGAAGAACGGCGAGGGCCACACCTTCTTCATGGCCATGCGCGAACTCGTCGGCTTCGAGGAGAAATCCGGCCCCACCCGCGAGGCCGGCGTGGAACACGGCGCCCGCCGCGGCCGCGTCACCTGGGGCGACCAGCGCGCCCGCGACGCCGAAGCCGCCGCCAATCCCTATTGCCTCATCGTCGGCGGCGGCCAGGGCGGCATCGCCCTCGCCGCCCGCATGCGCCGCCTCGGCGTGCCCACGCTGGTGATCGACCGCAGCCCCCGCCCGGGCGACGCCTGGCGCAATCGCTACAAGTCGCTCTGCCTGCACGACCCGGTCTGGTACGACCACATGCCCTACCTTCCCTTCCCCGCCCACTGGCCGATCTACACGCCGAAGGACAAGATGGGCGACTGGCTGGAGGCCTATACCGGCCTCATGGAAATCGAATACTGGGGCAGCACCGCCTGCCGCGCCGCCAGCTACGACGGCACACGCTGGACCGTCGAAGTCGAGCGCGAGGGCCGCAGCATAACCCTCCACCCCGCTCATCTCGTGCTCGCCACCGGCATGTCCGGCGTGCCGAACATGCCGCGCATCCGCGGCGCCGAGAAATTCCGCGGCACCCTGCAGCACTCCTCCGCCCATACCGGGGCGGACGCGTACGCCGGCAAGCGCGCCGTGGTCGTCGGCGCCAACAACTCCGCCCACGACATCACCACCGACCTTTGGGAGAACGAGGCGGCGGAGGTGACGATGGTCCAGCGCTCCTCCACCCTCGTCGCCCGCCAGGAAACCCTGCGCCGCAACGCCGCCGGCGGCGTCTATACCGAGGAAGCCGCCGCGGCCGGCATCAGCACCGACACCGCCGACCTCACGGTCGCCAGCACCCCCTACCGCCTCGTCCCCGCCCAGCAGATCCCCATCTGGAACCGCGTGCAGCAGGAGGACAAGCCGTTCTACGACCGCCTGCGCGCCGTCGGCTTCAAGCTGGATTTCGGCGAGGACGGCTCGGGCCTGTCGATGAAATACCTCCGCCGCGGCTCCGGCTACTACATCGACGTCGGCGGCTCCGAACTGGTCGCCGACGGCCGCGTCGGTCTCGCCAGCGGCGTCGAGGTCGGCGAACTCACCGAACACACGGCCATCCTCACCGATGGCCGCGTCCTGCCCGCCGACCTCGTCGTCTTCGCCACCGGCTACGGCTCGATGACCGGCTGGGCCGCGCAGCTGATCTCGCAGGACGTGGCCGACCGCGTCGGCCCCTGCTGGGGCCTCGGCTCCGGCACCACCTACGACCCCGGCCCCTGGGAAGGCGAGCTGCGCAACATGTGGAAACCCACCGCCCAGCCCGGCCTGTGGTTCCACGGCGGCAACCTCGCCCAGTCCCGCCACTACTCCCGCTACGTCGCCCTGCAGATCAAGGCGCGGATGGAGGGCCTGCCGACGCCGGTCTGGCCCGGCTGAGCAGGCTTTCGAAGAACGCGACATAGCGCGGCGCCAGCGCCGCCCGCCGGTAGATCGCGCCAGCCGCCAGCGCCTTGGCGGACTCGCGGGCATAGAAGCTTTCGTCGGCGCAGAGCCGGGCGATCACGTCCACCCACCGCGCCACCGCTTCCGGCCCGACCGGCGCCGCAGTGTCCAACGTCAGGTCCGCCGGCAGCGGCCGGACGAAGCCGGCGCCGTTGCAGCTTTCCGCCAGCCCGCCGCGCTCGCTCACCAGCGGCGGGATGCCGCTGGACAGGGCCTCCGCCACCACCCGCCCGGACGACTCCGGGCCGACCGAGGGCACCAGCAGCACCCGCGTCGGCTGGAAGATGTCGCGCGGCCGGGGCACCACCGGCGAGAACATCACATTGCCGTGCCGCCGCAGA
>CAMCJI010000335.1 GCA_945874805.1 Asaia bogorensis | reverse complement strand
AGCGGCTGGACCGCGGGCGCGGCGGACGCCGGGCTGGGCTTTGTCGCCGGCGGCGCATCGGCCAGCGGCGCTCTCGACAGCGAGGCTCTGGCCGAGGGGGACATCGCCGGCGGTCTCTATGACGGCTGCGCCGTAGAATGCCGGCGGGTGGACTGGTCCGAGCCGGCGCTGTTCGTCAGCCTGTGGTCCGGCATGATCGGCCGGCTGAAGCGGGAGGGCGGCGTCTTCCTCGCCGAGATCGAGGGACCGCTGGCCGCGCTTGATCGCGTGGCAGGCAGCACATTCGGGCGGCTGTGCGACGCCAACCTGGGCGACGGGCGCTGTGGCGTCGCCGAGGTCCATCCGGCGTTTGGCGAGGGTTGCGACAAACGCTCGTCCACCTGTTCAGAGCGTTTCAACAATCTTCTGAATTTCCGTGGCTTTCCGGACATTCCTGGCGAGGATTTTCTGACCGTCTATCCGGCGAAGGGTGGGCGCCATGACGGCAGGTCGCGCCGTGGATAGGGGCGCCGCGATCGCCCGGGCAGATATCGTTCGCGCCGCCGGGAGCTGGATCGGGACGCCCTATCGGCACCAGGCGTCACGGCACGGGATCGGATGCGACTGCCTGGGGCTGGTGCGCGGGGTCTGGCGGGCGCTGTACGGCGAGGAGCCCGAGGCGCCGCCCGCCTATCGCGCGGACTGGGCCGAAACAGGCGGACGGGAGACCCTGCTGGAAGCTGCCCGGCGGCATCTGGTCGAGATCGACGTCCACGACGTCCGGCCCGGCGATGTGCTGCTTTTCCGGATGACGCCGGAGGCCTGCATCAAGCACTGCGCCATCCTGTCAGAGGCGCGGCCCGGCGATCCCGAGCGGCGGATGATCCACGCCTACTGGGGGCGCGCCGTGGTCGAGAGCTGGATCGGGCCGTGGTGGCGACGGCGGCTGGCGCATGCATTTTCCTTTCCCGGTGTGAGCGACTGACATGGCGCAGGTGATCCTCGGCGGGCTCGGACGAGCCCTCGGCGGCGCGTGGGGCGCCAGCCTCGGCGCGGCCGTCGGCGGCGCGCTCGACAGGGCCGCCATCGCCGGTCTGCAGCCCGCGCGGCAGGTGGGGCCACGGCTGCGTGAGCTGCAGCTGATGAGCGCCGCCGAGGGCGCGCCGATGGCCGCCGTGTTCGGCCGGGCGCGGGTCGCCGGGCAGGTGATCTGGGCGGCGCGGTTCCGGGAGAAGCGCATCGAACGCCAGGCCGGCGGCGGCAAGGGCGGGCCGAAGACCGTCGAGTACCGCTACAGCCTGTCGTTCGCCGTGGCCCTCTGCGAGGGGCCGATCGACGGCATCGGCCGCATCTGGGCCGACGGCAAACCGATGGACCTGACCGGCGTGACGATGCGGCTGCATCGCGGCGACGAAGACCAGGCGCCCGATCCGTTGATCGAGGCCGTCGAGGGGAGCGCACCGGCCTATCGCGGGTGTGCGTACCTGGTGCTCGAGGATCTGCCGCTGGAGCCTTATGGCAACCGGCCGCCGCAGTTGTCCGTCGAGGTGTTCCGGCGGCCGCCCGCGAGCGGCGGGCTCGAAGAGTTGCTGACCAGCGTCTGCCTGATCCCCGGCGCCGGAGAGTTCGTCTACGCGACCGATGTCGTGCAGCGGCGGGACGGAATGACGCGGCTGACCGCCGAGAACGTCAACAACGGCGACGGGCGGCCGGACCTGGTGGTGTCGCTGGACCAGCTTCAGGCGCAGCTGCCGAATCTGGAGGCCGTCACACTGGTGGTGGCCTGGTTCGGGACCAGTCTCGACGCCGGGACCTGTCAGTTCAGGCCGGGTGTCGAGCAGGCGGAGAAGACCACCCTGCCGTGGAGCTGGAAGGCCGGGGGAGTCGGGCGGGGCGGGGCGCATCTGATCTCTCACCATGGCGGCGGGCCGGCCTATGGTGGAACGCCGGCCGATCGCGCCGTGCTGCAGGCGATCGCCGAGCTGAAGGCTCGCGGGCTGAAGGTCACCCTCTATCCGTTCGTGCTGATGGACTGCGAGGGCTATCCATGGCGTGGCAGGATCAGCGGGGAAGTTGATGATATTGAAGAGTTATTCGGCGAGGCTTCGCTCTACGATTTCGCGGCCGACGGTCATGCTGTGAGCTATTCCGGGCCCCTGGACTGGGGGCTGCGGCGGATGATCCTGCACCAGGCGAAGCTGGCGCAGATGGCCGGCGGGGTGGACGGGTTCCTGATCGGCTCCGAGCTGCGCGGGATCACCGCCATCCGGGATGGCGACAGCTTCCCCGCCGTGACGGCCCTGCGGGACCTGGCGGCGGACTGCCGGGCGATGCTCGGGAGCGAGACCGCCATCGGCTACGCGGCGGACTGGTCGGAGTATTTCGGCCATCAGCCGGCTGACGGGTCCGGCGATGTGTTCTTCCACCTCGATCCGCTGTGGGCCGATGCGAACATCGATTTCGTCGGGATCGACTTCTATCCGCCGCTGGCCGACTGGCGGGACGGCGACGCCCGGGACAGCTGGGACATCGCGTCCGGCGAGGGATTCGACTGGTTCTATGCGACGCCGGAGGATCGCGCCGCGAAGGTGAGGACGCCGATCACCGACGGGGCTCACGGCGAGCCGTGGGTCTTTCGGCCCAAGGATCTCGTCGGCTGGTGGTCCAACGCCCATCATGATCGCCCGGGAGGACTCCGGTCCGAGACGCCGACCGCCTGGGTTCCGCAGTCCAAGCCGATCCGGTTGATCGAGTTCGGCTGCCCGGCCGTCGACAAGGGCGCAAATGCGCCGAACCTGTTCATCGATCCCAAGAGCAGCGAGAGCGCGCTGCCGCCGTTTTCCGGCGGCGCGCGCGATGACGAGGGGCAGCGGCGGACGCTGGAGGCCGTGCTGGAGCACTTCGCCGACAGCGACAACAATCCCGTTTCGCCGGTCTACGGCGGGGCGATGGTCGAGGGGCTGGGCGCCTGGTGCTGGGACGTGCGGCCGTTTCCGGATTTTCCGGGGCGGACGGCCGTCTGGGCCGATGGACCGAACTGGGCGCGGGGGCACTGGCTGAACGGCCGGGCCGGGGCCGCGCCGGTCGGCGATCTGGTCGCGGCTCTGGCGCAACGGGCCGGCGTGACGCTCGACGTTGGCGACGTGCGCGGGGTTGTCAGCGGCTATGTGGTGGAGGCGCCGATGCGCGTGCGGGATGCGCTGGAGCCGCTCGCGCTGGCCTTCGGGTTTGACGCCGCCGAGCGCGGTGGCGGTGTGACCCTGGTCAGCCGGGACGGGCCGGTGGCGGCGACGCTGGATGAGGATGACCTGGTGTTGCCCGACGGCCGGGCCGTTCGCAGCGACGCCCGGACGCTGGAGACGCCGCCGGATGAGCTGTGGTTGCGGTTCATCGACGAGACCGCCGACTATCGTATCGGCGGGCTGACGGTGCGGCGCGACCCGGCGACCGGTGGCGGGATTCGGCAGATCGATCTGCCGATCGTCACCACCGCCAGCATGGCCGAACAGGTCGGGCGACGGGCGCTGACCGCAGACCAGGCGGCGATGGACAGCCGGACGGCGCACCTGTCGCCTCTGGCGGCGCTGACGATGGAGCCCGGCGACCGGCTGGCGTTTGCCGGTGACGAGGGTGTCTGGCGGCTGACAGGACTGGATCTGGACGAGCGTCCGCGGGCGACCCTGCAGATCGCCGAACCCGCCCTAGCAGTTGATGGCGGGATTCCGGACTGGACATCGCCGCCGCCGATCGAGCCGGCGGGGCCGCCGGTGCTGTATCTGCTCGACCTGCCGCCGCTGCCCGGCGCCGAAGGCGACGCGCGGCCGCTCGTTGCGGCCGGGATGGAGCCATGGCGCGACCTCGATGTTCATGCGGGGGCGGATGACGAGGCGTTGTCTGTTCGGGGGCGGCTGAACCAGCCGGCCGGCGTGGGTCAGACCCTGAGCGATCTGGCGGCCGGCCCGCTGCACCGGCTGGACCCGGGCGGGCGGCTGACGATCCGGCTTGAAGGGACGACGCTCGAGACGCGGTCGCTGAAGGCCGTGCTGGCCGGCGCCAACGCGCTCGCGGTGCGAAACGTCGCGGGAGACTGGGAGGTCGTGCAGTTCCTGACCGCCGAGCTGGCGGATGAGGACGTCTGGACCCTGGGCGGCCTGCTTCGGGGGCAGGGCGGCAGCGATCCGGCGATGGCCGCGCTGACGCACGCCGGGGCGCCGGTCGTGGTGCTGGGCGAAGGTCTGGTCCGGGCCGAGGTGTCGCTCGGCGAGCGCGGTCTGCCGCTGGTCTGGCGCGCCGCGCCCGCCGGAGGGCCGCCCGGCGGAAACGCGATGGCCGAGACCCTCTTCACCTGGCGCGGGCTGGCCGACCGGCCGTGGAGCCCGGCGCACCTGACGCTGGAGGCGGGCGAGGGCGGGGACCTGATCCTGCGCTGGGTCCGGCGGGCGCGCCTCGGCGGCGACGGCTGGGACGGCGAGCCGCCCCTGTCGGAGGAGCAGGAG
>CAMCJI010000334.1 GCA_945874805.1 Asaia bogorensis | reverse complement strand
GAACGGGATTGGCGGCGAAGCCATAAATTGGCTCCTGCTCCGGCGACACAGTGCGCCTTCAGGCCGTAAGTGGCGGAAGGCGCTTCGCTTTTCCGCCCTACTCGAAAACGGATAAAAGTTTTTTGGTTCTTTTTTTCAAAAAAGAACGTGCTTGCCTTTGCCGGTCAGCCGAAGCGGATGCGGGATTTCGACTGGATGGAGATGCGGCGCTGGTGCCATATGATCAGGCCGATGCCTAACACGACGGGGGTGGCCCAGAGGATCGGGTTGAAGGCGTGTTGGGGGAGTATGCGGGCGGCGCCGAAGGCGAGGAAGGCGGTGTAGACGGAGATGCCGGCGCCCACGAGGGCTTTGACGTGCTGCTTCAGGTAGCCCTGGTGCTCGGGATTGTCGTTGAAGATGTAGACGGCGTTGGTGATGGCCGAGGCGATGCCGATGGTGGAAATGCCGATCATCAGCGGCTGGCCAATCAGCACGCCCTGCACGGCGCAGTTGACCGCGGTGAGCAGCACGGCAGCCTCCAGCCCGAGACGGCCGGCGTGGCGATGGGCGGTGTGGCTGCGCTTCTGCTCGACCGCGGCAATGCCGTAGGAGGCGAGGCTGACGGTGAGCGTGGCGAGGTAGAGCATCATCCAGCCGAACATGCCGCGCACGAGCTCGGCGTCCTCGATCTTCGGGTGCAGTTCCAGCGGATAGGCCAGCGTGCAGAGGCTCATGCCGATGGCGGAAATGCCGGTGACGAACAGGGCGCGCGCGAAGATGCGGCCCCATTTTTTGTGGTTCTCCCCGCCCTTGAGGCCGATCACCGGCACCCAGAAGGTGATCAGACCGGTGGCGCCGGTGATGATGTGGGCGGCGAGGAAGATGTCGAACAGCCAGATGATCGGCATCGGGGGGTCTCTGGGGGGAAGGTTAGGTCAGGGGAAGGAAGATTCTTCTTTTTGTGAACAAAAAGAAGCAAAAAAACTTTGTTCGTTGGTTTGGGGGTGGCTCGCGGAAGTCGGTTTGACGACATGTGGTTTCATGGCTTCGCCAGCTTTTCAGCCGTCTGTCCGGCTCGTCGGCGAAGCCATGGACAAAAGTTGTTTGCTTCTTTTTTTCAAAAAAGAAGATGCTTCCTGCCGCTTGCCTTCACGCCCAGTCGCTCTCCATGCGGTCGCGTTCGGCCATGCGTTCGAAGATTTCCAACACCGTATCCGTGCGCGGGCGGATGGTGCGGCGCGGCGGTGGGGCGGCGCTGGCGGCTTCGACGAGGTAGCGGGTGGCCGCGAGGGACGGGGCGGCGCAGGCCGGGGCGGGCAGGACGGAGCCGCCGACGGAGGCGGCGAGCAGGCGCAGTTTGCGGGCGGGGGCGACGACGGCGCGGGTGGCGACCGAGTTGTAGCCGTTGCGGGCGACCTGACGGCCGATTTCGGCGTAGAGCAGGCGGGCGGCGGAGATGCCGGGGCGGCAGGACAGCGGCAGGGCGGCAACGCCGGTGGCGGCCTGGGCGTAGAGGCGTTCGGCCTCGGCCAGCAGGCGGGCGATGACGGTGGCGAGTGCGGGGGTGAAGACGGGGTTGGCGAGCCAGGCGTCGGGGTTGATGCCGGCGTCCCGCATCCAGGCTTTCGGCAGATAGAGGCGGCCTTCGCGGGCGTCTTCGCCGACATCGCGGGCGATGTTGGAGAGTTGCATGGCAACGCCGAGGTCGCAGGCGCGGGCGACGACGTCGGGCGCGCGACCGCCCATCAGCAGGCTCATCATCGCGCCGACGGCGCCGGCGACGCGGGCGGCGTAGGCGTGGACGTCTTCGAGGGTTTCGTACTGGCGGACTTCGCTGTCCCAGGCGAAGCCTTCGAGGAGGGCTTCGGGCAGGGTGCGGGGGATGGCGTGGGTGTGGACCACGTGGGCCAGCGCGCGGTCGGCCGCGATGTCTTGCGGGTGGCCGGCGTAGGCGCGGTCGAGGCGGTAGCGGAGCTGGGCGAGGGCCGAGAGGCGGGCGGCGTCCCGCCCCTCCGGCGGTACGTCGTCGATGGCGTCATCGGCGAGGCGGCAGAAGGCGTAGAGGGCGCTGGCGGGGTCTCGCACGTGGCGCGGCAACAGCAGCGAGGCGGCGAAGAAGGTGCGGCTGCCGGTGCGCAGGAGGGCGCGGCAGGCGGCGAGGTCAGCTTGCGGCGAATGTGACGGCATCTGGGACCACCTTGTCGAGAACACGGGCTGAGGCGAGGACGCCGGGCAGGCCGGCGCCCGGATGGGTGCCGGCGCCGACGAGGAAGAGATTGGCGACGTCCTCGCTTTTGTTCGGCGGACGGAACCAGGCGCTTTGGGTCAGCATCGGCTCCATGCCGAAGGCGGCCCCGCGGAAGGAGGAGAGCCGGTCCTGGAAGTCCTGCGGGGTGAGGACGCGGGAGGTGACGATGCAGTCCTCCAGGCCGGGGAGGAGCGATTCGCTGAGGGCCTTGGCGATGCGGGCGCGGTAGGGCTCGGCCATCGCCGCCCAGTCGGTATCGCCGCCGAGATGCGGGACGGGGGAGAGGACGTAGAAGGCGTCGCAGCCCTCGGGCGCGAGGGCGGGGTCGGCATGGGTGGGGCGGTGGAGGTAGAGGCTGAAGTCGTCGGCCAGGGTTTTGTCGGTGAAGACTTCGCGCAGGAGTTCCTTGTAGCGCGGGCCGAGCAGGATGGTGTGGTGCTGGACGTCCGGATACTGGCGGCTGGTGCCGAAATACCAGAGGAAGAGGCCCATGGAGTAGCGGGAGCGCTCGATCTTGCGGTCGGTCCAGCGGCGGCGATGTTCGGGGGCGATGAGGTGGCGGTAGGTCCAGGCGCTGTCGGCGTTGGAGACGACGATGTCGGATTCGAGGGTTTCGCCGGAGGCGAGCGTGACGCCGCGGGCCTGGCCGTCGCGGACGTTGATCTGGGCGACTTCGGCGTTGCAGCGCAGGCTGTTGCCCTGGCCGCGGATGAGGCCCGCGAGGCCGGTGACGAGCGCGCCGGTGCCGCCCATGGCGAAATGCACGCCCCAATGGCGCTCGAGGAAGGCGATCAGGCAGTAGATCGAACTGGCGGTGAAGGGGTTGCCGCCGACCAGCAGGGGGTGGAAGGAGAAGACCACGCGCAGGCGCTCATCCTTGATGTGCTTGGCGACGAGGCCGTAGACGCTGCGCCAGGATTCGAGGCGGATGAGATCGGGGACGATGGTGAGCATGTCAGTGAACTTGCTGAACGGGTAGTCCACCAGTTCCTCGAAGCCGACGCGGAAGATCGCTTCGCTGGCGGCCATGAAGCGGTCGTAGCCGGCGACGTCTTCGGGGGAGATTTTCGCGATCTGGGCGTGCATGGCGGCGACGTCGTCGTTGCAGTCGAACTCCAGGCCGTCATGGAAGCGGATGCGGTAGAAGGGATCGACGCGCTTGAGGGTGATGTCGTCCGCCAGGCTGCGGCCGCAGAGGGTCCAGAGCTCTTCCAGCAGGAAGGGGGCGGTGATGATGGTGGGGCCGGCATCAAAGGTGAAGCCCTGGTCGCGGAAGACGTAGGCGCGCCCGCCGGGGGCGTCGAGTTTTTCGAGGACGGTGACGCGCCAGCCGCGGGCGCCGAGGCGGACGGCGGCGGCGAGGCCGCCGAAGCCGCTGCCTACGACGATTGCATGCGGCTTTTCGCCGCCGGTGTGGATGGGGATGTTGCCTTCAGGCATGCCAGCGCCTCCTCAAATCGGCCAGATGCGCCATCAGCGACGCCAGCAGGCAGAGCGTTATGAGCGGCCAGGTGCCGCCGACCAGGGCCGTGCGCAGTGCCAGCATGAGGCACAGGCCGGAGATGAGATTTGCCAGGAACTCGCCGGGCGGGATGCCGCGGCCGGTTGTGCGGTGGAAGGCGATGAGGACGGCGGCTTCAAGAACCGTCAGGATCAAGACGATATCGATTGCGCGGCCGGAGCGGAAGAGGTCTTCCATCACTTCTCCTTGCTGACCATGCGGCGGATGCGCTGGCCGGCGGCCCAGGCGAGGGCGGCGACGACAGGGATGCCGAGGCCGGTGAAGACCTCGGGCTCCAGGTTGCGGGTCAGCAGGCCGTAGTATTGCAGGGTTTTGGCGACGTAGCCGAGGAGGCTGACGACGTAATAGGTGACGGCGGCGATCGAGACCGTCTCGACGGTTTCCTGCAGGCGGAGTTGCAGGCTGGCGCGGCGGTTCATCGATTCGAGCAGCGCCTGGTTCTGCCGCTCGTTGGTGATGCCGACGCGGGTGGAGAGGAGCTGGGTGGCGCGGGCGACGCGCTGGGAGAGGCTGTCCTGCCGGGCGGCGACGGTGCGGGCGGTGGCCATCGCCGGGGCGAGGCGGCGTTCGGTGAATTCCTGCAGGGTTTGCAGGCCCTGGATGCGGGTTTCGCGCAGTTCCTCGATACGGCGGCGGACGAGCTCGTAGTAGGCGAAGGCGGCGCTGAAGCGGAAGAGGTTGTCCACATAGACCGTCTCCGACGGGCTTGCGCCGTTTTGCGGGCCGACGGGGGCGGATTGGCGGCGGGCGATGCTGGCGGAGAGC
>CAMCJI010000333.1 GCA_945874805.1 Asaia bogorensis | reverse complement strand
GAGGTCGAGCACCCGCACGCCGTTCAGTGGTCCCGCCATCGCATCCCCCGTTTCCGCGGGCAGGGTGGCGCCGGGTGGGCCGGGCCGCAAGGGCCGCCCTTGCACTGGCCGCGGCGCGGTGCAACGTACGGGGGAATGAGCACCATGATCGACCTGTCCATCGAAGGCATGACCTGTGCTGCCTGCGTCACGCGGGTGGAGAAGGTGCTCGGGCGCGTGCCGGGGGTGGAGGCGGCGAGCGTCAACCTCGCCACCAACCGAGCGCGGGTGCAGGCGGCGGCCGGGGTCAGCGCGCAGGTGCTGGCGGCGGCGGTGGCGAAGGCGGGGTATGCGGCGGTGCCGCTGGCGCAGGCAAAGCCCGTGGTGGCGCCGGCGTTGTGGCCGGTGCTGGTCTGTACCGCTCTCACGCTGCCGATGGTCCTGCCGATGGGGCTGGGGCACGAATGGATGCCGCCGGGCTGGGTGCAGTTGTTGCTGACGCTGCCGGTGCAGGTGGGGTTCGGCCTGCGGTTCTATGTCGCGGCCTGGAAGTCGGTGCGGGCGGGTTCGGCCAGCATGGATGTGCTGGTGGCGTTGGGCACGTCGGCGGCGTTTCTGCTCTCGGTGGCGGAGATGCTGATCGCCTGGCCGGACGAGGCGCATGCGCTGTATTTCGAGGCCGCGGCGAGCATCATCACCTTGGTGCTGCTGGGTCGCTGGCTGGAGCATCGGGCGCGGCGCAGCGCGGTGGATGCGATTGCGGCCCTGGCGGCACTCCGGCCGGATACGGCGCGGGTGCTGCGCGAAGGGGGCGAGGTGGAGGTGCCGCTCGGCCAGGTGCGGGTGGGCGACATCGTGGTGATCCGGCCGGGGGAGCGCATCGCCGTCGATGGGGTTGTGGTGCGCGGGGAGGGGAGTGTCGATGAAAGCCTGCTGACCGGGGAGAGCCTGCCGGTGGCGCGCGCACCGGGCGATCGCGTCACCGGGGGCGCCGTAAACGGGGAGGCGGCGTTGCAGGTGCGGACCAGCGCGATCGGGGCGGAGACGGTGCTGGCGCGGATGGTGCGGCTGATCGAGGACGCGCAATCGGCCAAGCCGCCGATCCAGCGCCTGACGGACCGGGTGAGTGCTGTGTTCGTGCCGGTGGTGCTGGCGATTGCGGCAGCGACCTTCGCGGGGTGGATGCTGGCGGGGGCGGCGGTGGATACGTCGCTGATCATCGCAGTTTCGGTGGTGGTGATCGCCTGCCCCTGCGCGATGGGTCTGGCGACGCCCATGGCGATCATGGTGGGTACCGGGGTGGCGGCGAAGCGGGGCATCCTGATCAAGGACGCCGCCGCGCTGGAGCACGCGCATGCGGTGCAGGTGGTGGTGTTCGACAAGACGGGCACGCTGACCGAGGGCAAGCCGCGGGTTGTGGGGGTGCATCCCGGCGCGGGGATGAGCGAGGCGGAGGTGCTGGCGGCGGCCGCGGGCTTACAGTCGGGCAGTGAGCATCCGCTGGCGCGCGCGGTGCTGGAGGCGGCCGGCGCGGTGGTGCCGGCGGACGGGGTGCGCGCCTTGCCCGGGCGCGGCGTGGAGGGGGTGGTGGACGGCCGGCGGATGCTGCTGGGCAGTGCGCGGCTGATGGCGGAGGCGGGGGTTGATGTGGCGCTGCTCGCCGGGCCGGCGGCGGGGTTGGCGGAGGAGGGGCGGACGGTGGCCTATCTGGCGTCCGACGGGCGGCTGCTCGGATTGATCGGGTTTGGCGATGCGCTCAAGCCGACATCGGCGGCGGCGGTGGCCGCGCTCCGGGCGTTGGGGGTGCGGACGGTGCTGCTCTCGGGCGACAGCCGGGCGGCGGCGAATGCGGCAGGCCGGGCGCTGGGGATCGATGATATCGAGGCGGAGGTGCTGCCAGAGGCGAAATCCGCCCGCGTGACCGCCTTGCGCGCCGGCGGGCAGGTGGTGGCGATGGTGGGGGACGGGGTGAACGACGCGCCGGCTTTGGCCGCCGCCGATGTCGGCTTTGCGATGGGCAGCGGCACGGATGTGGCGATGCAGGCGGCGGGGGTCACGCTGATGCGGGGCGATCCGCGATTGGTGGCCGAAGCGATCGACCTGTCGCGGCGGACCTGGTCGACGTTGCGGCAGGGGCTGTTCTGGGCGATGGCCTATAACGTGCTGGGCATTCCGCTGGCGGTGGCGGGGCTGCTGGACCCGATGGCGGCGGGGGCGGCGATGGCGTTCTCCTCGCTCTCGGTGGTGTTGAACGCCCTGCTGTTGCGGCGCTGGCGGCCATCGTCGTGAGGGTCCTGCTGCTGTAATCTGGGCGGAAATCGAGGGGTTAGGCCATGTCCACATTGTTTGATCTTGATGGCCAGGTGGCCGTCGTCACCGGGTCCTCCAAGGGCATCGGGCGGGCGATCGCCGAGCGGATGGCGCAGCATGGGGCGCGGGTTGTCGTCTCGTCGCGCAAGCAGGACGGCTGCGACGAGGTGGTGGCGGCGATCCGGGCGCGGGGCGGGGAGGCGTTTACCAAGACCTGCAACATTGGCCGCAAGGAGGAGCTGCAAGCGCTTGTTGATGCGGCATTGGAGCGCTACGGCCGGATCGACACGCTGGTGTGCAACGCGGCGGTGAACCCGCATTTCGGGCCGTCCATCGGGCTGCCGGACGAGGCGTGGGACCGGGTGATGAACTATAATGTCCGCAGCAATTTCTGGCTTTCGAACATGGTGCTGCCGGGGATGGCGGCGCAGGGCGGCGGGTCGATCGTGATTGTCTCGTCGATCGGGGGGCTGCGGGGATCGACCAATCTCGGCGTTTACGCGATCTCCAAGGCGGCGGACATGCAGCTGGCGCGCAATCTCGCCTGCGAGTGGGGGCCGAAGAATGTCCGGGTGAACTGCATCGCGCCGGGGCTGATCCGTACCGATTTCGCCCGCGCGCTGTGGGAGAACCCGGAGCTGGAGAAGAAGCGCAGCGCCTCGACGCCGCTGAAGCGGATCGGTGAGCCGGATGAGATCGCGGGGGCGGCGGTGTTCCTGGCGAGCCCGGCCGGCAGCTTCATGACCGGGCAGACGATGGTGATCGATGGTGGGGTGACGACCGGGGCGCCGCCCCAAGGGGACTGAGCACGCGAATGATGATCCCGGTCACCCCGCGCATCGCCATCGCCGAGGAGGAGGTGCAGGAGAGCTTCATCCGCGCATCCGGCCCCGGCGGGCAGAACGTGCACAAGCTGGAAACGGCGGTGCAACTGCGCTTTGACGTGCGCGGCTCGCCGAACCTGCCGGACGGGGTGAAGGCGCGGCTGGAAGCGCTGGCGGGGCGGCGGCTGACGCTGGAGGGGGTGCTCGTGCTGACGGCGCAGAAGCACCGCACGCGCGAGCGCAACCGGGTGGATGCGTTGGAACGGCTGTTGGAACTCATCCGCGAAGCCGCCCTGCCGCCGCCGCCGCCGCGCCGGCCGACGAAGCCGAGCAAGCGGGCGAAGGCGAAGCGGATGGACGAGAAGTCCGGCCGGTCCGAGACGAAGAAGCAGCGCGGCAAGCCGTCGCTGGATTAAAGCAGCTCGCGGACCAGGGCTGCCCATTCCTCGGCCAGGGTGCCGGCGGGCATCGGGCGGCCGGCGCGGGCGTACCAGTAGCGGGCGTTGGGGAGGTCGCCCTCCTTGCGGTGGAGATAGGCGTGCAGCGCGTTGCCGGCGGGGTTGTCCTGCGCCTGGGCGTGTTCGTGCGCGCGGGCCCAGTCGCCTTTGCCGTCCCACCAGAGGCCTTCGAGGGGCTGGGTGAGGCCGGGGGGTGGGGCGGGGGCGGCGAGACTGGCGGTGAAGGCTTCGAAGGTCATCATCATGCCCCCAGCAGTTTTCGCAGTTTGCGGATAGCGCTGTCGGGCGTGGTCAGCACGGGTTTGCCGGTGGCGGCCGCGACCGCTGCGGCGGCGCGGGCGAGGCTGAACTGGGCCAGCGCGATGGCGTCGCACCCGGCGAGGGTGGCGGCGGCAGCGGCGGCGGCGGCGTCGTGGGCGGGGCCGTCGCCGCGGTCGAGGGCTGCGAGGGCTTCGGCCGAGAGGCAGGGGACGAGGGTGATGCCGGGGGGGAATTCCGGCGGCATCGAGGCCAGGGTGGGGGCGAAGGTGGCGAGCAGGCCGATGCGGCCGGTGGGGCCGGCGAGGGCCACGGCCTCCTCGATCATCGCCTCGTTCGGCTTGAGCACGGGGATCGGCAGGTCGGCGGCGACGGCCTCGATGCACGGCCCGAAGGCGGAGCAGGTGAACAGGATCGCATCCGCCCCGGCGGCGCGGGCGTAGCGGCCGAGGATGAGGAAGCGGGCGGTCATCGCCGCATCGAGCTTGCCGGCGGCGGCGAGGTCGGCCGCGAGGCTGTCGTCCAGCAGGTTGGCGAGGCGGGCCTCGGGCCAGAGGCGCGCGAAGGCGGCCTCGATGGGGGCGACGGAGTGCTTCAGGGCGTGGATCAGGGCGATGCGCATGGCGCAGGCTAACCCATTGCGCAGGAAAGTTGAACCGGGCGGCGGGGCGTGGCATTCCCTGCTTGCCGCACAAGGATCTCCCGATGCTCCATCGCCTGTCTCAGTGG
>CAMCJI010000332.1 GCA_945874805.1 Asaia bogorensis | reverse complement strand
GGGGCGGCAGAGTACCGGCCTGCCATTGGGCGAAGAGGCTTTCCAGCGCCGCAAGGCTCTCGGTGATGCGGCGGCGGAACAGCAGGTTGAACAGCAGCCCCATCCAGGCCCCGGACAGGAGCTGGGCCAGGGTGGCCTTCAGTCCGGTAAAGGGGTTGGGGCGAGGTGTGCTCATGGTTTGTACGTTACGCCATCCGCCGGACCGCGCCAAGTATTTTATCCGCCATTGCGGGAAATTTTCCTCGCCGCACCGGGCGCATGTCGTGGAGGCTTGGCAAATGCCGGGCCACGTATGATTGTTGGCTGATCGTCTCATCCGGGTAGCTCGATGCCGAACGCAAACGCCGCTGACGCACCGCTTGCCGCGTTCATTGCGCGGTGGGATGGCACGGAAATGGCCGAGCGGGCCAATTATGTCAGCTTCCTTAATGAGCTGTGTTCCACGATAGGGCTGCCGCTCCCGGCGCCGGCGAGCGGTTCGCAGGGGCCGTACCGCTTCGAACGCAGCGTGCAGCATCGTGAGCGCGACGGCAGCGTTTCGACGCGGCGAATCGATCTGTACAAGCGGGGCTGTTTTGTGCTGGAGGCGAAGCAGGGAGCGAACCCGAAACAGGCCGACTTGTTTGCCTTGAGCACGGTGGTCGAGCGTCGTGCTGCCGTCCGCAGGTCAGACCCGTGGGCACAGGCGATGCTGCGGGCGAGGGGGCAGGCGGAGGGCTACGCCAAGGACGTGCCGCCCGAAGAGGGTTGGCCGCCATTTCTTATCGTCTGCGATGTCGGGTTCTGTTTCGACACCTATGCGAATTTCTCCGGCACCGGCAAGCACTATGCGCCGTTTCCGGATTCAACTTCCTATCGCTTCTATCTGTCTGATTTGGAGAAGGATCACATCCGCAAGCGGCTGCTGGCGATCTGGACCGATCCGCACAGCCTGAATCCGGCGAACAAGCGGGTGGAGGTTACGCGGGAGATCGCGGAGTTGCTGTCGCGCCTGGTGCGGGCTTTGGAGGCGCAAGGGCATCCGGCGGAGCGGGTGGCGGCGTTCTTGACGCGGTGCATCTTCTGCATGTTCGCGCAGTCGGTGGGGCTGCTGCCGAGGCCGGATGCGTTTACCGCGCTGCTGCGGGACTGCCGGGAGAACCTGCCGGCGTTTGCGCCGCTGGTGGGAGAGCTTTGGCGGAACATGAATGCGGGTGGGTTTTCGGCGGCCCTGCGGGCGGTGGTGCACAAGTTCAATGGCGGGCTGTTTGCGCCGGGTAGTGCCGGCGCGGGTGAGCCGCTGGCGGTGGATGCCGATATGCTGGGGCTGTTGATCATGGCCGCCCAGCGGGATTGGGCGAATGTGGAGCCGGCGATCTTCGGGACGCTGCTGGAGAACGCCTTGCAGACGAAGCAGCGGGCGGAACTGGGCGCGCATTTCACGCCGCGCGCCTTTGTGGAGCGGTTGGTGCTGCCGACGGTGATGGAGCCGCTGCGCGCGGATTGGGATGGGGTGAAGATGGCGGCTGTGGCGTTGGCCATGACCGACCGGCCGGCGGCAGCCGCACAGGTGCGGCGCTTTCATGCCGGGTTGTGCGCGATCCGGGTGCTTGATCCGGCCTGCGGGACGGGGAATTTTTTGTATGTGACGCTGGAGTTGATGAAGCGGTTGGAAGGTGAGGTTATCGACCTGCTCGCCGATCTGGAGCCGGGGGAGGGGGATCGGCTGGCGCTGGCGGGAGCCAGCGTTGATCCGCATCAGTTTTTGGGGCTGGAGAAGAATCCGCGGGCGGTGCCGGTGGCGGAGCTGGTGCTGTGGATTGGCTGGCTGCAATGGCATTTCCGCACGCATGGCAACGCGCCGCCGGCGGAGCCGATCCTGCGGGACTTCCGCAACATCCGCGATGCGGATTCGCTGCTCACCTATACCCACGAGGAGCGGATGCGGGACGGGCAGGGCGAACTTGTCACTCGTTGGGGGGGGGGCAATGAAATTGCACCCGATCACCGCGGAGCAGGTGCCAGACGAGGCGGACCGGGTGCCGGTGATGCGGCCGGTGGGGGCGCGGCCTACGGTTTGGCCCGACGCGGAGTTCATCGTCGGCAATCCGCCGTTCATCGCCGGCAAGGATTTGCGGGCGGAGTTGGGGGACGGGTATGCGGAGGCGCTGTGGGCCGCCTATCCGAAGGTGCCGAAGTCGGCTGATCTGGCTTTGCATTTCTGGTGGAAGGCGGCGAAGGCGCTGGGGGCTGGGCGGGTGGTGCGCGGGCGTGCGGCAGCGCCGGTGACGCGGCGGTTCGGCTTCATCACGTCCAATTCGATTCGGCAGGTGTTCTGCCGCCGAGTCGTTGCCGAGTCGATGGCGGCGACTCCGCCATTGCATCTGGTGTTTGCGATTCCCGATCACCCCTGGGCGGACGGGGCAGGCACGGCGGCGGTGCGGATTGCGCTGACGGTGGCAGAGGCGGGGGAGGGCGAGGGGGTGCTGTCTTCCGTGACGGAGGAGTTCGCTGGCGCGGATGGGGTGCCTAGCGTTGCACTTGGGCAGCGGCTTGGGCGGATCAATGCCGATCTGTCGATTGGCGTGGATTTGAAGTCCGCGAAGCCGCTGCGGGCGAATGAGCGGTTGAGCAGCCCGGGGATGAAGCTGCACGGTGCGGGCTTCATCGTTTCGCCCACTACGGCGCGGGCGTTGGGGCTGGGGCGGGAGGCGGGGTTGGAGGCGCATATCCGGCCGTATCTGAACGGGCGGGACGTGATGCAGCGCAGCCGGGGGCAGATGGTGATTGATCTGTTCGGGCTGACGGAAGCGCAGGTGCAGGCCGATTATCCCCTGGTTTGGCAGCATGTGAACGCGCATGTGCGGCCGGATCGGGAGGAGAACCGTCGAGCTACGTACAAGACGAATTGGTGGGTATTCGGTGAGCCGCGACGCGATTTGCGGCCAGCATTGGCAGGCTTGCCGCGATACATCGCCACGGTTGAGACGGCGAAGCATCGGGTGTTTTCGTTTCTGCCGGCGGAGGTGGTGCCGGATAACATGCTTGTTTGCGTAGGATCAGATAGTGCGTTCACACTGGGGGTGCTCTCAAGCAAGGTTCATCAGGATTGGTTCCTGGCTGCATGTGGGTGGCTCGGGGTTGGCAATGACCCGCGGTATACGAAGTCCCAAGTCTTCGACCCGTTCCCGTTTCCTGAAGCCACGCCTGAACAGCGGGCGGTGATTGGCGAACTGGCGGAGGCGCTGGACGGGCATCGGAAGGCGCGTTGTGCGGCGCATCCGCAGCTCACGCTGACGGGGCTTTACAACGTGTTGGAGAAGATACGGGCTGGCACGGTGCTGGATGCGGCAGAGCGGGATGTGCATGAGGCCGGGCTCGTTTCGATCCTGCGGGATATGCACGACCGGTTGGATGCGGCGGTGGCGGCGGCGTATGGGTGGCCGGCTGATCTGCCGGTGGCGGAGGTGGTGGCGCGGGTGGTGGCGCTGAATGCCGCGCGGGTGGCGGAGGAGGCGGCAGGGCGTGTGCGGTGGCTGCGGCCGGAGTTTCAGGCGCCGCTCGCCGGGCTGGCGCGGCCGGTGCAGGGGGAGATGGTGGTGGATCAGGCGGCTGCCGGGGTGCTGCGGGCGTGGCCGCGGGATATGCCGGGGCAGTATGTGGCTTTGCGGCAGGCGCTGGCGGCGGGGCCGGCGACTCCGCGCGACCTCGGCCGCCGTTTCGCGGGGGGGCCGCGTGGGCGGAAGCTGGAGGAGATGGTGGCCAGCTTGGCTGTGATGGGGCAGGCGCGGGCGTTGGGGGATGGGCGTTATGCGGCTTGAGGGCTGGTCGTTGGCCAGGAGGGGAAGTGTGGGTCCATCGCAAGGGCTCAGAATGACGGGTGTGTGTGGATAGGCCGGGCACAAACGGATGAAGTTTTTTTGCTTCTTTTTGTTCACAAAAAGAAGATTCTTGCTTCCCTGTCCTATGCAAACGCCGAAGCGTCAAACCCGTCCGGCAGCACGCCGCGGGGTTTGATCATGTCGTAGGGGCCGCGGGCGAGGTATTCGCCGCTGCCCGGCTCTGCCTGGACCACGCCGTCGCGCATCACCACTTCGCCTCGGCGGATCGTCGCCACGGGCCAGCCGGTGACTTCGAGGCCTTCGTAGGGGGTGTAGTCCATCATGTGCTGCATCAGGTCGTTGGTGAGGTGGGTTTTCTTCTTGGGGTCCCAGAGGACGAGATCGGCGTCGAAGCCGGGGGCGATGCTGCCTTTGCGGGGGTAGAGGCCGAAGAGTTTGGCGGGGTTGGTGGCGGTGATGCGGACGAATTGATTGAGGTCGATGCGGCCGGTGGCGACGCCTTCGCTGAACAGGATGGGCAGGCGGGCGGTGAGGCCGGGGACGCCGTTGGGGATGTCGCGGAAGGGGGCGTCGGTGCCGTTGACGCGTTTGCCGCGGGGGCCTTCGAAGCTCCAGCCGGAGTGGTCGGACGAGACGATGTCGAGCGTGCCGCGGCGGACGTCCTCCCACAGGGAGAGCTGGTCGGCGGCGGTGCGGGGGCTGGGGGAGCACATGTATTTGGCGCCCTCGAAGCCCGG
>CAMCJI010000331.1 GCA_945874805.1 Asaia bogorensis | reverse complement strand
TGGTCGATCTGGCGCCGGCGATCTGCGACGACGGCACGCCGGCCATCGCGGCCACCCTGGCGGAGGGCGAGGTGCTGCACGCCCGCAAGGTGATCCTCGCCACCGGGCAGGACGGCACCGGCGCGTGGTGGATGCCGGAGTGCCTGCGCGCCCTGCCGGTGCCGTTTCGCGCGCATGCCGCCGACGACATCGATTTTGCGGCGTTGCGCGGCAAGACGGTGGCGGTGATCGGCGCGGGTGCAAGCGCGTTCGACAATGGCGCAACCGCGCTGGAGGCAGGGGCGGCAGCGGTGCATATCCTCTGCCGGCGGGCCGCGCCGCAGATGGTGCAGCCGTTCCGCTGGCTCACCTTCGCCGGCTTCCTGCGCCACCTGGGCGAGATGGAGGATACGTGGCGCTGGCGCTTCATGCGCCACATTCTCGGCCTGCGGGAGGGCTTCCCGCAGGATACCTGGGACCGCTGTGCCGCGCATCCGAACTTCACTCTGCATACCGGCATGGGGCTGCTGGGCGCTGATATTGCAGAAGACCGGGTGCGACTGGATACCTCCGCCGGGCCGTTCCCCGCCGACTTCGTCATCGCGGGAACCGGCATCGATCACGATGCGGCACTGCGGCCGGAACTCGCTCGCTGTGCTGGCAACATCGCCACCTGGGCAGACCGCTACACCCCGCCCGCCGATGAGCGCGACGACCGGCTGGCCCGCGCGCCCTATATCAGCCCCGACCACGCCTTCAGTGAGCGCGTGCCGGGCCGGACGCCGTGGCTCGCCGACCTGCATCCCTTCGGCGTGGGTACCACGATGAGCCTCGGCCCCTCCGGCTCATCGATCAACGCCATGACGATCGCGGTGCCCCGGCTGGTCGCCGGGGTGACGCGGGGGCTGTTCCGGGCCGACATCGGCGAACACTGGGAGCAGTTGCTGGCCTATCGGGAGCCGCAGGCGCGGCTGGATTAAGGCTTCGGCTGCTTTGCCAGCCAGGCCTGCATCCAGCCGATCTCCTTCTCCTGGGCGGCGATGATCTCCTCGGCCAGCTTGCGGATCTCGGCGTCCTTGCCGTGCTTGAGCACGATGCGCGCCATCGCCACTGCGCCGTGGTGGTGCGGGATCATGCCGGCGACGAAGTCGCGGTCGGCGTCGCCGGTGTATTTGATGCCCATGTCCTTGTGCATCCGGGCGGCGGCGGCCTTGTATTCCTTGGTCGAGGGCGCGTCGGTGGCGCGGGCCTTCGGGGCTGCATGGCCGCTATGGTCCACCGGCGGCGTCTGCGCGGCGGCGGCGAAGGGCAGCAGCAAAGCGAGAGCGAGAATCATGCGCATGTCAGCGGGCCTCCGGGGTGAAGCCGGCGTCGCGCATCGCCTGGGCGAGGACGGCGGCGGGCCGGGTGGAGGTGACGGCGACGAGATGGCCGGCGAGATCGATGGACAGGGTCGCGGCCGGGTCGGCCTCCTGCACGGCGGCGGTGATCGCCCGGGCGCAGCCGCCGCAGGTCATGTCGGGGATGTGGAAGCTGGGCATCGGCAGTGCTCCTGTTGGCCTTGCTAAAATCGGCTACTCTGCCGGCAAATCAATAAGGGAGAGCCACATGGACGGATTTTCAGTGCCGCCAGGCGCCACCGACTGCCACATGCACATCTTCGGCGACCCCGCCGCCTACCCGCCGGCCGCGCATCGGGCCTACGACCCGCGGGCGATGGGCTGGGAGGTCTATGACCGTGAGGCCGCGCGGATGGGGTTTTCGCGCGTCGTGGTGGTGCAGCCCAGCGCCTACGGCACCGACAACCGCTGCACGCTGGATGCGATCCGTGGCCGCGCGAATACGCGAGGCGTCGCGGTCATCGACTCGGCAACGCCTGATGCCGCGCTGGACGAGATGGCCCGCCTCGGCGTGCGGGGCGTGCGGCTGAACCTCGTGAGCAACGGCGAGCCGGATCCGGCCCAGGCGAGCGCGCAATTGCTGGCGACCCAGGCGCAGGTGGAGCGGCTGGGCTGGCATATCCAGATCTTCGCCCTGCCCGCGCTGATCGCCGGCATCGCGCCGACCCTGCACGCCATGCGCGTGCCGGTGGTGATCGACCACATGGGCGCCGGCGACGGCATGCTCGATGCCCCCCGGCCAGGGTTCTCCGACATTCTCGATCTGCTGGCGGCCGGGCGCTGCTGGGTGAAGATTTCCGGCGCCAACCGGGTCTCCCGCGGCGTCGCGGGGTTCGCGGACGCGATCCCGGTGATGCGCGCTTTGGTCGCCGCCAACCCCGCCCGCGCGCTGTGGGGCACGGACTGGCCGCATATCGGCCCGCATGTGCCGGGCAAGCCGGAGCCGGTGCAGTACATGCCGCTCGACAATCTCGCACTGCTGCGCCTGTTCGGCGAAGCGGTGCCGGATACGGCGAGCCGTCAGGCTATCCTGGTGGACAATCCGGCCGCGCTCTACGGCTTCTGAGGCTCAGTCGTGGACGAGGGTCACCGGCAGGTGGCCCGCCGCCACGATGGCCATCGCGACCGAGCCCATCACCGCGCCGGCAAGCGCACCGCGGCCATGCGTGCCCATGACGATCTGGGCACAGCCCAGCCGCTCGGCGAAGGAGAGCGCCACCGGGGCGGGCTCGCCCACGGCGATGTGCAGATGCAGCTTCAGCCCGGCCTGCTCCACCAGCGCCCGGGCCTCGGCCAGGGCGGCCAGCCCCTCCTCGCGGTGATAGGCCTCCAGCTCCGCCCGGCCAGTGATAGCCGCGGAGGTAGCCGGCAGCGGCGGCTGGACGTTGAGCAGATGCACCTCAACATCGAGGCCGAGCGAAGCAAGCCAGACGACATGGCGCACGGCGGCCAATGCAGTGGCCGAACCATCGCTCGGCAGCAGAACGCGCAGGACGGTCATCGCGGCTCTCCGGGAGCAAGGTCGACGATCGGGTGCACGCGGGCGGCGGCACGGCGGGCAAGGAGGGTGCCGGTCAGCACGACGAGGGCGGCAAACAGCGGCCTGGCGGCCAGTTCCAGCGTATGCGGGCTCACCGGCAGCCAGCCCTGCACCGCGGGGTCGGAGACGATGATCTCACCGGCGATCCAGCCGAGCAGCCCGCCGCCGGCGGTGACCAGCAACGGCACCCGCACCAGCAGCTTCAGCACCAGCTGGCTGCCGAAGATGATCAGCGGCACGGAGATCAGCAGGCCGAGCACGATGAGCAGCGTGCTGCCATGCGCCGCTGCGGCAATGGCGACGACATTGTCGAGCGACATCACCGCATCCGCCAGGATTATCGTCTGCATCGCCGCCCACAGCGAGGATTTCGCGTCGATCCCCTCGCCCGCCTCCTCTCCCGGCACCAGCAGCTTGACGCCGATATAGAGCAGCAGCAGCCCGCCGATCAGCTTGAGATAGGGGATCGAGAGCAGCCAGATGACGATCAGGCAGAAGAAGATGCGCAGGGCGATCGCCCCGGCACTGCCGCCCAGCACAGCGGCATTGCGCTGATGCGGCGGCAACGCGCGGGAAGCGAGCGCGATCACCACCGCATTATCGCCGGACAGCAGGATGTTGATGCCGGTGATCTCGAGCAGTGCCAGCCAGAACTCGGACGTCATCACCGGCTCGAACATGCTCAGCCCTTGCTAACGAGCGCTACCCGGCGCCGCCTGGGCGCCGGGTTTGCCATGCTGCGGGATAGGCCGCAGCATGGCCGGCGGCAAGGGACGGAGATTGCCTACTTGGCGAAGGCGTGGGCGTGAACCTCATGTGCGCCGTCCCAGATCATCTGCCCGGCGACATACAGCACGATGATCAGGCCGACCCAGGCGATCCAGCGATGCTTCTCAAGCAGACGGGCGATCGCATTGGCCGCCACCGCCATCAGGATGACCGACATGCCGATGCCGACCGCCATGATCCAGGGATGATCCGAAGCCGCGCCGGCGACCGCCAGCACATTGTCCAGGCTCATCGAAACGTCGGCGATGATGATCTGCACCATTGCCTGGCGCAGCGTCTTCGGCTCAGCCTCTGCACCGGTCGTGCCGCCATGCCCGCCTTCGCTGACGAGGTCGCGATACATCTTCCAGCAGACCCAGAGCAGCAGAACGCCGCCGGCCAGCATCAGCCCGACGATGGCGAGCAACTGGACGGTGATCGCGCCGAAGGCGATGCGCAGGATCGTCGCCGCGGCAATGCCCCAGAAGATCGCCTTGCGCTTCTGCGCGGCCGGTAGGCCAGCCACGGCTAGGCCAACGACGATGGCATTGTCGCCGGCGAGAGTGATATCGATCAGCAGCACCTGAAGCAGGGTGGAGAGCTGGTCGAGCATAACGGGGTCCATCGAGCGATCCTTGCTGCACGTGCGTCGTGCCTCTAATGGGACAACTCATTCGAAGCAATGGAGTTGAGCCATGGTCCCGCGCTATTCACGCCCCGCCATGGCGGCGATCTGGGAACCGGCCAACCGCTACCGCATCTGGTTCGAGATCGAAGCCCTCGCCGCCGAGGCGATGGCCGAGCTGGGCGACATCCCACAAGCCTCCGCCATTGCGATCCGCGAGAAGGGGGCGGTGAAGCTCGCCGGCATC
>CAMCJI010000330.1 GCA_945874805.1 Asaia bogorensis | reverse complement strand
GGCTCGCGTGCTGGCGGCCGGGTTCGATACCGCGCTGGCCGGCCTCGTCGCCTCCCGCGCGGCGGAAGGGGCGCGGCTGGAGGTGATCCTGCGCGGCTTCCTCGATGAGATCGCCGCCCTGTGCGCCACCGCGGCCGAGCAGGCCGCCGGCCAGCCGCAGGCGCAGCAGGCCCGCATGCAGGAGAGCGTGCGTGCCCTCCTCGTCGAAATCCCCGCCTTGCCCGCCGAGCGCATCGCCCAGGAGGTCGCCATCCTCGCCGCCCGGTCTGACGTGCGCGAGGAGCTGGACCGGCTGGCCGCGCATCTGCACGCGGCAGACGCGCTGCTGGCCGAGGGCGGGGCGATCGGAAGGCGCTTCGACTTCCTGGTGCAGGAGTTCAACCGCGAGGCGAATACGCTCTGTTCGAAAAGCGCCTCGGTGCCGCTGACGGCGACCGGGCTGAAGCTGAAGGCTGCCATCGAGCAGCTGCGCGAGCAGGTGCAGAACGTCGAATGATGATCCGCCGCGCCCCCGTCTGCCTGGTGATGTCTGCACCCTCCGGGGCAGGCAAAACATCGCTCACCCGCGCCATGCTGGCCGCCGACCCGTCGCTGCGCCTGTCGGTCAGCTGGACCACCCGCGCCCCGCGGGCCGGCGAGGCGGACGGGGTGCACTACCACTTCCGCCCGCAGGCGGAGTTCGACGCGCTGGTGGCCGCCGGCGGGTTTCTCGAATCCGCGCAAGTGTTCCAGCGCAGCTACGGCAGCCCGGCGGCGCCGGTGCAGAAGTGGCTCGACGCCGGGCATGACGTGGTGTTCGACATCGACTGGCAGGGCCACCGGCAGTTGCGCGCGGCCTTGCCCGATCGGGTGCTCGGCCTGTTTATCCTGCCGCCCTCCGCCGCCGCCCTGCGCACGCGCCTGACCGGGCGGGGCGACGCGCCGTCAGCCGTCGAGGGCCGGATGGCGCGGGCGGAGGACGAGATGTCCCACGCCGGCGAGTTCGATCATGTGATCGTCAACGATGATTTCGCCACCGCCTTGGCCGAGGCGCAGGCGGTGCTCACCGCCGCCCGCTGCGCCCGCCCCCGCCTGCCCGGTCTGGAGGCCACGCTGGAGGCCCTGCGGCGGGCATGACGGATCTCGCCGTCCTGCGCCGCCGCTATGCTGCGCGGATGATGGCGCTCGCCCGGGTGCAGGACAGCCGCGTGGAGACGGCCTTCGCCCGGGTGCCGCGCGAGGCCTTCACCGGCCCACCGCCCTGGACGCTGCTGGGCGAGCAGGAGGTGCCGGGCGATCCGGCCGAGCCGGCCTCGCTGTATGCCGATGTGCTGGTGGCGCTCGATCCCGCGCGTGGGCTGAATAGCGGGGCGCCGTCGCTGCATGTGCTGATGCTGCACCGGCTGGCAGCGCAACCGGGCGAACACGTGCTGCATTGCGGCGCGGGTGCCGGCTACTACAGCGCCATCCTCGCCGAGATCGTCGGGCCGGAGGGGCGGGTGACGGTGGTGGAGCACGATGCCCGGCTGGCCGAGACGGCGCGGGAAAACCTGCGCCCCTGGCCGCAGGTGACGGTGGTGCAGGGTGATGCCGCCGATTTCCCGGCGGAGCCGGTGCAGCGGATCTACGTGAACTTCGCCGTGGCGATGCCGGCGCCGCGCTGGCTCGATGCGCTGGCGCTCGGGGGCGCGCTGGTGATGCCGCTGGGGGTGGCGCGGCCCGGCACCGCTCCACGCGGCCCGCGCCGGCCGGCCAGTGCCGGCGGGGCAGTGCTGCGGATCACCCGAGCGGCCGGCGGCTATGCGGTGCGCTATGTCGGGCCGTGCAGCTTCGTCTGTGCCGAGGGGCCGCTGGCAGGCGATGCCGCGCACCAGGCGCTGCTCGCCGATGCCTTCGCGCGGGACGGCGTCGAGTTCGTGCAGTCCCTCCGCCGGCCGGACCCGCCGCCGTCGCGGGCGTGGTTCTGGTGCCCGGCGTGGAGCCTTTCCTATGATCCTGTCACGCCCTGATGGGGACGCTATTCGGCATCATCGCCCCGGTATTCGCCCTCATCGGGGCGGGCGCGCTGGCGCTGCGGCTGCGGATGATCTCGCCCGAGGCGATCCGCGGCATGACCGACCTCGTGTTCTACGCGGCCATGCCCTGCCTGCTGTTCCGCTCGATCGCCGCCGCGCCGCCGCTGCGGCTGGTGGATGTGGCGGGAACGTTCCTCGCCGGCGCCTACATCATCTTCTTCCTGGCCCTGTTCCTGGCCCGCCGGCTGCTCCGCGCGCGGCTGGCGCAGGCGAGCGTGTTCGGCATCAACGCCGTGTTCGGCAACACGGTGATGCTGGGCATCCCGGTGATCGACGCCGCCTTCGGGCCGGAGGGGGTGGCGAACCTGCTGGCGGTGATCGCGTTCCACTCCGCCTTGCTGCTGCCGCTGGCGACCATCCTGATCGAGGCTGATACCGGCTCCGGCCGCGGCACCTGGGCGGTGATGCGCGCGACGCTGCCGGGCGTGGTGCGCAACCCCGTCGTCGTCACTATCGTCGCCGCACTCGCCTGGCGGGCGACCGGATGGGAGCTGGCGGATGCCGTCAACCGGCTGCTGATGCTGGCCGGCGCGGCGGGGCCGCCTTTGGCGCTGTTCTGCCTCGGCGCATCCCTGCCGAAGCCGAAGGGGCTGGAGGACCTGCGCGAGGTCCTGCTTGCCACACTGCTGAAGCTGGTGGTGATGCCGCTGCTGATCGCCGGCCTCGCCTGGATGGCCGGCGTGCGCGGCGTGGCCTTCGCGGTGGTGGTGATGGCCGCCGCCCTGCCGACCGGGGCGAACGCCTTCCTGCTCGCCCGGCGGTTCGGCACGATGATGGAGGCGAGTGCGAGCACCGTCGTCGTCAGCACGGCGGTCTCGCTGTTCACCCTGACGCTGCTGCTGGGGTGGCTGCGGTAGGGCGAGGCTTCCTTCCGCTCCCGGCTTCGGTGAAACTGCCCCGAACCAATGGAGTCGCCCATGGCCATCCACAGCCTCGCCGCCACGCCGCAGACCGTCCGCTGGGGGCAGTTCGATGCTGCATTCCCGCCGGTGCTCACCGTCCAGTCCGGCGACACGGTGGTGATGGAATGCGTCTCCGGCGGCCCGGATGTGATGCCGCCGCCGGAACTGGGCATGGCTGTGCCGCCGGCCCTGGCTGCCATCCATGCGGAGGTGGCGCGCGGGACGGGACATATCATCACCGGGCCGATCGCCATCGCCGGCGCCATGCCGGGGGATATGCTGGAGGTGAAGATCGAGAAGATCGACCTCGGCGCGGATTGGGGCTTCTGCGGCTTCCGGCCTTTGGCGGGAACCCTGCCAGAGGACTTCCACGAGCGGTTCCTCACACATATCCCGGTGGACCGCGCGGCGCGGACCTGCCGGCTGTCCTACGGCGTGGAGCTGAAGCTCTCGCCCTTCTTCGGCGTGATGGGCGTGGCCCCCCGCCCCGGCTACGGCACTATCTCCACCGTCCAGCCGCGCGAGCACGGCGGCAACATGGACAATAAGGAGGTCGGCGAAGGCTCGACCCTGTTCCTGCCGGTCTGGGCGCCCGGCGCGCTGTTCTCTGCCGGAGACGGCCACGGCGTGCAGGGAGACGGCGAGGTCTGCATCAACGCGCTGGAGATGTGCCTGACCGGCACTTTCACCTTCACCCTGCACAAGCAGGTGGGAACCACGCCGGCGCTGCTCTATCCGCGCGCGGAGTCGCCGACGCACTACATCACCATGGGCATGAACGAAGACCTCGACATCGCGATGAAAACGGCGCTGCGGGAGATGATCGCCTTCATCTGCGCGCGGTCCAACCTGTCGCGGGAGGAGGCCTATCAATTCTGTTCGCTGGCGGTCGATTTCCACGTGACGCAGACGGTGAACGGCGAAAAAGGCGTGCACGGGCTGCTGAAGAAGGGCCTGCTGTTCTGAAAACCTGATTCATCCACAACATCTTGGGGGCAACCGGCGGTTGTCCACAGGATTTTGCGTCCCAGGGCGAATCGGGCGTTGACCGAGGCCCTCAGGCTTCTACCATATCTGGTAGCAGCAGTGAGAAGGAGCCACGAGATGGAGTGGAACGAGGAGACCATCGCGCGCCTCCAGACCCTCTGGGCTGAGGGGCTCTCCACGGCCGAGATCGGCCGGCGGATGGGCATTTCGAAGAACGCCGTCGTCGGCAAGGCCCACCGGCTCAACCTGCAGGCCCGGCCTTCGCCGATCCGCCGGGAAGCCGCCGGCAGCGCGCCCCGCCCGGCCCCTGCCCGCCGCGTCACCGGCCCGACCCTGCCGCCGCTGGAGGCGGCAGCGCCGGTCGCGGCCCCCGCGGCACCCGCCCCACCCGTCGTCTCGGCCAAACCCGCCGCGCCAGCGCCACGCCCGGCGCCCGTCGCCGTGCGGCCAGCCCCCTACCGCCCAACCCGCCTGTCCACCTGCTGCTGGCCGATCGGCGAACCCGGAACCAAAAGCTTCCGCTTCTGCGACGCCGACTCGACCACCGGCAAACCCTACTGCAGCGAACACGCCGCCCTCGCCTACGTCAAAGTCCGCGACCGCCGCGACGAAGCCGCCGCCTGACCTCCGGGGGCGCGACGCGCGGGTAGAGAAGCAAGGCCAGGGGCGCTGC
>CAMCJI010000329.1 GCA_945874805.1 Asaia bogorensis | reverse complement strand
TACCCTATGCCCGCGCCCGGTTTTCCAGGCGGCTCAGCAGGCGGACGAGGGGCCAGAGGAGGGCGAAGTAGATGAGGGCGGCGGCGACGATGGGGGTTGGGTTGTAGGTGAGGCTTTGGGCCTGGCGGGCTTGGAAGAGGAGTTCGGGGGTGGCGACGACGCTGCCGAGGGCGGTGAGTTTGACGACTTCGAGGGTGTTGGACATCAGGTCTGGCAGGACGTTGCGGATGGCTTGGGGGAGGATGACCCAGGTCATGGCTTGCAGGCGGGTGAGGCCGGTGGAGCGGGCGGCTTCCATTTGGCCGGGGGGGAGGCTGTCGATGCCGGCGCGCAGGATTTCGCCGTAGTAGGCGCCGGTGTTGAGGAAGAAGGCGATGCAGACGCAGGCGAAGCCGGAGAGTTGCAGGCCGGCGAAGGGCAGCCCGGCATAGAGGAAGATCAGCAGGACGAGGGGCGGCACGGCGCGGAAGAAGTCCACCCAGGCCATCAGCGGCCAGCGCAGCCAGGGCGAGCGGACGGCGGCGAGCAGGGCGAGGATGAGCCCGCCGGCGAGGCCGAGGGGGACGACGGCCAGCGAGAGCAGGATGGTGTTGGTGAGCCCCGCCAGCAGGATCGGCCAGGCGGCGCGCATGATCTCGATATTGAAGAATGTCTCGATCATCGCTTCCACGCGTATCGTTTTTCCACCCAGCGGCCGAGCACGACCACCGGCAGGAACAGGATGACGTAGGCGGCGGCCCCGAGTGTGAGGGGGGAGGGGTTGTAGCTGGCGGAGACGGCGGAGGAGGCCTGGCCGAGGATTTCGCTGACGGCGACGACCGAGCCCAGGGCGGTGCCTTTGGTGATGGCGATGGTGCGGTTGGTCAGCGGCGGGATGGTGATGCGCAGGGCTTGCGGAAGGACCACGAAGCCGAGCGTCTGGATGAAGGACAGGCCGGTGGACCGGGCGGCTTCCCACTGGCCGCGGGGCACGGCTGTGATGCCGGCCCAGAAGATCTCCTCGCTGAAGGCCATCAGCACGAGGGCCAGGCTCGCCCAGGTGGAGACGAAGCCGGAGGGGGCGATGTCCAGGCTGGGCAGTCCGAAATAGATCAGCACGATGATGACCAGTGGCGGCAAAGCGCGGAAGACGTCCACCACGAAGATGATCGCCCAGTTGAGCGGGCGGATGGCGAAGCTGCGGATCAGCGCGAGGGCGAGGCCTGCGGCGATGCCGGTGGCGATGACCAGCAGCGCGAGTTGGATGGTCACCAGCGTGCCGGCCAGGATGTCCGGCAGGTATTTGGCGAGCATCTTCGCGTTGAAGAAGGTCTCGGTGAAGCGGTCCCAGTTGCTCAAACGCGGGGGCTCAATGCCGCTGGATCCGGCCGATGAAGGCGCGGGTGCGCTCCTGGGTGGGGGCGGTGAAGATCGCCTCGGGCGGGCCCTGTTCGACGATGCGGCCTTCGTCCATGAACACCACGCGATCGGCGGCGGTGCGGGCGAAGCCCATTTCGTGGCTGACGACGACCATCGTCATCCCGTCCGCGCGGAGTTCGCGCATGACTTCCAGCACGGAGCCCACGAGTTCGGGGTCGAGCGCGCTGGTCGGCTCGTCGAACAGCATGACGCGGGGTTCGAGTGCGATGGCGCGCGCGATGGCGACGCGCTGCTGCTGGCCGCCGGAGAGCTGGGCGGGGTGGTGGCCGGCGCGGTCGGCGAGGCCGACGCGGGCGAGGGCGGCGTGGCCGAGTTGCTCCGCCTCGGCGCGGGATTTGCTGGCGACTCGGCGCAGGGCGAGCGTGACGTTCCCCAGTGCCGTCATGTGCGGATAGAGGTTGAAGGACTGGAACACCATGCCGATGCGCTGGCGCGCGCGGTTGATGTCGGTGGCGGGCGACAGCATGTCGATGCCATCGACGGTGATCCGCCCGGCGGACGGGGTTTCCAGCCGGTTCAGGCAGCGGAGCAGGGTGGACTTGCCGGAGCCGGAGGGGCCGATGATGAACACCAGCTCCTTCGCGGCCACCGACAGGTCCACGCCCTTGAGGACGTGGAGGGCACCGAAGTGCTTTTCGATGCCCTCCGCGGCGATCATCGTTTCGCGCCCTTGTGGGCGACCATCAGGCCGGGCACTTCAGTTCGACGGGGGTGGCGTCGTAGCCGGGCATGCCGGGTACGCCGTAGCCGGGGGTGATCACGTTTTCCAGGTCGTCGGCCGCGGGGGCGACGCCGAACCATTTGGTGGAGAGCTTGGCGATCGTGCCGTCCTTCTTCATGCAGTTCAGCACGTCCTGCATCTGGTTGCGCAGCGCGACCTGGTCTTTGCGGAAGGGGGCGGCCCAGTGGGCGCGGGTGTCGGTCAGGACGAGGTCGGCGACGAATTGCGGGGTGCGGGAGGCGGCGTAGCGGATCACCGTGTTGCCGCCGAGGGTGGCGTAGGCGCGGCCGGCGAGCACGGCCTGGGTGGCGTCGGGCTGGGTGTCGAACACCAGGGTCTGGAAGCCGAAGCGCTCACCCATCGCCTTGGCGAGGCTTTCATACGGCGTGCCCTTGTTGACGGAGACCGCTTTGCCCTTAAGGTCGGCCCAGCCTTTGATCGGCTCGGCGCCTTTCTTGATGCCGAACTGGAAGGCGGTCCAGAGGTAGCCGGCGGTGAAGATCATGTTTTCCGCCCGCTCCTTCGTCACCGTGGTGGGGGCGGCGATGAAGTCGTAGCGGCCGGATTGCAGGCCGGGGATCAGGCCGGAGAAGCTGGTGCTCTCGATTTCGATGCCGCGGCCCATGCGCTTGGCGACTTCGGTGAACAGATCGACATTGAAGCCCTCGATGCCGCCGCCGAGCTTGGCCATGGCGTGCGGCGCGAAGGTGCCGTCCACGCCGGTGCGCAGCGGGGGCAGGGTTTGGGCTTGGGCGACGCCGGCGGAAAACGCCAGCGCAGCCGCGAGAAGGATGCGGCGCAAGGTCATATTGAAGCTCCCTGGGGTGGTGTTGGCCGCAACGATGCCCCGGCTGCGCCCGGCGGGCAAGCGCGGCTTCACGCAGATGTGCCTGAAACGTCGCGTGTTTCGCCTATCAGGGGTGGTGGGCTTGTGAGGTATACTCATGCGACCGCTGGCCCGGATGGCTGCGGGTGATCGTTCCGCGGCTCGTTCTGTTGCGCCTTTCGTAATGCGGCGCGCCGGATTAGTCTGCTGAGGTATTGGAGGACGCTGCATGGCCGGTCTAGGCACATTGCTGAAGCTGACGACGCCGCTGGGCGCTGCGGCCATGCTTGCGGTGTCGATGCGCGGCGAGGAATCGATCAGCAATCCGTTCCTGCTGGTGATCGAGGCGGTATCGGACAGGAAGGACATCGAGGCGGACAAGCTGCTGTACCAACCGGTCAGCCTGACGATCAAGCGCGACCATGTGGTGCCAGGTGCGGAAAGCCGGCATTTCCACGGCATCTGCCGCCGTTTCACGGCCGGCGACCAACGCGATGGCGCGTTCCGCTACATCATGGAGGTGGTGCCCAAGCTGTGGTTCGCGAGCCAGACGGCCGATAGCCGGATTTTCCACGAACTGGACGCGATGGAGATCATCCAGAAGATATTGGATGAGAACGGCGTCACCGACAGCAAGGTCCGGATCCAGGGCACGAAGACCAAGCGCCCCTTCACCGTTCAGTACAATGAAACCGATCTCGACTTCATCTCCCGGCTGATGGAGGAGGAGGGGTGGTTCTATTATTTCGAATTCGCCGAGGGCACGCACACGCTGGTGATCGGCGACAAGAACAATGGCTTCGCGGCGATCGCCTTGCCGGGGATGACGGTGAAGGCCAATGCCACCACGTCTGACGCGATTTCCAGCTGGCGGGAATACTCCTCCACCGCCGTCGGCAAGGTGACGCTGATCGACTACGATTTCAAAGCGCCCGCCACCCCGGTGAAGGGCGAGCAGGCGACGGTGCTGAAAACCAGCGGCGCGGACAAGCGCGATGTGACGATGTGGCCGGCGCTGGTCGACAAGTCGCCCGCCGCCACCGCCCGGGCACGCTTGCGCGAGGAGGCGGCCGAGGCCTGGGCGCGGCTCTATCAGGGGCTGGGGCAAAATCCGTTCTTCGCCGCAGGGGGGAAGTTCACGGTTGGGGCGAGCGACTGGGTGTTCGGCGATGCCGGGGACTACATCATTCGCAGCGTCAACCATGAAGCGGTCGATGAGGCGCAGGCGGCCGGCGGGCGCGGGGCGCATTACGGCAATTCGTTCCAGGCGTTTCCTGCCGCGGTGCAGTGGCGCCAGCCGCTGAGCATCCCGCGGCCGCGCATGGTGGGCATTTTCAATGCCATAGTGGTGGGGCCGAAGGGCGAGGAAATCCATACCGACGAGCATATGCGCATCAAGCTGCGCTTCTTCTGGGATCACCGCGAGGATTCGAAGGAGGGCAACACGATCTGGGCGCGGGTGATGCAGCCTTGGGCCGGGAAGGGCTGGGGCTGGCAGCATATTCCGCGCATCGGCTCCGAAGTGGCGGTCAGCTTCGTCGACGGCGACCCCGATCACCCGATCGTTGTCGGCTCGCTCTATAATGGCGAGCAGATGCCGCCCTGGGCGCTGCCGGCGAACAAGACGATCACCGGCATCAAGTCGCGCAGCACGATGAAGGGCGGCACCGGGGACTACAACGAGTTCAGTTTCGAGGACAAGAAGGGTGCGGAACTCGTTC
>CAMCJI010000328.1 GCA_945874805.1 Asaia bogorensis | reverse complement strand
GCGCCGGCGTGGCGGGGCTTGCCGCTGCCGTCGCGCTGGCGGCCCGGGGGCTCGATGTCACCGTGCTGGAGCGCGCGGCCACCCCCGGCGGCAAGATGCGCCAGGTGGAGGTGGACGGGGCGCGAATCGACTCGGGGCCGACCGTGTTCACCATGCGCTGGGTGTTCGACGAGCTGTTCGCCGAGGCCGGCGCCCGCCTGTCCGACCACATCACCCTGCGCCCCGCCGATCTGCTGGCGCGCCACGCCTGGGCGGATGGCAAGCGGCTCGACCTGTTCGCCGATATCGACCGCAGCGCGGACGCCATCGCCGCCTTCGCGGGGCCGGCTGAGGCGCGGGGCTACCGGGCCTTCAGCACCCGCGCCGAGCGGATCTACCGCACGCTGGAGGGGCCGTTCATCCGCACCGCCCAGCCCTCGCCACTGTCGCTGATCCGCGCCGCGGGGGTGCGGGACATGACGGCGACCTCTCCGTTCTCCACGTTGTGGAAGGCGCTGGGCGAGCATTTCCGCGACCCCCGGCTGCGGCAGTTGTTCGGGCGCTATGCAACCTATTGCGGCTCCAACCCCTATTTCGCGCCGGCGACGCTGATGCTGGTGGCGCATGTGGAGCGGGAGGGGGTCTGGCTGGTCGAGGGCGGCATGTATCGCATCGCCGCAGGCCTGGCCGCGGTCGCGCAGGCCAGCGGAGCGCGCCTGCGCTACGGGGCGGAGGTCGCCTCGATCGAGACCGCCGGCGGGCGGGCGAGCGGGGTGGTGCTGGCGGACGGCGAGCGGATCGCCGCTGACGCGGTGCTGTTCAACGGCGATGTCGCGGCGCTGACGCACGGGCTGCTCGGCCCGGCGGTGACCCGGGCGGCGGCGAAGCGGGATGCCTCGGCGCGGTCGCTCTCGGCGGTGACGTGGTCGATGCTGGCGCGGACGTCGGGGTTTCCGCTGGCCCGGCACACGGTATTCTTCTCGTCCGACTATGCCGCCGAATTCGAGGCGATCCAGGCCGGGCGGCTGCCGGGCGAACCCACCGTGTATATCTGCGCCCAGGATCGCAGCGACGACTCCGAGGCCCCGCCTACCGGGCCCGAGCGCATGCTGATCCTGGTCAACGCCCCTGCCCGCGGCGACAGCCGCCCATTCGATGCATCGGAGATCGCGCCATGCGAGGACCGGACCTTCGCCCTGCTCGCGCGCTGCGGCCTGACAGTGGAGCGGGAGACGGCCCAGGCGGTGATCACCACGCCCACGCAGTTCCACCGGCTGTTCCCGGCGACGGGGGGGGCGCTGTACGGCTCGGCGACGCACGGGGCGATGAGCAGCTTTGCCCGGCCGCACGCCAAGAGCGCGATCCCCGGCCTGTATCTGGCGGGGGGCAGCGTGCATCCGGGGCCGGGGATACCTATGGCGGCGATGTCCGGACGGCTGGCGGCCGCGAAGCTGATCGCGGACCTCGGTTCGACACGAAGGTCCCGGACAGCGGCTACGCCTGGTGGTACATCGACGGGCTGAGTGCGGACGGGCGGCAAGGCATCACGATCATCGCCTTCATCGGCAGCGTGTTCTCGCCCTATTACGCCTGGGCGCGGCGCAGCGGGCCGGCGGATGCGGCGCATCATGTGGCGCTAAACGTCGCGCTGTATGGCGCTGGCGGGAAGCGCTGGGCGCTGACCGAGCGGGGGCGCAAGCGGCTGGGGCAGAGCGAGAACCGGCTGGATATCGGGCCGAGTTCGGTCAGTTGGGACGGGCGCGGGCTGACGGTTGAGATCGACGAGTGGTGCTCGCCTTTGCCCACGCGGGTGCGGGGCACGGTGCGGCTGATCCCCGGTGCCATGCCCGGCCGCAGCTTTCCGCTCGACGCCGCGGGGCGGCATCACTGGATGCCGATCGCGCCCGATGCGCATATCGAGGTCGATCTCGACCGGCCTGGCCTGCGCTGGTCCGGCGAGGGGTATCTGGACAGCAATGCCGGGACCCGGCCGCTGGAGGCGGATTTCACCCGGTGGGACTGGTCGCGCGGCGTGCATCGGTCCGGCGCGTCGGTTTTATACGACGTGGAGCGGGCCGACGGAACGGAGATGTCGCTGGCTTTGCGCTTTGATCCTCGGGGTGGGGTGGAGCAGCATCCCTCCCCGCCCCGGCTGCGGCTGCCGTCCACGCCGCTGTGGCGGGTGCCGCGGTTCACCGGGTCGGAGGGGGCCGCCAAGGTGGCGGCGACCTGGGAGGATACGCCGTTCTATGCGCGCTCGGCGATCCGCTCCCGGCTGTTCGGCGAGGATGTGCTGGCGATGCATGAGAGCCTGTCGCTGCGGCGGTTCACCAGCCCCATCGTGCAGATGATGCTGCCGTTCCGCATGCCGCGGCTCGCGTGACCGGCTACTCGCCCCGTGCCTCCCGCGCCCGGCGTTCGCGGGATTCGCGGATGAGTTTGCGGGTCTTGATGTATTCCCAGACGAGGAAGCCGAGCACCATCAGCTCGATGATGAGCCATTCCCATTGGAACAATGTGTCCATGCGCCCCTCCCCTCTGCCGTGCCACGCTGCCAGAAAGCCGGGGGGGCGGCCAGCGTGAGCCTGTACCGGCCGCCCGCGCCCTATCCGAAGAAGCCGTTGCCCTCGATGTTGCGGATGATCGCGGAGGGGGACCGCAATCTGCTGAGCCTTGTGCCGGAAGTGGCCTATCGGGCGCAGGTCAGCGAGCTCGGCTGGAGCCGGCGGGGGATATTGCTGGTCAATGCGCCGGAGCTGGCCGGGAGCATCCTGGCCAATACCGCCGGCATCTTTCCGAAGAACGACCTGATGGTCGGCGCGCTGGAAGGGCTGGTCGGCAATTCGATGTTCGTCTCCGACGGGGCGGCCTGGCGGCGGCAGCGGCAGATGATCGATCCGGCGTTCTCGGCGATGCGGATCACCCGGGCCTTCGACTCGATCGCCGCGGGGGTGGATGCCTATGAGCGGGTGCTCGATGGGCATGCCGATTCCGGCGCGTTGTTTTCGCTCGATGCGGCGATGAGCCATCTGACGGCGGATATCATCTGCCGGACGATCTTCTCCCGCTCGCTGGCCGAGTCCACCGCGCGGGAGGTGTTCCATGATTTCGCGATCTTCGAGCGCAGCGTGGCGAATGTGGAGCTGGGGCGGCTGATCTTTGGCAAGCCGTTTGCCCGGGTGGTGCAGCCGCCGGTGGTGCAGGCGGCCTGCGCGCGCATTCGCGGCCATATCGGCGATTTTCTGGCACCCCGGCTGGCCGCAGGGGCCGAGCCGATTGACGATATCGTCGGTGCGGTGATTGCAGCGCGGGATGCCGAGACCGGCGAGCCGTTCAGCCGCGAGGAACTGATCGACCAGATCGGGGTGTTCTTCCTGGCCGGGCACGAGACGACGGCGAGCGTGCTGACATGGGTGTTCTTCATCCTGTCCCAGCAGCCAGCCACCGTGGCGCGGATGCGCGAGGAGGTGGCGCGGGTGAGCGGGGGGGGCGAGATCACCCTGGAGCACACCAAGAAAATGGTGTTCGTGCGCAATGTGTTCCGCGAGACGATGCGGCTGTATCCGCCGATCACCTTTCTGCCGCGCGTCGCGGCCGCGGATACCGAGATCGGCGGGCACAAGGTTCGGCGGGGGGCGATGATCATGATCGCGCCCTGGACGATCCATCGCAACGCCGCCCTTTGGCGCGATGCGGACCGGTTCGATCCCGACCGCTGGTCCGCCGAACGCGAAGGCGAGGTGGTGCCGGGGGCGTATATGCCGTTCGGGCTGGGGCCGCGCATCTGCGTCGGCGCGGCCTTCGCGACGATCGAAAGCACGCTGATCCTGGCGCGGCTGGTGCGGCGCTATGATTTCAGCGCGCTGTCGCCGGCCACGGTGCGGCCGGCGTCTCGGCTGACGACGCGGCCGGCGCGGGAGATCGCGATGCGGGTGGCGGAAGTATAGGCAAGGCCAGGGCTCTGCCCTGGACCCGCCAAAGGCCTGAGGCCTTTGGAAACCCGTTTATTTTTATTGCGGAATGATATAGGGCGCGGTTCTCCCCTGCCCTCACGGGCCTTTTTTGAAGCGCAAGCCCTGGCGGCGGAGGCGGGCGCGGTCTTTGGGGGGAATGAAGCGGATGGCGATGGGGTGGAGGTCGGACAGGTCGATCTTCGGCCGGCGCGGCTTGGGCGGCCGCGGTTTGCGCGGCGCGCGCGGGGGGAGCTTCAGGTGGTCCGGTAGCGGAATGCCGAACATCCTCGCCCAGGGGCGGAGAATGCGGCCCGCGGCGGGGTGGGCGGCAACGAGGGCGCGCACGTCGGCGTCATTCAGCAGGCCCTCGATATGGCCGATGTTCTCGGCGGTGAAAGGCACGAGCTTGACCAGCCACATCTTCCCCGTGGGGAGACGGAGTTCGGGCTTCGGGCGGGGCTTGCTCGGGCGCTTCGCCCTCGGACGCGAGGTGGGGAGCTGGTCGCGCTCCCACAGCAGCATCAGCCGGGTGAAGCGATTGCGCAGGCGGCAGATGCGGTTCCACACCAGCAGAATCAGCGGCGCCAGGGCGCGGAACTTCACGGCGTACTGGCCGACCTTCTCACGGAGAAGCTCGACGGTGCGGGCGAGGTTCTCGCTGAGGGGGGTGGAGGGGTGCATGGGGTATAACTAACGTTATGTTAGTTCAAAGGCAAGGGAAGAGTCTTCTTTTTTGAAAAAAAGAAGCAAAAAACCTTTGGGACTGGGT
>CAMCJI010000327.1 GCA_945874805.1 Asaia bogorensis | reverse complement strand
CGCGTCGGGGCGGGATCCTCGACGTTGACGCTGTTGAATGTTGAATCGGTCGGCGGATCAACGGGTTCGGACATATTGACATTGGGCACAGCGATGACCGGCGTGTCGTTCGATCTTGGTCTGGGCGTTGACACGCTCATCCTGGCGGGCAGCGCAAACACGCTCAGTATCGGCAATGTCGAGAAGATCATCGGCGGCACCGGCGCTGACATCATCACTCTGACAGCTGCGATGGCGACCGGCAGCACCATCAATCTGGGTTCCGGCACCGACACGCTGACGCTCGGCGCCGGTGGCAACATCTATACCCTCGCGGGGGTCGAGACGGTGACAGGTGGTTCGGGCAACGATGTGTTGACCCTCGCCGCGGGCACAGTCGGCACGGTCATCGATGGCGCGGCGGGCACCGACACCATCCTGCTGAGCAGTGGGACGAACATCATCAACCTGTCCAACGTCGAACGGGTCGTCGGCTCGGCCGGCGCGGACTCGATCTTCGTGAACGGCTCCACGGCCATCACCGTGGTGCTCGGATCCGGAGGCAGTATCGTCCGCGGCAGTACTGCCGCCGACACGATGACGGCCGGAATCGGGAAGGATACGTTCATGTATACGGCGATCGCCCAATCCGCGACAGGCAGCGCCGACAGCATCAGCGGCTTCAACGTATTGACCGATGTTTTCCAATTGATTGGCCTGAACAACAGTTCGAGTGGCTTCGTCTATCGAGGCACAGCAGCGCTTACCAACGCCGGTGTCGCGCAAGCGAATTTCAGCGGCGGCGTCCTGTATATCGACACACAGGGGACCGGATCGGCGGATATGAAAGTCACGATGAGCGGCATCACCGGCGGCTCCCTCAGCCAGTCGAACTTCCAATGGTTGTAGCATCGGTTGAGCGGGCGCAGCCCCAGAATGGCGCGGTGGTGCATGAGCTGCCGCGCCACCCGGTGCCGGAGCGTCTGGCTGCGATCCTGCAGGATGGCGTAGCCGCCCACCAGAAGGGCGACACGCCAGCCGCCGCGGCGGCCTATCAGGCAGCTCTGCTGCTGGACCCCACCTGCTTCGATGCCCACAACAATCTGGCCGTGGCGCTACGCAGCATGGGGCAACCGGCGGAGGCGCTGGCGCATCTCGAAGCGGCTGTCGCCGCCGCGCCCGATCGCACGGAGGGCTACTACAATCGCGGCAATGCGCTGTCCGACGTCGGGCGGCTTGATGAGGCGGTGGCCGACTATCAGGCGGCCCTGGCGATCAACCCGACCGCGCAGGGGGCTTGGCGAAACCTCGCGGGCGTCTATGGGCGCCTGCGCAGGGTTGCCGACGAACTGGCCGCCTATCGACAGCTGCTGACGCTCGATCCGGCGAACGCCGACTGGTGGAACAATCTTGGTGCCGCGCTCTATGCCCGCGGGAGCATCGCTGCCTCCCTTGCCTGCACCCGCCGTGCCGTGGCCCTACGGCCAGGTTTTGTCGTCGCGTTGAAGAATCTCGGCGTGACTCTGGCGCATGCCGGCGACTATGCGGAGGCCTCTGTGGTGCTGGGCCGGGCGGTCGCCGCGGGTGGTCTTGATGCGGCGACGCTCAGCGCGCTGGGCCAGGCGCTGGTGCAGACCGGCGATGCAACTGGCGCCGGGCAATGCTTCACCCGCGCCTTGGCGGCCGACCCGCGCAATCTCGATGCGCGGCTGGGTTTGGCGCGGTCGGCCTTCCTGTCCGGCGACCTTGAGCAGGCCTGGCAGGAATACGAATGGCGCTGGCGGCTGGAGGGAAACCCCATGCCCGACGGCCTGGGCACGCCGATGTGGCAGGGCGAGGACATCGCCGGCAAAACACTGCTGGTCTGGGCCGAGCAGGGGATCGGCGATACGCTGCAATTCGTGCGCTACCTCGCGCTGCTGCGGCGGCGCGGCGCCAGGGTGGTGGCGATGGTACAGCCGCCGGTGGCCAGCGTCGTTGCAACCGTCGCTGGCGCCGACGTGGTGATGCCCGCCGGCGGTGGACGGCCGCATTTCGATCTGCATGCGCCCCTACTCAGTCTCCCGCGCCTGTTGGGCGGCGGCAAGGAGCCGCTGGCAGAGCGGGTGCCCTACCTCTCTACCCCACCCGGCACCTCGCTGCCGCCGATCCCGGCGCTGGATCGGCCGGGCCTGCGGGTGGGCGTGGTTTGGGCCGGCAACCCCGACCATAAGAACGACCGCAACCGCTCCCTTCCCATCGAGACGCTGCTGCCCGTCTGCGCGGTGCCTGGCACGCGCTTTTTCAGCCTGCAGAAGGGCCCGGCCGTCGCCCAGCTCACCAGCAGCGGGGCCGAGACGCTGATCCACGATCTCTCGCCGCTGATGCACAGCTATGCCGAGACGGCCGCGTTGCTTGACCGGCTGGACCTCGTCATCAGCGTGGACACCTCGGTGGTCCACCTCGCCGGAGCAATGGGCAAGCGGGTTTGGTGCATGTTGCCCTTCGCGCCGGATTGGCGGTGGGAGCTCTGGCGCAGCGATACCGCTTGGTATCCCACGATGCGCCTGTTCCGTCAGCTCGCGCCGGGCAACTGGGGCTCCGTCATTGCCGAGGTTACGCGCGCCCTGGCGCAGGAGGCGCGGCCGATGCGCTGATGCGCGGTCCTTCAGATGATCCCCTTGGCCTTCATGTCCGCCAGGTCGGCTTCGCTGAAGCCGAGGAGGCCACCGAGGACTTCGTCGTTGTGTTCGCCGAGCAGTGGCGGGGAAATGCGATAGTCGGTCGGGGTGGCGGAGAGGCGGACGGGGTTGGCGATGACCTTGACGTCGCTGCCGCTGCCGTGGGGCATCTGCACGACCATGCCGCGCGCCAGCACATGCGGGTCGGCGAAGACTTCGGAGAGTTTGTTGATCGGGCCGCAACCGATCTTCAGCGCCTCCAGCTTCTCCACCCATTCGGTGGTGGTGTGGCGCTGCATCACCGGGGTGAGTGTGTCAGTGACAAGCTGGCGGTTGGTGACGCGGGCGGCGTTGGTGGCGAAGCGGGGGTCGTCGAGCAGCTGCGCCATGCCGACGGCTTCGGCAAAGCGCTTGAAGGTCGGGTCGTTGCCGACGGACAGCACGATATGGCCGTCCGCGGTGGGGAAGACCTGATAGGGCACGATGTTGGGGTGCTGGTTGCCAAGGCGGGCCGGGTTCTCGCCGGTGGCGAGGTAGTTCATGCCCTGGTTGGCGAGCCAGGCGACCGAGGTATCGAGCATGCCGATGTCGATCTGCTGGCCCTGGCCGGTGCGCTCGCGGTGGCGCAGGGCTGCGAGGATGCCGATGCAGCCGTAGAGGCCCGCGAACAGGTCCGCCACCGGCACGCCGACCTTCTGCGGCAGGCCCTCAGGCTCGCCGGTCAGGCTCATCACGCCGCCCATCGCCTGGATCAGGCTGTCATAGCCGGGGCGGGGGGCGTAGGGGCCGGTCTGGCCAAAGCCGGTGATCGAGCAGTAGATCAGGCTGGGGAAGGCGGCGTGCAATTGCTCGTAGCCGAGGCCGTACTTGGCCAGGGCGCCGACCTTGAAGTTCTCCACCAGGATGTCGGTATCTTCGAGGAGTTGGCGCATGATCGCCTGGCCCTCGGGGGCGGCGATGTCGAGCGTGACGGAACGCTTGTTGCGGTTGACGCCGATGAAGTAGGCGGAGGTTTCAGTGCCCGGCATGGTCGGCGGGGCGAAACCGCGGGTGTCGTCACCGGCGCCGGGGCGTTCGATCTTGATGACTTCGGCGCCGAGGTCGCCGAGCATCTGGGTGCAGGTCGGACCGGCGAGTACGCGGGTCAGGTCAAGAACCCGCAGTCCCTTCAACGGTCCGGTCGCGTCTTTCATGCTCATATCGGCTGGTGGTCCTCAAATGATCGGGCGGTGCGGCACGCACATAACCGCTTATATGCGTCGGTCGATCGGGATGGCTAGGGCTGAACCGTTGCAGACGGCAACAGAAAGAACGTCCAAGCTATTGTTTTTGATTATCAAACGAACGGTGGCATGCCAGCATCCCGCCCTCGGGCGGCTGGCTCAGAACGGATTGAGCAGCCGCACACCGCGCTTGAGGCCCTGCCATGCCGCACTGGCGGTGTCGCGCCCGCGCCGGAGCCATGCCCGCGCCGCATGGCCGAATGCACCATCCGAGGTGAGATCCTCATCACCCTGGGCGATGCGATTGCCCTCGAACAGCACGCCGCCACCGGCCCAGTTGCGGATGAAGGCTGAAGGGGCGCCGGTGGCATTGGTGTAGCTGTTGCGCCGCACGATGATCTCGCCGAGCGGGGCGTCGGAGGGGAGCAGCAGCACGGCGGTTCGCCGGTCGTCGTAGGGGCCGGTTTTGGCGAAGCGGTTGTCGTCCATCACCAGGGCGCCGACATGGGCCATGATGAGGCCGGGCGCCTTTCCGGACGGCCCGTCGGCAAAGCCGCTGCTGATCAGTTCGGTTCGTCGGGCACGGGTGAGCACCAGAACACCCCCGCGGGAGGAGACAAAGGACGAGTCCTCGATGCGCAACCTGGCGATACCGGGCACGTTGATACTGGGCTGGCAAGGGCGGTTGGCCGGGCAACTGCCGTTCGCCTCGAAGGTCGAGCCCTTGATCGTGATGATGCTGTGCTGGGAGGGGGCGCCGAGGATGGCCACCTGGTTGTCGATAAAGCGCGACTGCTCGATCGTGAGGTTGCGGCCTTCGGCGCGGATGCCGGCGCCGTTGCCGTCGGGCACGCGGGCGCGGGTGAAGGTGATGTTGCGGATGGTGATGTCGTTGCCGCTGA
>CAMCJI010000326.1 GCA_945874805.1 Asaia bogorensis | reverse complement strand
TGGCGCCCCTTTCTCACGACCTGCTCTTATTAATGCCGGTCCAGGTACGCTGTCCCTGGCGGGGTCCAGGGGCAGAGCCCCTGGCCTTACTTGCCTACGCGATCAAGCCGCGTTGCGGCTGAGGATGGCGTAGGCGCGGGTGAAGGTTTCGGCCATGGCTTCGGCGGGTTGCGCGCCGGAGAACAGGATGTGGCGGCCCATGATGAAGCTGGGCACGCCGTTGATGCCGGCGTTGCGGGCCATGCTGTCTTCGGCGAGGACTTCGGCGCGGCCGTCGTCGCTGGCGAGCATGGCGCGGGTTTCGGCGGCGGGCAGGCCGGCGGTGGCGGCGATGGCGGCAAGGCTGTCGTGTTGGCCGATATCGGCGCCTTCGCTGAAATAGGCGTGCAGCAGCGCGCCTTTGACGGCGTGTTGAACGCCGTGTTGGCCGGCGAGCCAGATCACGCGGTGGGCGGCCAGGGTGTTGGGCGTGCGGTGCATCAGTTCGGGGCGGATGGTGACGCCGGCTGCGGTTCCGGCCTCCACCACGCGGGCGTCCATCGCGGCGGTGCGTTCGGCGCTGCCGAATTTGGCGGCGCGGTAGGCGCTGCGTTCCACGCCTTCTTCGGGCATGTCCGGGTTGAGCTGGAAGGGGTGCCAGCCGATGTCGAAGGTCAGGCCGTCCTTGGCCATGAGGGCGAGGGCGCCTTCGAGGTGCGCGCGGCCGATATAGCACCAGGGGCAGATAACGTCGGAAATCACGTCGATGCGTGTGGGCGCTTGGGATTGCATCGCCAATGTCCTTTGCGGCAGCCGTTTCGCGCCGCAGTATAGCAGCATCGCGGGGGACTGACATGGCTGATCGAGCGGATCTGATTGAGGACGACAGCCTGCTCTATCGCGGCGAAGTGCTGCGCGCGGATGCGGCGGGGCTCGTGCTGCGGCTGGGCGACGGGGCGGAGATCGAGATCCCCGCCGCCGGCATCGCCTGGCGGGAGGACACGGCCGGCCCGCATGGCGCGGTGCTGACCAGCCTGCGGCTGACGCGCGAGGCCGAGGTGCGCGCCCGCTTCACGGCGGGATCGGCGCGGCTGGCGGCCGGCGCTCCGCTGCCGCTGCCGCTGATCGCCTATGAGCGGACCAGCCCGTCGGACGTGTCGCTGGTACCGGGCGAGGCATCACGGGACTGGATGAACGCCACCTCCAACCGCTTCGCCAATCGCTGCCTGCCGCTGCTGATCGCCAACCAGAACGGCTGGGTGCTGCTGAACACCAACCGCTTCGCCGCCACCTGGACCGGCGGGCTGGGCAAGGAGGCGATCACCGTCGAGCATTTCGACTATGCGCCGGACATGCTGCACTACGCGGTCAGCCATTTCGGCCACGGCGTGCTGACCATCAGCCTGCCCTACCTGTTCCGCACCCCGCCCGGCTACAACATGTACGTGCGTGGCCCGGCCAACCTGCCGAAGGACGGCATCAGCCCGTTGTCCGGGATTGTCGAGACCGACTGGTCCGATGCCACCTTCACCATGAACTGGATGTTCACCCGCGCGAACCACCGGGTGGTGTTCGAGCAGGACGAGCCGATCGCCATGATCTCCCCGGTGCGCCGGGGGGAGGTGGAGCGCTTCCGCCCGGTGTTCCGCAATATGGACGCGATGCCGGACGTGCGGGAGGGCTATGACGCCTTCACCGCCTCGCGCGCGCAGTTCATCGCGGACCTGCCGACGCTGGTCGATGAGGAGCGCCGGAGCTTGTGGCAGCGCCACTACATGCGCGGCCAGACGGTGACCGGCAAAGCCGCCCGCGAGCATCAGACGGGGCTCCACCTCGCCCGCTTTGTGGAGGAGGACCCGCCGGACGGCTCGCCGGCGTAGGGTTCAGCCGGCGATCAGCAGCCGCCGCTGCGGTGCGGCCCCGCCTCGGCCCCATTGGAGGGTCGCCGGGGCATGGCATACCGGGCAGGCGGCGGACCAGTGGGTTTGGACGCTGCCGCAGGACGTGCAGGACCAGGCGGCGTCGGCCTCCGCCTCGGCGGCTTCGCGCAGCAGGTCGCGCTGTATGGTCCGCCCCTCCGGCGTATCGCCGTGGGTGGCTTCCTCGATATCGGCGCGCAGCAGGAACAGCCTGCGCTCGCGCAGGCCGGCGGCGCCGGCGGCTTCGGCGCGGCGGCGGGCTTCGTCCAGTTCGCCATTTGCCAGATGCAGGCGGGCCATCAGCAGATGCGACTCGGCGTGGCCCGGCGCGCTGCGGATGAGGTCGCGCGCCCGGCGCAGTTGCGACGGCGGGTCGGACACGGGGGAGATCGCGGAGTCGCCGAGGGCCGGGTTCGGCGCGATGCCCCAGCTTTCGCGCAGGATGCGCAGTGCCTTGTCCTCCTGGCCCTCATGGCGCAGGCAGGTGGCGTAGGCCAGGGCGGCGGGGGTGAAGCCGCGATCGGCTTTCCAGGCGCGGCGGGCGAGGCTCAGCGCCTCGTCACCGCTCGCGCTCTGGCTGGCGGCGGTAGCCAGCGCCGCCATCGGCGCGCCGGGGCCGGCGAGTGCGATTGCGGGTTGCCAGTCCCCGGTGCGCCCGGCCAGTTCCAGCCGTGCCTGGCGCAGCCAGTCCGCGCCGGGATGGGCCGCTTCGGCGCGGCCGGCGAGGCGGGAGGCCTCGGTCCAGTCCTCGCGTAGGATCGCCTGGCGCAGCAGCCCGCGCAGCCCGAGGAAGGCGGAATCGCCACGCTCCGCCAAGGCGCGGTAGGCGCGTTCGGCCTCCTCATCCCGGCCGGAGAGGCGTGCGGCTTCGGCGCTGAGCAGCAGGGTCTGCAGCGTATCACCCAGCAGGCGGCGGGCCTTTTCGGCGGCGCGCAGGGCGCCGGATTTGTCGGCCGCCGCGATGGTGACGAGCGCGCGCGTCACGGCAGCGTCGCCGGCGGCACGGCGGCGGCGCAGGCGCCAGGCGCGCAGCCGGCGCGGCCAGAACAGCAGCAGGCCGAGGAAACGCAGCACCACGTAAAGGATCAGCAGCGCGATCCCGGCCAGCACCACGGCCACCGGGGCTGTGGTTTCCAGCGACAGGGTGCCGATGCTCATGGCCACGCGCCCGGGCAGGTCGGCGATCCACCACGCTGCTGCCACCGCGATGGCGGAGAGGGCGAGGATCAGCAGCAGGCGGCGCATCACTCACCCGCCTTGGCGAGGGCGGCGCGGGCATCGACCAGCGTCTGTGCCTGGGCGCGCCAGGCGGCGGTGGCGGCTTTGGCGGCGGGATCGAGGTTTTCGAGCGCCGCGAGCGCGCCGGCGATGTCGTCGGCGGCGAGGTGGGTGCGGGCGCGTGCGAGCAGCGGGGCGGCGGGCGGGCCGGTGAGCACCGTGTCGCCGGTGCGCACGGTCACGAGCGCCTGGATGCGGTGCCACATCCGCTCCGGCAGGGGCAGGCCCGCGTCGTCGGACTGGCTGGCCGCCTCGGCCGCGCGGGCGATGGCGGGGAAGGCGTTCTTCACCGCGACTTCCTGGGCGGCGAGGCCGGCGAGGGCCGAGGGCAGCTTCGCCAGCCGGTCTACCCGGCCGGCGAGGGCGGCGACGCGCGGGTCGGCGGCGGGGCGCTGTTCGAGCGCGGCAAGGCGGCCTTCGAGCGGGCCGAGATCGGGGGCCGCAGCACCCGCCGGGCGCTGCTCCAAGCTGGCGATGCGGGATTCCAGCGGGCGCAGGTCGGGGGCGGGGCCGCCGCCGGGGCGCTGCTCAATCGCGGCCAGCCGCTGCTGCAAGGTGCGGATCAGCCCTTCCTGCACGCCGGCGCGGACATCCTGCTCGCGCTGGGCGGCGGCGAGGCGCGCGCTCAGCTCCTGGTTCTGCATGTTCAGCCAGACGCAGCCGGCGGCCAGCAGCGCGAGGCCGAGCAGGGTCAGCGCCTTGACCGCCGACCGGCTGCCCTCCGCCGGGGCGCGGGGTGGCGCGGGCGGGGGGGTGGACGGCGGTGACGAGGCGGGCCTGGCTGCCGATGGCTTGGCCGGAATCGGCGCCGCCGCGATCGGCGGGACCGACGCGGCGGCAGGTTTCGGGGGCATATCCTGGGGCGAGGCAGCTTCTTCGGTCATGCGAGCAGCGCCAGAAGCGCATCCTGGTTCGGGTGGGAGGCAACGCGGATTCGACGCCACGGCAGAACTGCAAGCGGCAGCGCCGCCGCTTCGGATATCGCCAGCGCTTCGACCTCACAAGTTGGGAGCCGGGCCCGCCGCAACAAGGCCACGCAGCGCCGCGCCGTGGCGGGCGAGAAGAACAATGCGGCGCCGACCCCTCCTGCCGCAAGCGCTGCCGCCGCCGCCGGGGGCAGCGACTCGCTCGGCCGGGTGGCATAGGCGACGCGGCGATTCAGGGTGAAGCCGGCTTCGCGCAGGGCATGGGCCAGCGGCATCCACTGGCCGCTGCCGCTGGCCAGCAGCAGCGGCCCCGCGGCGGGCCGGCAGCGGGCGATCACCAGTGCTGCGAGGGCGGTGGCATCGGCGCCGGCGCTTTCCACAAGGCGGAACCCGGCGGCGCGGGCGCGGGCGGCGGTGGCATCTCCCACCGCGAGCAGGGGGCATCCGTGCCAGGCCGCCGGCAGCGCCGGTACCGCATTGCCGGAGGTGACGAGGATTGCCTGCGGTGCCGCCGGGTGCGGCGGCAGCACCGCGCCAGGGCGAATGACCAGCATCGGGGCGGCGACGGGCGCGAAACCCAACCTGCGCAGCCGCTCCGCCGTCTCGCCGGCCCCCGGCTCCGGCCGGGTCACCAGCACGCCGGCGCCGGGCCGCAGTGGGCCGCCCTCAGCCAAGG
>CAMCJI010000325.1 GCA_945874805.1 Asaia bogorensis | reverse complement strand
CAGAACATCGGCGGAGACGAGGTCGCGGTACTTCGTGAGGATGGTGGGAATGGAGCGGCTGCCGCATTCCTCCTCACCTTCTAGCAGGATCTTCACGTTCAGCGGCAGGCTGCCCTCGACCGCCAGCCACGCCTCGATGCCGGAGACGGCGATCCACAGCGGTGACTTGTCGTCCGACGCGCCACGGCCGAAAAAGCGGTCGCCCGCCATCGTCGGTTCGAAGGGCGGGGTTTTCCACAATTCCAGCGGGTCCGGCGGCTGCACGTCGTAATGGCCATAGACCAGGATGGTCGGCGCGCCCGGCACGTCGCAGCGCTGGCCGAACACGGCCTTGTGCCCGCCGCCGTCCAAAAGCTGCACGTCGCGCATGCCGATGCGGGCCAGCCGCGCCCGCAGCAGTTCCGCGGCGGCCGCCATGCCCTCGCCGTAAGCGGGGTCGGTCGAGACCGACGGGCAGCGGATCAGGCCGAACAGCTCATCCAGCAGCCGCGGCGTATGCGCCGCCAGCCAGGCTTCAACGGCTGCCGTCATTTCCCGCCGTCCACCGAGATGATCTGGCCGTTGACGAACCCGCCAAGCTCGGAGGCGAAGAACACCACCGCATTGGCGATGTCCTGCGAGGTGCCGAGCCGCTTCAGCGCGATACGGCTGATCAGCGCCTTCTGCCCGTCCGCGCCGTAGCTCTCCCACTGCTTCTCGGTCGAGGGATTGCTGCGGATGAAGCCCGGCGCCACCGAGTTGACGGTGATGTTGAACGGCCCGAGCTCATGCGCCATCTGCCGGGTCAGGCCGATCAACGCGTGCTTGGTGGAGCAATAGGCCTGGATGCCGGTCAGCGAGGCCTGCAGGCCGGCGCCGGACGAGATGTTGATGATCCGCCCCTCGCCGGCCTTCTTCATCCCCGTCATCGCCGCCCGGGTCAGCGCCATCGCGGCGTTGACGTTGACGTCGAAAATCTTGTCCCAGGCTTCGTCGGTTATCTCGTCGAGCGGATGCGGCGTCTGGCCGGCCACGCCGCCGGCGTTGTTGACCAGCACGTAAACCGGCGCGCCGGCGTCGGCCTCGATCGACTTGATCCAGGCGGCCCCGGCCTTGCGATCGGTCAGATCGACCACGGCGGTCTTGATGGCATGCCCGGCGGCGGTCACCGCGAGGTTCTCGGCGTTGATGTCGCAGACATAGACGCGCGCGCCGAGGCCGGCGAAGGTCTGCGCGATCACGCGCCCGAAGCCATGCCCGGCGCCGCTGACCGCGACGACGCGGCCTTCGAATGTGATGTTCATGACTGGATCAACTCCAACAGGTTATCGTCATGCAGAGGCCGGGTACCGGCCTCCACCTCGTGGATCAGGGCGACGAGCTTGCGCACCGTCGGGCATTCCAGGCCGTGCTTCTCGCCAATCTGGAAGATCGGCGCGATCTGCACGTCCACCTCGGTGCGCCGCTTGCGGATGGCAAGGTCGCGCCAGACGCCGGAATGGGTCTTGGCATTCGGCCGGTTGAAGGCGACGAGATCGGAGATCGCCTTCGCGGCCAGTTCGCGCGGCGCATTCGGCATGAACGCCGCGGGTTCGAAGCCGTTGAAACCCTTGGGCTCGATGCCCTCGGCCATCGTCACTTCCACCGTCTCGCGCGCCAGCGCCGAGAACACCGGCAACAGCTCCGGCCGGGCCAGGCAGTCGGCGATGCCGGCCATGCCGAGGGCCTGGGCGAACAGCATCGCGCCATAGCCGAGCTTGCCCCAGAGATAGCCCCAGATGTTGTCGGTGGTGACCGCGTTCGGCTCGAACGCCAGCATCAGCTCATGCAGGGCGGCCAGCCGCGGCGTCATCCGCCCGGTGATCTCGCCCAGCACCACGGCCCCGCGGCCGCCGTACATGATGTCGCCCGGCCCCATCCAGTCCGCCGAGTAGTTCACGAAGGCGCCGATCACCCGGTCGCGGCCGACGATCCGCTCGATCACCTTCTCGCACAGGCCGTTCTGCAGGGAGAGCACGTAACCCATCTGGCCGAGATGCGGCAGCAGCGCGCGCGAGGCCTGCTCGGTGTGGTGCGCCTTCACCGCCAGGAAAACCATGTCCCACTCGCCCACCAGGTCCTCCGGCAGGAAAGCGGGCGCGGTGATGGTGAAATCGGCGATGGGTCCGTGGATGTGCAGGCCGGGGCCGCGAATGGCAGCGACATGCTCGGGCACCACATCGACGAAGGTCACGTCATGCCCGGCGCGGACGAGGTAGGCGCCCGCCGTGCCGCCAATGGCGCCGGCGCCCCAGATGAGAATGCGCGCCATCACCACGTCTCCATCAGATGCCGGGTTTCCTCGACCGCGATCGACCAGATCGCCAGCATCTCATTGTCGCTGCGCTGGCTGCGGCCGCCGAAATTGCCGTCATCGAGCATGTTGCGCGCCTCGAACGGCGGCAGGGTCTTCAGCCGGTCGGTATCGACCATCGGCTTGGACTCGTCGGCGGGCGTGGTGGGCAGGCGCGTCCAGGGGAAGTTCTCCATCCAGCTGGCGTGACTGGCCACCTTATCGGTCATCTGCACCTGCGCCATCGTGCGCGGTGCGCGCCACCAGTCGTGGAAGCGCACGCGGCAATCGGGGTTGTCCATCATCCATTCCTGCGCCAGGGCAGCGGCCGGCTGGTTGCCGCCATGGCCGTTGACGATGAGGATGCGGCGGAAGCCCGAGCGCTTCATGCTGTCCAGCGCATCGCGCACCACAGCCACATAGGTATCCACCCGCAGCGTCATCGAGCCGGGATAGGAGGCGAAATACGGCGCGAGGCCATAGGGAATGGCGGGATAGACGGGAATTCCCAGCGGCTCCGCGGCTTCCACGGCCACGCGCTCGGCCAGGATCATGTCCACGCACAGCGACAGGCCGGCATGCTGCTCCACACTGCCCAGCGGCAGCACGCCGCGGTCATCGGCGCGCAGCCAGTCCTCGACCATCCGCCAGTCCATATCGGCGATGCGCATGCCCGTGTCCCCTGATTGCCAACGGGAACGCTGCCACAAAGCCAGCCGACGTCAATGGCGGTGGCGCCTCAGCGGATGCGCGCGATCAGCAGGTCGCAGTTGGTGCGGCCTTGCAGCATGCAGTCCTCCACCCGCGAGGAGTGGGCCAGGCTCTTGACCAGGAACAGGCAGACGACCAGCACCGCCAGCACCACCGCCAGGCCCGCGAGGCTGGCCGTCTGGGTGTTGCATTCCTCGCGGTCATCCGCGTTGAAAACCAGCCGGTAGATCTTGGACACAGGTCCACTCCCCTTGACGCGACGCCCGACGCTATCGCGCCACGTCAACGCTCCACAACAGATTACAACCGGGTAAGCCGGTTGAGGCAAGCAGGATCGGCATGCCGGGGCTGCGTGATCGCAACAACGTGCGCGCTCGCCCCTGGCGCGCCATCCGGGCAGTGTCAGGCGATGACGCTGCTGCTCCAGATCCTGCCGCTCGCCGGCCTCGTCGCCCTCCTCGCGGCCGGGCGCACCGGCCCCTTCGCGAGTTGCCTGATCGCCATGGCGCTGTGCCTGCCGGCGGTGCTGCTGGCCGGGCCGGGGATCGGCGGACTGCCGGGGTTTGTGACGGAGTCGGTCGCCCAGGGCCTGTGGCTCGCGATCGTGCCGGTCGGCATCATCGCCGGCGGCCTCGTCTTCCACGCCGCTGTCTCGAACCGTGGGGCGGACAGCATGCCGATTCCGGCGCGCGACGTGGGGGACACGCTGTTCACCGCCGCCTTCCTGCTCGGCCCGTTCACCGAAACGGTGACTGGCTTCGGCGTCGGCACCGTCTTCGCCGTGGGCCTGCTGCGCCGGGCCGGCATCGCCGGCACCCAGGCGGCGCTGATCGGGCTCGTGGCCCTGGTGCTGATCCCCTGGGGCGGGCTGGGGCCGGGCACGGTGATCGGCGCGGCCCTGGCGGGCGTGCCGGCCCAGGCCCTGGCCACGCGTAGCGCCTGGCAGGCAGCCGCCGTGCTGCTGTTGCTGCTGCCCTGCTTCTGGGTCTGGTGCGGCCGGGCCGGGCATCCGGTGCCCGCGCGCACCCGGATGGCGCAAACCGGCTGGGTCGCCGCCACCGCCGCCTTGCTCGTCGGCGGACATTATCTCGTCCCCTGGGAAGTGTGCGGCCTGCTGGCGACCGGCATCGTGCTCGCCATCCGCCTGCTCGCCGCCGACCCCCCGCGCACCCCCGAGGGCTGGCGCCGCGCGGCGGCGGGCGGGGCACCCTACCTGCTGCTCGCCGCCGCCCTGATGGCGCTGCGGCTCTGGCCGGATGCCCCCGCCCTGCACCCCTTCCCGGCCTTGCCAGCGCTCGGCCTCAGTCATGCGATGGTGGCGATCTGGGTGGTGGCGCTGGCGCTGCTGCTCGCCCGCCCCGCCCGGGTGGCGGCCCTCGCGGAGGCGGCACGCCGGGCCTGGCGCCCGGCGCTGGCGCTGCTCGGCTTCGTCGTGCTCTCGCGCTTCCTCTCGGGCGCGGGGATTCCGCAGGCGCTTGCGATCGCGCTGGCCGGCGCGTTCGGCAGCGCCGCCCCCTTCGCCGCCCCGCTGCTGGCAGGGTTCGCCGGGTTCTTCGGCGGCACCAATGTCGCCTCGAACTCCGCCATGATGCCCTTGCAGGCCGAGCTCGGCCGCCTTGCCGGCCTTGCCCCGACGGTGCTGCCGGCGGTGCAGAACGGCACGCCGTTCCTGCTGATCTCCCCGCAGCTCACCAGCATCGCCGCGGGCCTCGCCGGCGGCGGCACCACGCCGGGCGCGATCTGGCGGCTGTCCTGGCCGATCGCGCTGATTGCCCTGGCCGTCGGG
>CAMCJI010000324.1 GCA_945874805.1 Asaia bogorensis | reverse complement strand
TGTTCGACCCCCGGCGGCAAAGGGTCGTCCTCCTCCAGCTTGTACTGATCGTAGATCGCATCGGTTTCCATCGCCGCGAGGGCCTTTTGCAGCCATTGGAACGCCTCGAGGGCACGGACGAAAGCCGCACCCTCATCGGCGATCCAGGCGTCCAGGCGGGCCTCTGCTGCGGCATAGAGGGCGTAGTCCCCCGCGAAATCATCCTGATGATCACGGATCGCCGTCTGCGTGGCGATGCGACGGGTGGCGCGCAGTTCCGGCGAGAGCGGGGTGACGTTGCGGCGGACATAGAGCGGCGGCTGCCAGCCGAACTGCTTGGCGATGTGTAGCAGCGACTGGTCGAAGCGTTCCATCACGCCGACGGCCGCGAAGCTGTCCATCAGGTTCTGCTTGGCCATCGCAACCTGGCCGTCGATATGGCTGTACATGCCACCCAGCAGATACGAGTGGGCCGTAGCCGGCCGGCCGTCACCGCGCCGAATGAAATCGGAGAAGGACATCCTGCCATCGCGGATCTCGTCGCGGTGGCGATGGTCGGGAAAGGAGAACGCGTAGAAGAAATCCGAAATGGCTCGATCCACCGGGTCACGCAGCATCGTGAAATAGCGGCAGGCATGACGGGTGTATTCATGCACCCCAAATCGGTGATGGCCGGTGATCAGCGCCACCGGCCGGGCGGCGCATTCAGCCGTCAGGAAGCCGAGAGGATCGGCCCGATAGTCCCAGGTCTCGGAGTCGGGTTCGAAATACAGCGTCGCCGCCGCGCCATACTGGCGTGAGATGATCGAGCGGATGGTCGTACCGGCGGCCTTGGGGATGTGCACGAACACGTCCCGGTCGGGGTGAAGATCGCGCAAGGCCGGCGGCTTGCCGGAGGGCGCGCTCGTGGCGACGGGCGAGGCGGCTTCGTCGATGCACTGGCCGTGGGAGGCCGCGTCATCCGGCACCATCCGGGAGAGACGGAAATATTCGCCGTCCGTCCCGGTCAGGATGCGGGCATCGAGGCCCAATGCGTCCGCCTCGGCAATCTCGATCCCACAATCAAAAATGAAGGCATGGTCGCCATCGCCGATGTTGGCGGCCTTCAGGTCGTCGCGGAACCGATCGGCGGTGATCGCGCCGATGTTCTCTCCGTCGAGGAAAAAGGTAACGGTCACATGCTTGTCGGGGGTCGCAGCATCCCAGGCCCAGCCACGGGCCTGGCCATGAGCGACCATCTCCAGAAAACCTGCGAGCGCGCGTTTGGCCACGTTCCTCAAATCCAGTTCTATTCCCACGTCCGATAGTATGCTGGCATCGCCATGTCCATGCCAATCATTTCCAGAACACGTGTGCACAGCCTTGTATTAACAAACGGTAGTTCCGCTGCGGTCTATCGGACGGCGACCCCATCCGTGCGAACACCGGTGTCGGATGGGGTGACGGCGAACGACTTCTCCCAAAGCAAGGTGCCCTTCGACGCGCGTTTATTTGAATCGATCAGTTTCGACGGACACCAAGCTGTGTGGGTGCGCCGTGGGCGGCCTCACCGGTCGGACGCTGCCGGCGATCACCCCTCCGGCTCCGCCCGCCCCCGCAACCGCCGCCCCAGGGCCAGTTCGGTGACGATGCCGTGCAGGGTTCGCAGTTCCTGTTCGGTGGCTTCGCCGCGTTGGAAGAAGTGGCGGATGTTGCGGACCATGCCGGGGCGTTTGGGCAGGTTTTTGAGGAAGCCGCAGGCGTCGAGTTCGTCGGTCAGGTGGGCGAGGAAGTTTTCCAGGCTGGCTTTGGTCGCCACGGGGGATTCGTGGGTGACCAGTTCGCGTGGCGTGGTGTGGTCGGCGGCGGTGAACCATTCGTAGGCGACGACCATCACCGCCTGGCCGAGGTTCAGCGACATGAAGCCGGGGTTGAGCGGGATGCGGATCAGCGCGTCGGCGCAGGCCATGTCGTCGTTGTCGAGCCCGGCGCGTTCCGGGCCGAACAGGATGCCGACTTTCAGGGGTCGGGCGGTGATCTCGCGCATTTCGGCGGCCGCGCCGCGGGCGGTCAGCACGGGTTTGACGATGTGGCGCGGGCGGGGGCAGGTGGCGAAGACGTGGTGCAGGTCGGCCACTGCGTCCGCCACGGTTTCGTGCACTGTCAGTTCGTCGAGGATGCGGTCCGCACCCGACGCGTTGCGCCAGGCCTTCTCCTGCGGCCAGCCGTCGCGCGGGGCGACGAGGCGCAGGTGGAAGAGGCCGCCGTTGCCCATGGCGCGGGCGACGGCGCCGATATTGTCGGCCAGTTGCGGGCGGACGAGGATGACGACCGGGCTGTTGCCGATCGGCGCGAGGTCCGCCCCGCCGTCGCGGCCTGTCACCCGCGCCGCCAGATGGTGCCGGTGGCGCTGTCCTCCAGGGTGATGCCCTTGGCTGAGAGGTCCGCGCGGATCGCGTCCGCGCGGGCGAAGTCGCGCGATTTCCGGGCGGCGAGGCGTTCGGCGATGGCGGCTTCGATCGCGGCTGCGTCGTCGCCGCCGCGGAACCAGTCGGCGGGGGATTGTTGCAGGATGCCCAGCACGGAGCCGGCAGCGCGGAGCGCGGCCCCGGCCTCGGCATCGCCGGCGAAGGCCGCGTCCGACAGCGCGTGCATGTGGCTGATGGCGAGCGGCGTGTTGAGGTCGTCGCACAGCGCGGCCATCACCTGCGAGGGGATGCCGGTGTAGCTCGCGCCCTCGTGGCGTTCGATGGCGCGGTAGAAGCGGTCGAGCGTGCCTTTGCACTCCGCCAGCAATGCCTCGGAGAATTCGATCGGCGCGCGGTAATGGCCGTGCAGCAGCAGCAGGCGGATCACCTCGCCCGGCCATTTCGCCAGCACCTCGCCGACGGTGAAGAAGTTGCCGAGGCTTTTCGACATCTTCTCGCCGTTGATGCGCAGCATGCCGTTATGCAGCCAGAACTTGGCGAAATGGCTGCCGGGGAAGGCGCAGATGGACTGCGCCATTTCGTTTTCATGGTGCGGGAAGATCAGGTCGTTGCCGCCGCCGTGGATGTCGAAGCTCTCGCCGAGATGCCGCCAGGACATCGCCGAGCACTCGATATGCCAGCCAGGCCGGCCCGCGCCCCAGGGGCTCGGCCAGGCCGGCACGCCGGGCGGGGAGGGCTTCCACAGCACGAAATCGCCGGGATCGCGCTTGTAGGGTGCCACGTCGATCCGCGCGCCGGCGATCAGCTCGTCGCGCGAGCGGCCGGAGAGCGCGCCGTAGCTGGCCAGCGACGGCACGGCGAACAGCACATGCCCGTCCGCCGCATAGGCGTGGCCGGAGGCGATCAGCTTTTCGATCAGCACGATCATCTCGGCGATGTGGTCCGTCGCGCGCGGTTCGATGTCCGGCGGCAGGGCGGCGAGCTGGGCCATGTCCGCGTGGTATTCCGCCGTGGTGCGGGCGGTGATCGTGCCGATGCTCTCGCCGGAGGCGGCCGCGCGGGCGTTGATCTTGTCGTCCACGTCGGTGATGTTGCGCACGTAGGTCACGCGCGGGAAGATCAGGCGGAGCAGCCGCACCAGCGTGTCGTACACCACCACCGGGCGGGCATTGCCCACATGCGGGCGGTCGTAAACCGTCGGCCCGCAGACGTAGAGCCGCACATGCGCCGGATCGAGCGGCACGAAGACCTCCTTCGTGCGGGTCAGGCTGTTGTGCAGGCGAAGCTCGGGCATGGGGTTTCCTGAGGGTGAGATGCGCTGTTTTCCCGCGCCGCAGCACCGCGACGCAACATGATTGCGCGCGCATTTGACACGCGGCAGGCGCGGGGGCCAGAGGAAGGGCATGAAAACGGGCATTTCCCTGATGCTGCTGGGCCTCGCGGTGCTGGCCGGCATCATCTGGTGGTACGGCGCCTTCGAGATCGGGCAGGACGTGGCGCAGGCCCTGTGGGTGCTGCCGCCGACGCTGGGGCTGCATGTGGCGCAGTTGCACCTCTCCGCACTCGCCTGGCGCGCGGTGAGCGGGGCGCGCGAGCCGGGGATCGGGGCGTTCCTGCTGGTGCGCTGGGTGCGCGAGTCGGTGAATGCGGTGCTGCCGGTGGCGCAGCTCGGCGGCAATCTCGTGGGTATCCGCCTGCTGATGCAGCGCGGGCTGAGCGGGCCGCAGGCCGGGGCTGGCACCACCATCGACGTGACGATGGAGATCATCACCCAGGCGATCTTCACCCTCCTCGGCATCGCCGTGCTGGCGGCGATCTCCGCCGAGCAGGGCTGGGCGCCCTGGCTGCTCGGCACCACCGCGGCCATGCTCGGGGCGGCCGGCGCCTTCGTGCTGGCGCAGCGGCTGGGGCTGATGAAGCTGGTGGAAAAACTCGCCAGCACGCTGGAACGGGTGTTCCCCGCTTTGCCGCCGGACATCTTCCGCGGCCTGCACGACGAGCTGATCCGCCTGCAACGCAACCGCGCCGCCCTGCTGCGCGCGCTGTGGATGCATCTGGCCGCCTGGATGCTCGGCGTGGTCGAGACGTGGCTCGTCCTCGCCGCCATGGGCCGGCCGACGGCACTCGCCGAGGCGATGGTGCTGGAAAGCATCGGCATGGCCGCCCGCAGCGCCGGCTTCGCCGTGCCGGGGGCGCTGGGCGTGCAGGAAGCCGGCTTCATCATCGCAGGCGGGCTCTGCGGCCTGCCGCCGGAAATGGCGGTGGCGCTCTCCGTCGTCAAACGCGCCCGCGAAGTGGTGGCGGGGGTGCCGGGCGTGGTGGCGTGGCAATGGCTGGAAGGCCGGCGGCTGCTGTCTCGGCGGGGGAAGGGGAAGGAAGGGACGGCAGGCAAGAATCTTCTTTGTTGAAAAAAAGAAGCAAAAAAC
>CAMCJI010000323.1 GCA_945874805.1 Asaia bogorensis | reverse complement strand
ATCGACCAGGCCCTCGGCTTCGCGCCCGACTACGACTCCCCCATCCCCGACATGCAGCGCACCCGCGAGTACTATCAGGCCATCGGCTACGCGCCCTACCGCTGGGCCCACTACCGCGACGTCCCGTTTACTCCGCTGAGCAAACCCCTCGCCCAGTCCCGCATCCTGCTCATCACCACCGCCGCCCCCTACCAGCCCGACAAGGGCGACCAGGGCCCAGGCGCGCCCTACAACTCCGCAGCCAAATTCTACAAGGTTTACACAGGCAACACCGCGGACGACCACGACCTGCGCATCTCCCATGTCGGCATCGACCGCCGCCACACCACCGCCACCGACGCCAACACCTGGTTCCCCCTCCCCGCTTTGCGCGCTGCTGCCGCCGCCGGCCGTATCGCCGGCCTCACCCCCCGCTTCATCGGCACCCCCACCAACCGCAGCCACCGCGCCACCGTCGAGGCCGACATCCCCGCCGTCATCGCCCTCCTCGCCGAAGAACGCCCGGACGCCGTCCTCCTCGTCCCCAACTGCCCGATCTGCCACCAAACCGCGGCGCTGACCGCCCGCGCCATCGAGGCCGCCGGCACCCCCACCCTCGTCATGGCCGCCGCCAAGGACATCGTCGAACACGCCGGCGTCCCCCGCCTCCTCTTCTCCGACTTCCCCCTCGGCAACGCCGCCGGCCGCCCGCACGACCCCGCCTCCCAGGCCCAAACCCTCGAATACGCCCTCCAACTCCTCGAATCCGCCCGCGCGCCCCGCACCACCCTGCACTCCCGCCTCCACTGGGACAGCACCGGCGCCTGGAAACAGGACTACCTCAACCTCGAACAAATCGGCCCCGAAGAACTCACCCGCCGCCGCGAGGAATTCCTGCGCCAAAAGGAAATCGCCCGCGCTATCAGGACCGCAGCGGAGTGAAGTCAGGATTCTTCTTTTTGTGAACAAAAAGAAGCAAAAAACTTTACCCGTTAGAAGACGGCCCCTCCCCACCACACCGCCCCAATAATCACAAATTTTTTGCTTCTTTTTTTCAAAAAAGAAGACCCTTACTATCTTACCCCAACAAGAGACAAAAATGTCCCGCCCCTTCGATAACATCCGCATTCTCGACTTCACCCAGGTCCTCGCCGGCCCCTTCGCCAGCTACCAGCTCGCCCTCCTCGGTGCGGACGTCATCAAGGTCGAGCGCCGCGAGGGCGAGGACATGCGCCGCACCCCCCTCTCGCGCGAATGGGCCGAGCGCGGCATGGCCCCCGGCTGGATGGCCGTCAACGGCAACAAGCGCAGCCTCACGCTGGACCTGCAAAACCCCGAAGCCATCGCCATCGTCCGCCGCCTCGCGAAAGACGCCGACGTGGTGATGGAAAACTTCCGCCCCGGCGTGATGGACCGCCTCGGCATCGGCCACGCCGCCCTCTCCGAGATCAACCCCAAGCTCATCTACTGCGCCGTCAGCGGCTTCGGCCAGACCGGCCCAGACCGCCTGGAAGCCGGCTATGACGGCCGCATCCAGGCCATGTCCGGCATCATGTCCATCACCGGCCATGCGGAGATGGGCCCCACCCGCGCCGGCTTCGCCGCCTGCGACATCCTCTCCGGCATGACCGCCGCCTTCGCCATCTCCTCGGCCCTCTTCCAGCGCACCCACACCGGAAAAGGCCAGATGATCGACGTCTCGATGCTGGAGGCCACGCTCGCCTTCCTCTCCGGCCAGGTCGCCGACTTCACCGTCGCCGGCCACAAACAGGCCCAATCCGGCAACCAGGCCGTCAGCCGCAAGCCCACCGCCAACCTCTTCCAAACCGGCGACGGCTTCCTCCTGCTGGCCGTCAACAACGAAAAGCAATACCGCGCCCTCATCACCGCCCTCGGCCTCACCGCCACCTTCGAAGACCCCCGCTTCGCCGACTGGTTCGCCCGCAACGAACACGAACCCGCACTCCGCGCCCTCATCGAAACAGCCCTGTCCGCCGACAGCGCCAAGAACTGGGACCCCAAGCTGAACGCCGCCGGCGCCCCCTGCGCCAGCATCTGGCGCGTCGAGGAAATCATCGCCCACCGCCAGATCACCGCCCGCGGCGTGCTCCAGCACGTCCCCTCCCCCCACGGCGAACTCACCCTGATGGGCAGCGGCTTCAAACTCGCCCACGGCGGCGGCCGCCTCGACCGCGCACCCCCCGCCCTCGGCGCCGACGTCGACGCCATCCTCACCGAAGCCGGCTTCACCCCCACCGAAATCGCAGCCCTGCGCGAGTCCGGCGCCGTCTGACCGGCCGGCACCGCACACGGACCAGCGTCGGAATTCTTTACAGAACCAGAATCCGGAAGAGACAACCCGACAAAAACATCAATGATTTCAAAAATCTGATCAAATGGCATGTGGTTTGCAATGAACACCACAAGCTGACTTGGTTCATTCCAGCCCACCCGCCTTTTACCGCTCACATCTGCCGCAAACCGGCATCCGAAGGACAGTCCGACACCATGCGCCTCCCCCGTCTCGCCGCAGTCCTTTTCGCTGCGGTTCTCCTCGCCCCCACCCTCGGCCAGGCCGAAACAGTCACCATCAACGCCTCCACCTGGGGCACCTACGCGTCAGACGGAGACTGGAACAATTGCTGCTACGTCGCCGGCTTCGATCAAGGCGGCAGCCGCGAATTCCGCCCCTACTTCATGTTCAGTATGTTCGGGCTCAACGGAAGTTATGCCAGCGCCACGCTGAACCTCTTCGAGCCCAGCTCCCCCGGCCCGGGCTACAGCAGTTCCACCGAATCCGTCACCTTCCAGGTCGCGAGCTACAGTTTTTCCCCGATCGCCCTCGGCGGCGGCACCGGTTATTTCAGTGAGTTGGGAACCCATGGCGTCTACGGCTCGGTCACGACCACGGCCGCCGACAACGGCTCAACGCTGTCGATCGCCCTCAACAGCCTTGCCCTCTCCGACATCAACAACTTTACGGGCAATTTCTTTGCCATCGGCGGCCGCACTGTCGGCCTGAGCGGCGAGAATTCCATCTTCCAGTACACCGGCAGCAGCGGCGCCGTCAGCCTCACCCTCTCCACCGAGGCCACCCCCACCCCCGAGCCCGCCACCCTGGCCCTCCTCGGCACCGGCCTCCTCGGCCTCGCCGGCCTGCGCCGCCGCTGCCGGTAGAGCGAAAGCCGACCTGACAGACGGTCGATTTTAGCTTTAACCATCTGACCAGGAACGCAAATCCTCCGACCGGATGCAGCCGTCCGGTCAGATATTCCTCTAGCCACCTCTCGCCCACCCAAGGGCCCGCTCCCGCAAGGTGTCGGGCCATTGCCGTCTGGTCCGACGCTCACCGAAACCTGTAAACTTTTCCGACACCCCCGCCACAACCACGGCACCCCCTGCTAACCTGCCCGCGGAAACATCAAACCACGGGGGCAACACCGCATGGCCAAGATCACCCACGTCGAAATCCTGATGGTAGACCTCATCCCCAAGGTCCGCCGGACGGACGCGATCCAGTCCTTCGTCAGCCAGGAAACCCCCATCGTCCGCATCACCGATGCCGATGGCGCCACCGGCACCGGCTACAGCTACACCATCGGCACCGGCGGCCCCTCGGTGATCGAACTCCTCACCCGCACCCTCGCCCCCGCGCTGATCGGCCGCGACGCGGACGAGGTCGAGCGCATCTGGCGCGACCTCATGTTCCTCACCCACGCCACCATGGTCGGCGCCATCACCGCCCTGGCCCTGGCCGCCATCGACACCGCGCTCTGGGACCTCCGCAGCCGCCGCGCCAACCTCCCCCTCCACCGCATGGCCGGCGGCGCCCAAAACAAAATCCGCCTCTACTCCACCGAAGGCGGCTGGCTCCACCTCCCCACCGAAGCCCTGGTGGACGACGCCCTGGCCGCCCAGGCAAAAGGCTTCGGCGGCGTCAAAATCAAAGTCGGCCGCCCCGTCGCGGAGGACGCCGCCCGCCTGCTGGCCGTTCGCAAAGCCGTAGGCCCCAGCTTCGAAATCTTCACAGACGCCAACCAGGCCTTCGCCGTGGACGAAGCCATCCGCCGCGCCCGCCACTACGAAGCCGCCGACATCGGCTGGCTCGAAGAACCCCTCCCCGCCGACGACCTCTCCGGCCATATCCGCCTGGCCGCCTCCACCACCATCCCCATCGCCGTCGGCGAAAGCCTCTACTCCCTGCTTCACTTCCGCGAATACCTGCAACGCGACGCCTGCTCCGTCGTCCAGGTGGACTGCGCCCGCATCGGCGGCATCACCCCCTGGCTGAAGGTCGCCCACCTCGCCGAAAGCTTCAACATCCCCGTCTGCCCGCACTTCCTGATGGAACTGCACGTCGCCCTCTGTTGCGCCGTCCCCAACGCCCGATGGGTCGAATACATCCCCCAACTCGACAGCATCACCACCGAAGGCATGAAAATCGAAAACGGCCACGCCATCGCCAGCGAAACCCCCGGCCTGGGCATCGCCTGGGACTGGAACGCCATCACAGCCATGACCGTCGAAGGCAGCCATCGGACCGTCAGCGGGTAAGGCAAGGGAAGACAAGAATCTTCTTTTTGGGAACACAAAGAAGCAAAAACACTTTTCACGTTGGTTTGCGGTTACTCACGACGATCGATCTTGGTCGACGTTGCTTTCCAGGCTTCGCCAAAAAGCCGCACACGATGTCCAAAATCCGTCGAAGCCCCAAAACCCCCGACCGCCAACCCCCCACCCCGCGACCCAGCCCCACACCAACGACCAAAGTTTTTTTGCTTCTTTTTTTCCAAAAAAAGAAGATTCTTGCCTGCCCCTTCCCTTCCCACCCCCCCAAAAAC